>JBFLXC010000245.1:0-1647 GCA_040757435.1 Spirochaetota bacterium | reverse complement strand
TCTTCGGCAACACCTTCGCCATCCTCATCGACATGGGAGTGGACTCCTTCAAGGCCCGCGGCGCCGCGAAACCGGGCGCCAAGCCCGCGGCGGACAGGGAGGCGCGAAATGAAGGTCAAGAAAGAATCCATAGGCTACGTGGTGAGCTTCACCTTCGCGGTCTGCCTCGTCTTCGTCCTCGTCCTGGCCGTGGCCAACCAAGTCACCCTCTCCCAGGTGGAAGCGAACAAGCGCTTCGCAAGCCAACTCGCCGTCCTCAAGGCCTTCGGCCTGGCGAAGGCAGACGCCGCCCGTGCCGAGGTCGAGTCCGCCTACGCCTCCTCTGTGAAGGAGCTCAAAGCCCCCGGAGGTGTCGGGGCGGCATACAAGGCCGAGATCGACGGCCAGTCCTACCTGGCTGTTAGGATCACCGGAGCGGGGCTTTGGGGTCCCATAACCGCCATCCTTGCCGCGGACCCCGCGGTCCAGCGGATAAAGGGCATGGACATCCTGGACCAGCAGGAAACCCCGGGCTTGGGAGGCCGCATAGGGGAAGCCTGGTTCATGGACCAGTTCTCCGGGGAAAAAGTGAGCTCCGAAGGCACCGTCGCGGTGCGGCAAGGCTCGGGCAAGGGAGACCAGGACAAGGAAAACTCCCAGGTCGACGCCGTCACCGGCGCGAGCCGCACCTCGGACTTTGTGCAAAACCTCGTGAATTCGGCCCTGAAAGCCATCAAGGAACTGGGAGGCAGCCTATGAGCCCCGCGAAGAAAGTCATGCAGGAAGGCCTCTGGACCAACAATCCCATCTTCGTCCAGGTCCTGGGCATCTGTTCCACCCTGGCTGTCACCAACAATCTCCGCAACACCCTCATCATGGTGGTGGGCGTCACCTTCGCCACCGCCATGGGGAGCCTCACCCTCTCCGCCCTCAAGGACTTCATCCCCCGCAAGGTGCGGATGATAGTCCAGGTGCTGGTGCTCTCATTCTACGTCATCATCGTGGACATACTCCTCAGGGCCTACCTGCCCGCGGCCTCCAAGCAGCTCGGCCCCTACGTGGGCCTCATCATCACCAACTGCATCCTCATGGGCCGGGCCGAGGCCTTCGCCGCGGCCAACAAGCCTTGGCTGTCCTTCGTCGACGGCATAGCCAACGGCCTGGGCTACGGCTGGGTGCTCGTGGTCCTGGCAATCATCCGGGAGTTCCTTGGCTTCGGATCCCTCTTCGGCCTCAAGATCCTGGGAGACGGATTCACCCCCTGGACCATCATGGTCATGGCGCCCAGCGCCTTCTTCCTGGTGGCCCTGGCCCTATGGGCGGCAAACACCTACAAGGCGAAGCTAGGAGGCAAGAAATGATCGACGCGCCGAACGTGGGCTTGGTTTCCTTGTTTTTCGCCAGCATTCTCACCTCGAACATCCTCCTGGCCAACTTCCTGGGCATGTGCTCCTTCATCTCCATCTCCAAGGACTTCAAGAGCTCCATGGGCCTTGGGCTGGCGGTCACCATGGTCATCGGGATCTGCTCGGCGGTCTGCTGGGCCGTCCTGTATTTCATCATAAAGCCCCTGGGAATCGAGTATCTTTCCTTCATCATCTTCATCATCGTCATCGCGGCGGTGGTCCAGATGCTGGAGATGATCATCGACCGCTTCTCCCCATCCCT
>JBFLXC010000244.1:0-1711 GCA_040757435.1 Spirochaetota bacterium | reverse complement strand
ATACTTCCCCTTCACCGAACCTTCCGTGGAAGTCCACATCAAGCACCCGGTGCTTGGCTGGTTTGAGCTTGGTGGCTCGGGAATCTTCAGGCCCGAGGTCACCAAGGCCCTGGGCATCGACGTTCCAGTCCTCGCCTGGGGCATAGGCATAGACAGGATGGCCCTCATGGCCTTGGGGCTCAACGACTTGCGGGAGCTCTTCAGCCGGGATCTCGAGGCTGTGCGGCTGCGAAGGTCGCTGCAAAAATCAACCCGGAAGGAACAGTGATATGCCGAAGATCGAAGTGAATGAAACCTTGTTTTTTTCTCTGCTAGGCGTCCGTCATGACGCCCAGGCCCTTGAAGCCGTCCTGCCCACCGCCAAGGCGGAATTGGACGGTTGGGACGGCGACGATATATCCGAGGCTGATAGGACGATAAAGATCGAGCTCAACGATACAAACAGGCCTGACTTATGGTCCACCGCGGGATTGGCGCGCCAACTCAAGGTACACAGGACAGGTTCGATTCCTCCCTACGGCTTTTTCGTCCGCCCGGGCCAAGGAAGAAAGGCGGCCTACGCGGTGGAGGTTGAGGAGAGCGTAAAAGAAGTGAGGCCCTACCTCGCGGGATTTGTGGCGCGGGGGATGGCGATCACGGACGCCATGCTCAAGGACATGATCCAGACCCAGGAAAAGCTGACCTGGAATTTCGGGAGAAAGAGAAAAACGGTTTCCATAGGATTGTACCGGCCATCGGTCATACAATGGCCCGTGAGATACCGCGGCGTCGATCCCGATGCGACTTCCTTCGTGCCCCTGCAGTCTGAAAAATCCATGACCCTGCGCCAAATCCTGGCGGAACACCCCAAGGGCAGGGAATACGGCTTCATCCTGGCGGAAGAGGCTGTACACCCCCTGTTGGTGGACAACAAGGATAGGGTCCTTTCCTACCCTCCCATCATCAATTCCGCAGACCTGGGGGCGGTGTTGGTCGGCGACTCGGATCTCTTCATCGAAGTGACGGGAAGCGACTATCCATCGGTAAGCCTTACGGCCTCCATCATGGCCTGCGACCTGTCGGACATGGGCTTTGTCATCGAGAATGTCGAGGTTAGGTATCCCTACGACACCCCCTTTGGGCGAAACGTGGTCTTCCCTCTCTATTTCCAGAAGCCTGTCTCCGCTTCCTTGGAGAGCGTGAACAGCCTGCTTGGAGTGGACCTCGGTGCCGAGGAAGCGAAAGCCTCCTTGGAACGGATGGGTTCCCGGGCGAGAGTGGAGGGCTCAAGGCTAGTTTTGGATCCTCCGGAGTACAGGAACGACTTCCTCCATCCCGTGGACATCATAGAAGATGTTCTCATAGGGATAGGCATGGAGAATTTCAAGCCTGAAAGGCCGAAGGATTTCACCATAGGGAGGCTTTCCCCCATAGAGGAGTTTTCAAGGAAAGCCAAATTGAACTTCGTAGGATTGGGCTACCAGGAGATGATATACAACTACCTAGGGAGCGGAAAGGACTATGTGGAAAAAATGGGTATTCCCTCGGGGCTCGTGGTCAAGATATCCAACCCCATGAGCGAGAATTTCGAGTATCTGCGGAATTCCCCACTGCCCGGACTCCTTGATACGGAATCCATATCCATGAAGGCTCCTTATCCGCATAGGACCTTTGAAATCGGAAAGGTCGCTGTAAAGGTTGCGGAAGAAAACTACGGCATCGCCACCCGCCA
>JBFLXC010000243.1:0-1737 GCA_040757435.1 Spirochaetota bacterium | reverse complement strand
GGAGGCTTCCCGGGCCTGCGGGGCGACCCATTGGCAGAGCTTGAAGAACATTGTCATCCCCCTCATCAAGCCGGGCATGATCAGCGCCTTCTTCCTCATCTTCCTGCCGGCGCTGCGTGAACTCACCACTTCGGTCCTGCTCTACGGGCCCAACACCCGGACCATAGGCGTGGCCATCTACGCCCTCAACGAGGACGGAGAGACGGTGCGCGCCGCGGCCTTGGCGAGCATCGCCTTGGTCATCATCTTCGCCGGGGAGACAATCATCCGGAAATTCCTCGCCACGCTGGACAAGCCGCGGGCCAAGGTACAGGAGTAAGACGATGGCGCAGTTGAAACTGAAGGACGTGACGAAGAAATTCGGCGAGGTCATCGCGGTCAACAAGCTCAATCTCGAGGTCGAGCAGGGCGAATGCTTTTCCTTCCTGGGGCCTTCGGGCTGCGGGAAGACAACCACCCTGAGGATGATCGCCGGATTCGAGGACTTGGACGAGGGCGAGCTGTCCGTGGACGACAGGATCTTCTCCTCAAGCTACAAGAAGTATTACCTGCCTCCGGAGCACAGGGATTTCGGCATGGTCTTCCAGGCCTTCGCCGTATGGCCCCATCTTACGGTGCGGGACAATGTGGCTTTTCCCCTCCAGATCCGCAAGCGGCCGGGGCACGAGATCGCCGAGCGGGTGAAGATGGCCCTGCAGAGCACGGGGCTCACCCATAGGGAGAACGACTATCCCACCAAGCTCTCGGGGGGCGAGCAGCAGCGCATCGCCCTGGCCCGGGCGATCGCGATAAACCCAAAGGTGATGCTCCTGGACGAGCCGCTTTCCAACCTGGACGCGAAGCTGAGGGAGGAGATGCGTTTCGAAATCAAGGATCTGCAGAAAAAGTTCGGCTTCACCATCATCTATGTCACCCACGACCAGGCGGAGGCCATGGCCCTTTCGGACAGGATGCTGGTCATGGACCATGGGGTGGTGCAGCAGGTGGGAAAGCCCCTGGAGATCTACGACAAGCCGGCGAACCGCTTCGTATTCTCCTTCATAGGCCTTTCGAATTTCGTAGATGTCGAGGTCGAGGGGGGGGAAGCGAGGATCCATGGACTCGCCAGGCCTGTGAGCGCGAAGGCGCCCAAGGATCTGGGCTCCAAGGCGATCCTGGCCTGCAGGCCTTCGGACATAGACTTCGTGTCTCCCGGAACGCCGGACTCATTCGACGCCCTGGTGGCGAGGCGGACCTATCTCGGCGACATTGTGGATTACAAGCTCGCCGCAGGGGCGGCGGAGCTGAGGGTGCAGAAGCCCCGGCGGGCCAACGGCCCAAGGGAAGGTGAAAAATGTTCGGTCAGGATCAACCGTACCCTTTGGTATGGTGCCTAATCTAGCATCCCGCTTTCTCTCCCCAAGGGACCGCCGTTTGGCGGTCCTTTTTTTTCTTCCCCCGACCCTTCCCGAACCGATCACATGCGGAAGGAAGGGAAATTGGACAGGAAGTAGGAATGCGACAGGATCACAGGATTTCCAGGATCGCCAGGATCGCTAGGACGGGAAGAAGGAATACGACAGGATCACAGGATCGCCGGGATCGCCAGGAGGGGAAGAAGGAATGCGACAGGATCACATGATGGCCAGGATCGACAGGAAGCCGGCGCCGCACATGAATCGCGGGAAAAATAATATTTGCGCGCTTCCTTTCAATGCATATACTTAGCAATAAGCGGCATAAAAGTGGCCCTTCCGC
>JBFLXC010000242.1:0-1765 GCA_040757435.1 Spirochaetota bacterium | reverse complement strand
CCTGGAGACGGCCTTGGTCCCGTGGATCCTGGAAATCCTGACATCCTGTCCGATTATCTTCGACAGGATGACACGACAATCAGGATCGACCGGAAATCCGCCCTGGAGGCGGCCTTGACCCTGTTGATCCTGGAAATCCCGACATCCTGTCCGATTGTTCCAGGCGACGAGGCAGGAAATCCAATGAAACGAGCCTCTGAGGCCTCGGCGTCAGCCTCCCACGGCGATGTCTACGCTAGGCCTCATGGAGGAAGCGGTGGCGAGAGCCTTGTGGACCGGGTGGGCCATGAACTTGCTCCACAGCTCCTCGTCCTCCCCCTTCCCCGCCGCCCAGACAGGGGCCGCCTGCTGCATGTAGAGGTAGTCGTAGCGGGGAGCCCACTTGCGGCTCCCAAGCCGGGCGGTGATTGAGCAGTTGTCAACCATGAAGGAGACACCCTTGAAATGCATGAAGGGATTGAGGGAGTCGACAGCCTCGATCACCGACTCGTTCACTATCTCAGAATAGGCGTGGCCCATCTCCGCAAGAAGATCCACCTGGGCCACCATCGCAGCCACGTAGACCCCCGCGGTGAAGGGATCGAGAGCCGTGGGCGCCGAACCGCGGGCCGCCCTCACCTTCTCGCCCACCTTCCACATGAAACTCTCGTCTATCTTGCCCATCGGAATCTTCTTCATCCTGTCCGCCGCCAAGAGTACTGACCTGATTTCATTGCCCGAGGAAACTTCCTGGTAGATCTCGTAATGGACCTCGTAGCTCGGCTTGTAGGCCGCCCCATAGGCCTGACGGAAGACCTTCTTGCCCGCCTCGTCCAGGGACTCATAGACCCCCATGAGGCCCTTTCGGCTCAAAGTCTTGGAAATGGGACCCGTGAGACTCTCGGTGGAGCGGACGAAGGCCTCCTCCGGACTCGCGCCCAAGTTCTGGTAATGGCGGAAAAGGAATTCAACGATGGCGTGGACGCCGCCGAGCAAGACAGCCCGCTCGCCGAAGATGTCGGACTTGTATTCCTGCTCCAAGGTAGTCTTGAAGGTGAAGGGAGCCCCCAAGGCCACGGACCAGGCGATGGCGTAGTCCGTCGCCCTGCCGTCCACGTCCTGCTCCACCGCGAAGGAAGTGTTGATGCCGGCGCCGTTCACCGACTTGCCCTGCTCGTAGAGCTTTCGAACCGAAGGCCCCATTCCCTTGGGACATACGCCGATCACGTTTATGTTCTTTGGGAAGCTGTCGCCGTTGATCTTGAGCACCCCCAGGAGGAACCCGTGGGAGAGGCCCAAGGTCGCGCCTGGCTTCAAGGCCTTGAAGATCTCGGGGTAGAGCTCGGCCTGGGCGGCGTCGGAGATGAGGAGAAGCACCAGGTCGGATTCCCGCGCCACGGCCATCATCTCTCCCAAGGTCCCGTTTTCCTCGGCGAAGCCCACGGCCTGGGCGGCTTTCCAAGAGGGAGAGGCTGGGCGCAGGCCGACCTTCACCTTCACCGCCGTGCCCTGGAGCGAATCCCTAAGGTTCTGGGCCTGGGCCGGCCCCTGGCTTCCCCAGCCCAGGACGCCGATCTGCCTCACTCCCTCGAAGGCTTTGGGCAGGAGGGGAAACAAGTTCCTTCCGCCCCGCACCACCATCTCCTCGTGGGGTCCCAGCCACACGGTCTCGCTCTTGAACACCTTGGATTCGAAACTGTTCCTCATCTCCACCCTCCGTTTCCTTTCGTAAGGTCCAGATAAACGAAGAGGCCGTCCTTCCCCAAGGAAGGCCGGCCACTGTTCG
>JBFLXC010000241.1:0-1808 GCA_040757435.1 Spirochaetota bacterium | reverse complement strand
GGCCGCGGACACCGAGGCCTTCGCCCGCCTGGAGGGCCTCGAGGCCCACGCCGCCGCAGCCAGGGCGCGCGCCTCGGCCCAAGCCCCCCGCGATCCGCCCCCTTGATCACAGGGCCGGGGAGGAAGACTATACCTATCCACGGAGATTCCAATGCCAGACGAACGCCACCTGTACCTCATCCTGCACCCGAACCATTCCCTCATTGCCTCCGCCCTGGAACCGGAAAGCTTCATTAAGCACTACATCCAGGGATCTTCCAGGTACTTCGAGGGAAGGCTCATCTTCGCCGAGCTCGATCCCTCCTGGAGGCATCCCTACTTCGACATCGATGAAGCCTACAAGGGCCTTGTGCCCCACCCGGACGGAAGCCCGAAGGCCACCAAGTTCATAAAGAGCTACCGCGTCCTCGAGCACATCGACCTTTCCAGCCTGGGCGCCCTGCACTTCTGCAATCCCACGGGAGAATCGGTGGAACTGAATCCCCAGGCCGCCATTCCCGAGGAAAGGGATGAGATGAAGATCATCGTGGAAATCAATCCCGTCCGCTTCATGGTCCTCACCCGCTACGACATGGAGAGGTTTTCACATTTCATCACCGACCCCCACAACAGCAAGGGCGCGCCCGCGATGTTCTTCGCCCAGCTCGAATTCTCCATCGAGGATTTCATGCGGGAGTTCGAGGCCAATCCCTTCGTTTCCAGCTTCCTTCCCGGCATACACCCGGCCCGGCTGCACGAGGCGGTGCTTGAGATCCGCAGGACTCCCGGCAAGTACGTGAAAGGCATCTCACTGGATTGTCCCATCGAGAAGCTTTCCTACAAGATGCTCAAGAACGGATTCATGTTCGCCCGCCAGGGACAGATGCGCTACTACCCCCTGGCCGGCGTGGATGAGATCGAAAGGACCCACTACAAGTTCTGGAGGACCATGTAGCCTGGGGATTCGTCCGGAGACCTGCCAAGGGATTTGACTCAGGAGACGCCGCCGGCCTTTGGCCTCCGTCCGCCGGATTTCCTTTTCCAGATAGGAGCGCCAAGGACAGCCAGGGCCGAAGCAAGGCCGAGGAAGGCGGGAAGCTTGGGCTTGGAGCCTTCCATGTAGATGGCTGAGCCGCCGGGCTCAGGCAGGGGGACGGGGTCCACGGGAAGGCCTGCCTTCAGGGCAAGGCCCTTGATGTCCAAAAGATGCACCACAGGGATCCCCCTGTCCAGGAACCGAAGCACAAGGCCCCTGCGTTCTCCCCTTCCCTCACCCAAGGAGGCGTATCCCAGGGCTCCGGGAAGGATCATGCCCTTGGGCAGCCTCAAGGAGGCCGAGGTGGACCCCAGGGCGACCTCGCCACCGCCGATATTCACAAAAACCTTGGGCGCGGCGCCGGCGAAAAATATCGCCATCCTCCCCTCCTCCCCCGCCTCGGGGTCCAGGATGGGCAGACCTGTCGCGACGGCCTCCCGGTTCAAGGCCTCTTTCGTCTCGTGGCCGGGAAATTCCGAGACACCCGCATCCTTCTCGCCTCCAAGGGATACCGCGGCTGGCGACGCGTCCACCATTCCCCTTCGGTTCAACTCCAGGATCATCTGGGCTACGTTGAACCCGGGGATGGTCGCGCCGAATTCCGATGCGCCGAGTGAAAGGGTCATGACGGGCTCGAGGCCCATGACCTGGCAGGCCGCGAGCACAGCCACGGCGAGGGCGGGAAAGGAGCCCGAGGCGGCGATGGCCACCTTGTCCCCCCGTTTGAGGCCCAGGTCGCCGAACCAAAGGACAATGAGGGCGGCGAAATCGGGGTTGGCCGAGGTCCTCTTGG
>JBFLXC010000240.1:0-1859 GCA_040757435.1 Spirochaetota bacterium | reverse complement strand
GTCCTCGCCTTTTCCTTCGCCGTCTATTCCCTGGCGAAAAAGAAGCTCCAGATCCCATCCCTGTTTTCCACGGGCTTCGAGCTTCTATTCCTTGTTCCCTTGGCCCTGGCCTATTGCCTATGGGCCGAGGCCTCGGGCGCGGGATTTTTCCTCTCCGCCCAGGGCGGCTCCCAGGGCAGACCCCTCCTCTTGCTGGGCGGCGGTGCGCTGACCGCCCTCACCCTGCTGCTCTTCGCCTTCGGGGCCCGGAAGATCCCGATTTTCGCCATTGGTCTGCTGCAGTACATTTCCCCCACCATGGTCCTTCTATTGGGAATCTTCGCCTACGGCGAAGCCTTCGGCTTCTGGAGAGCCTTAAGCTTTGGGTTCGTGTGGGCCGGCATCGCCGTGTACATCGCCCCAGGGATCAAGGGAGTTCTTAAAAGGCCCGGCGCCTAGGCGGGCGCGATTCCTTTTAGGGGCCTGTTTAGTCCGGCGGAACCTGCATTCAGCGGCGCCGTTCCAAAAGGATGCGGGCTATCTCGGCGAAGCCAGCCCCGCCTTCCTCCCGGGCTACGAAGCAGGGGGGATGCCTCAAGATTTCCCTGTATCTGTTTACATTCGCCACGCCGCAGGCCATGGGAAAGTGGGCGAACATAGGTTCGTCGTTGGGAGAATCCCCTGCGAAGAGGACGGCCTTCCTATCCCGATCGTCTTCGTAGCCGAAGCGCTCGGCCAGGAAACGCTTGGCCATCCCCAGCTTGTCGTAGTCTCCCAGCCACGCGTTCACGTGGATGGAGCTGACCTTGGCCTTCAGCCCTTCCTCCTCGCAGATCCCCTTGATCTTCAGAGCCGCTTCCAGGGGAAGGACGGGCTCCTCCTCGGCGAAATCGATGGCGATGTCGTGAAGGCGCGAGAATTGGTCCCGCGAGAGTCTGCAGCCCGGCACCTCGGCCAGGGACCTAGCCAGGGCTTTCTTTAAGGGCGGGGCGTCGTTGCGCGCCGCTGCGGGGTGGGTGAGGGTCTGTAGGCGCTTGCCTTCCCCTTCCCAATAGACAAAGGCTCCGTTTTCGCCCACCACCCCGTCAACGGGCCATTGGCGCGCTATGAGGTCGCACCATCCCGCCGGGCGCCCTGTGATGGGCACGACGGCAAGGCCGGCCTCCTTGAGCATCCATAGGGCTGCGTAGCTTTCCGCTGGCAGCTTCCCCTCCGTGGTCAGGGTGTCGTCTATGTCCATCAATACGAATCGGACGTCCTTGGCTTCCTGCTTTGTCATGGTGTCGATGGGGCGCATTGCATAAAAATATCATAAGGGAGGTGAAAGTTCGAGGTTTATCGCACCGCCACACCCTTCAATTTGAAAGCCGTCTGAACATTCAATATAATTAGGCCGTAATGTTCCGAAGGTATTTACCGCTTCTTTCTGTGTTGATCCTCTTTCATGCCTGCTCCCTCCTGGACTGGGAAAATCCAAGCCGCCAAGAAACGGCCGGTCCCGGGGTGATGACGCTCAGGTACGGATCCTGCGCCTATAGGATAGGCGGCCAGGACGGGGCGGGGAATCCAGCTTCAACAGTGGAGGTGGCAAGCCTGGGGCAGGACGGGAGCGTAGGGGCGTGGACGATCACTGGAGCCTTGCCTTCCGGCCGGTCCCACGGCACCATAGTCGCGGCGGGCAACATGATCTATGTCCTTGGCGGCTTGGGACCCGAGGGCGCGACGAAGGAAATCTTCTACACCGAAATCCGTGCCGACGGCTCCCTGGGCTTCGGGACTGACAGACGTTGGGAGAAGGGCCTTCGGCCCTTGCCCTGGCCCCTTTATTCGGCCACGGCCGTTTTCTACGACGGTAGGATAATCCTGGCGGGCGGCGCCTT
>JBFLXC010000239.1:0-2028 GCA_040757435.1 Spirochaetota bacterium | reverse complement strand
TGGTCTACCCATCAGCCCAATCCGCGACGGAGCCCAAAGAATGATTTCTGGCATCGGCATCGACATCGTGCACGTGGACCGCATCACCCGGTGGCTGTCCATCCCGGGGCTTGTGGATCGATTCTTCCATCCCGAGGAGATCGAGGCCGCCTCCCGGCGCGGCGCCGGCAAGGCCCTGTCATTGGCCGCCCGTTTCGCAGCCAAGGAAGCCTTCGGCAAGGCCTTGGGCACGGGGCTTTCGGGAATGAAGCTCAAGGATATCCAGGTGAGGAACGACCACAACGGCAAGCCGTGCATCGTCCTCCAGGATACGGCCAGGCGGAAGTTCGATTCCGCCGGGGGCGGAATCATCCACTGTTCCTTGACCCATGAGGGTGAAAACGCCGTGGCCATGGTCCTGATCGAGAAGACGGAAGATGGGCATGGGAGGAACTAGGGCGATCCGTCTCGTCGTATCCTACGACGGGACGGATTTCGGGGGATGGCAGAGACAGAAGAACGCCCGCTCGGTCCAGGAGGAGCTGGAGAAGGCCCTTTCCAAGATGCATGGCCACCCGGTGCCGGCGACCGGCGCCGGCCGGACGGACGCGGGAGTCCATGCCCGGGGCCAAGCTGCGGGTTTTTTTACGGACATCCGCTCCATACCGGCTGAAAAGTTCGTCCTCGCCCTCAACAAACTGCTGCCCGGCGACATCCGGATCCTGGATGCGGCCGACGCCCCTGAAGATTTCCACGCCCGCTTCGACGCCTCCCTGCGAAGGTATCGGTATTTCACCTCCTTTGGGACGGTCCGCCAGGCCCAGGACCGGCGCTTCGAGTGGCACAGGCGCTCCCGGCCGTCCCTCGCCGCCCTGAACGCCATGGCCTCCGTGATCCTGGGAGAGCGGGATTTTTCCGCCTTCGCCTCGGCCAAGGACATTTCCCGATCCAGGTCGCGCTATGTGAGCGAGTCTTCCTTCTGGGCGGAAGGCGATAGGATCGTCTATCAGGTGGCGGCCAACGCCTTCCTCTGGCGCATGGTCCGCTCCCTGGTGGGTACTATGTTTTTCCTGGAGGAGGAGACGCGTCGCGGGGGAGGCTCGGCCCGGGAGGCGGAAGCGGAGATGCGCCGCATCCTAGACTCCCGGGACCGTTCCCAGGCAGGTCCCACGGCCCCTCCCTACGGTTTGTTCCTCTGGAACGTGGAGTACGGACCCAGGCTCCATGGCAATCCCAGGGAATACGGCGAGGAGGACGAGGCCTGTCCGCCCGAAGAGACCCAAGGGGCCGCCCAGGATGATTCCCAAGAAGAAGCCCGGATCCGGCGCCTCGTGCCCGGCTTGGGGTATGTGGGCGGAGAGGCTCCCTGATGGGTATGCCTGACGAAGGCCAGCCTCGGGAGCGTTGGGAGGGCAGGGCGGCCTCCTGCCAAGGCGAAAGGGCGGACAAGTATCTTTCCGACATGGCCAAGGTGATGAGCCGATCCCAGCTCAAGGCGAGGAACGCCCTCCTCAAGGTGAACGGCAAGGCGGAAAAGCTTTCCCGGAAGCTGAAGGAAGGCGACTTCATCGAGCTTTCCTGGGAGAGGGAGCCAAGCCGCTCCTTCCTGCCCGAAGACCTGGAGGTGCCGGTCGTCTTCGAGAACGAACGGGCAATCGTCTTCGACAAGGCCCAGGGCATGGTGACCCATCCCGGCGCGGGGCATTGGAGCGGCACCCTGGCGAACGCCGCCCTGTTCAAGTCCCAAAGGCTGGGAGAACCCGCGCCGCGGGGCGGCATAGTCCACCGCCTGGACAAGGACACTTCGGGGGTCATCATCGTGGCCAAGGATGCGGGGGCCCACGAATTCCTGGCGGGGCAGTTCAAGCAGAGGAGCGCGAAAAAGGAATACCTGGCCCTGGTCAAGGGATCGCCGCCCGAGGAAAGGGGCAGGATCGAAAACCAGCTAGCCCGGGACAGGGGGGACAGAAAAAAATTCGCCCCCTGCGGAACAGGAGGCAAGCACGCCTTGACGGAGTACAGAGTCCTCAAGGCCTGGACCATGGGGGA
>JBFLXC010000238.1:0-2045 GCA_040757435.1 Spirochaetota bacterium | reverse complement strand
CGTCGCCCTGGGCGCGGATTTCGTGGACATCTACAAGGATGTGCCGGGAGTGGCCAAGGCGGATCCGCGGATCATCCCCGAGGCTCCCTTCATGGACTTCCTGGACTACGATTCCATGTACAGGCTGGCCAACCACGGAGCCCGGGTCCTCCACGACAAGTCCGCGGACCTGGCGCGTTCCACGGGAATGAGGATAAGGGTCCGCTCGACCTTCGGCGAGGGGGAGGGGACCTTGATAGGCCCCGCCGGCGACAAGGCGCCCCCGACCTTCATAGGCCTCTCGACCTCCCCAATGTCCGACGGAAGGGTGAAGGTCGCAGCGGTCTTCGCCTCCGGCAGGGGGGCTAAAGGAGTCGCCGCCGCCCGGGATTTCGCACGCCTATGGGCCGAGTCCCGTGGACCTGTGGAATTCCTGCCCAACCAGGACCCGGACGCCGCGGTCTTCGCCCTTCCCGCCGATTCAAGGACGCCTTCAGCGGAGCCCCAAGCCGGCGCCTACGCCTTTTCCCGGGAACTCTTTCCCCTCCTGTAGGCCTCTCAGCCTATAGCCGCGGAGCCCCTTTCGCCGGTCCGGATCCGCACGCATTCGTCCAAGGGGACGATGAATATCTTTCCGTCCCCTATTTCTCCGGTTTGGGCTCCGCGGACGATGGCGTCGATGGTCGGTTGGACGAAGGAATCGTTCACTCCAATTTCTATCCTCACCTTTTTCAGGAGGTTTACTTCCACGTCCACGCCTCTGTAGATTTCCTTGTAGCCCCGTTGCTGTCCGCAGCCCAGTGCGTTGGTGACGGAAATCTTGAAGACTTCGGCCTTGTACAATTCCTTCTTCACGTCGTTCAACTTATGGGGTTGGATATACGCGATGATGAGCTTCATGGTTTCCTCCTCACATGTTGCTGAAAAACTGAAAGCCAGAGTAGGCTTCCGACTTGTGCTCGCTGAGGTCGAGTCCCATGAGCTCGTCCTTCTCGCTGACCCTAAGGCCGACAAACTTCCTGATGGCCCAGAAGAGCAGGAGGCTCGTCCCTCCCGCCCACAATCCTACCGCGAGGACGCCCAGGGCCTGGACGCCCAAGCTCGTTAATCCTCCACCGTGCAGCAATCCTTTGGCCACACCTTCGGAATTCCCCCAGATCCCCACCGCCAGTGTCCCGAAGATCCCGTTCACCATATGTACGGAAATCGCCCCCAAAGGATCGTCTATCATCGCTTTTTTGTCAAAGAACTCCACGGAAAGCACGACGAGGATCCCGGAGATTCCGCCGATGGCGAGGGATGCCCCGGGTGAAACCACGGCGCAGGGTGCGGTTATGGCCACCAATCCGGCCAGGGCGCCGTTCATAGTCATGGAAGCGTCTGGTTTCTTGAAGAGGAACCAGGAGAAAAGAAGTGAGGATACGGCGCCTGCGGAGGCCGCCAAAGTTGTCGTGGCCGCTATCCTGGGAATATCGGCGCTCATGCCTGAAAGGGTGGAGCCGGGGTTGAAGCCGTACCAGCCGAACCAAAGGATGAAGACACCTAGGGCGGCGAGAGGGATATTGTGGCCGGGAAAGGCTTTCACGCTGATCGTACCCTCGCCGCTAATGTATTTCCCTTTTCGGGGCCCAACCATCGCCGCCCCCATGAGGGCGGCCCAGCCGCCTACTGAGTGGACGACCGTGGAACCCGCGAAGTCATGGAACCCCAGCCTTGAAAGCCATCCCCCTCCCCAAATCCAATGGCCAGACACCGGATAAATCACCGCCGATATGAATGCCGTGTAGGTCAGGTATGAAATGAAGCGCGTGCGCTCCGCCATCGCCCCCGAGACTATAGTCGCAGCCGTGGCGGCGAATACCACCTGGAAGAACCACGAGCGGTAAAATTCCGGTTCACCCGCAGGACCCTTGAAAAAGTCCGAAAAACCAATAAACCCAGAAAGGGCATCCGTCCCGTACATCAATCCCCAGCCGATCATCCAGAACGCTATCGATCCGATGCAGAAATCCATCAGGTTCTTCATTATGATGTTTGTGGCGTTTTTTGCCCTGGTCAATCCGGTT
>JBFLXC010000237.1:0-2102 GCA_040757435.1 Spirochaetota bacterium | reverse complement strand
ATGCCTGAAGCCGAGGCGGGGCGCGCCGGGTTTTTCCGCCCCAAAGCTCCCGGCGCGCCCCGTCTATGACAAAAAATCAAAAAGTGTTAAAATGGCGAATCGGAGACTGCCGCCTTCAGGGGGTCCCTGAAAATCCATAGATCCACGGAGCGCCAGCCATGAACGCCGCAATCAAATCCCTCACGACCATGCCCAGCCTCGCCTTCGGCGAGCTTGTCGCCAGGATTCCCATCGTCCAGGGCGGCATGGGCGTGGGCATTTCCCTTTCAGGCCTCGCCGCCGCCACGGCCAACGCCGGGGGCGTGGGTGTCATAGCCGCCGCGGGGATAGGCCTTTTGGAGCCCGACGGCTTCAAGGACTTCCTGGGCGCCAATGTCCGCGCCCTGAGGCGTGAGATCCGCCGGGCCAGGGAACTCAGCAAGGGCGTCCTGGGCGTGAACATCATGGTCGCCCTCACCAACTTCGCCGATCTGGTCAAGACAGCCATCGAGGAAAAGATAGATATCATATTCTCAGGCGCCGGCCTTCCTGTGAACCTGCCAGAGTTCATCGCCGGCTCCAAGACCAAGCTCGTGCCCATCGTCTCATCAGGCAGGGCCGCCGCCCTCCTGGCCAAGCGCTGGCTGGACAAGTACGGTTACCTTCCCGACGGCTTCGTTGTGGAGGGTCCCATGGCGGGCGGGCATCTGGGCTTCAAGCCCGAACAGCTGGACGATCCTGCCTTCGCCTTGGAGAAGCTGGTGCCCGAGGTGGTAGCGTCGGTCCGGCCCTTCGAGGAAAGCTCGGGGAAGAAGATCCCCGTCATCGCCGGAGGGGGAATCTACACAGGGGCGGACATCAAGAAGTTCCTGGATTTGGGAGCCTCGGGGGTCCAGATGGCCACGCGCTTCGTGGCCACCGAGGAGTGCGACGCCGACCCGGCCTTCAAGCAGGCCTACGTGGATGCCCAGGCCGGGGACCTCAGGATCATCAAGAGCCCCGTGGGCATGCCGGGAAGGGCCATAGGCAACGCCTTCGTCCAGGACGTCGAGGAGGGAAGGAAGAAGCCCTTCGCCTGCCCCTACCATTGCATCGTCACCTGCCAGGTGGACAAGGCTCCCTACTGCATTTCCCTGGCCCTCCTCAACGCCCAGAAGGGTCGCCTGGACAAGGGTTTCGCCTTCGCGGGCTCTAACGCCTACAGGACCGAGAAGATTGTCCCGGTCCAGGCACTGGTGGACGAGCTTTCCAGGGAGTTCGCCGAGGCGCAGGAAGGAAAGGGCCCCAAGTCCTAGCCGCCCCCGTCGGGCGGGCCCGCCCGCACGCCTAGCTCCGTCCCGGCCCGCCCGGCGCATTCCCCCGGGATGCCCCAGGCCTCAGACGCGGCGGCGAAGCTGCGGAAAAGCTCGGAAAATCATTTATTTCTTCCCAAATTTGATCCCCGTCAAGGAAGATCCTTCTTCGATCCCCTACCTTATCCCCATCAAACTAGTCGGGAGGTCGAAGATGACGACGAAGACGTATCAATTGGAAACCGTGAGCTGCCCCAGCTGCATCGCCAAGATCGAGGGAATGCTGAGGAAAACCCAGGGTGTGGCTGAAGCCCAGGTGTCCTTCGCCAGTTCCAGGGTGAAGGTGAGCTTCGACGAGGCGGCCATAGGCTCGGACCAGATCAGGGAAAGGATAGTCCGACTTGGCTATCCGGTCCTTGGGGAGAAGTAGCATGAAAAGGGGCTGGAAGGCTGATCCCAAGGCGAGGTGGATGGCCGTCTACACTGTCCTTGTCCTCGTCTCCTTCGTCTTGAAGGAAACGGCGGGTGAAGGATGGCTCGCGGCGGGCTTCATGCTCGCCACCGCGGCGGCGGCGGGCTTCCCCATCTTCAGGAAGGCCTTCGGCGCCCTCAGGTTCAAGATCGTGGGCATCGACGCCCTGGTCACCCTGGCTGTGGCGGGAGCCGTTGCCATAGGGGAGTTCTGGGAGGCCGCCGCGGTCACCTACCTCTTCAGCCTTGGGGACTATCTCGAATCCAGGACGATAGAAAAGACCCGCTCCTCCATCAGGGCCCTTTTGGACCTGGCCCCCGACAGGGTGCGGGTGGTTAGGGATGGAACGGAGCTTGAGC
>JBFLXC010000236.1:0-2113 GCA_040757435.1 Spirochaetota bacterium | reverse complement strand
AACACCCATTCCGCGGCGGACTACAATGAGTGCGCTTCCCACTTAGCCACTCTTCTCTATTACCTCGGCAAGGAGTATGAGGTGAGGGAAGCGGACGATCCGCGTTTCATCCCGGGAAGGCAAGCCTTTGTTTTCGCGCAAGGAAAGAAAATCGGCGTATTCGGCGAACTTCACCCCCGGGTTCTCGAGGCTTTCGGCATCGCCATGCCCGCCGCGGGCGGTGAGCTCGACCTTGATCTTCTCATGGAGCCCTGATCCGGAATAATCGGGCGCACATTGAATCAACCTGAGCCGCCCCTCGCGTAATTAGTGCGAGGAGCGGCAACAATGGAAGTTTTCGCCTTTGAACCCCAGGGATTGCGCGGCGCCTTGGTCAAGGTCGAGGTCGATATAAGGCGGGGAATCCCGGGCGTGGATATGGTGGGCCTTGCCGCGGCCTCTGTGCGGGAATCACGGGAAAGGGTACGCGTCGCCCTGCGCAACGCAGGGTTTGAATTTCCCAAGGACAGGGTTCTCATCAATCTTTCGCCTTCCGATCTGCCCAAGCAGGGTTCCCTGTACGACCTCCCTGTGGCACTCAAGATCTTGGACGCCTCATCTTCCCTTCCTCTGGCTCCCGTGAAAGTCCTTGTCATGGGGGAACTGGCCCTGGACGGATCGGTAAATCGGATACGGGGCACCCTCCCGGCCATACTTGAAGCCCAAAGATTCGGCATAGATCGGTTCATCCTCCCAGCGGGCAACAGGGGGGAGTATCGCATGCTTGGAAATTCGGGCATCTCGACGATCAGCCATGCCAGGGAGCTCCTGGACATCTGCGCATGCCTGGCTCGGGGAAGATCCTTCCACTCCTCCCTCGAACCGAAAGATGGCTTTGAAGTGGCGGAGGAAGTCGAACCCGCGCGCCAGGGGTCAGCGGGGGCGGATTATTCGGACTACTACGGCAACGATGCCGTGGTACGCGCATTAAGCGTCGCGGCGGCGGGAAGGCACAATATCATGCTCCTCGGCGCTCCGGGAGCAGGCAAGACCATGGCCGCCCTCAGGTTCCCCTCGATCCTGCCCGAGCTGAAACCCGCGGATGCCCTCGAAGTGGCGGCGATCTGGTCCATGCGTGGATATACCTTCCTTATGCGTTCAAGCAAGGCTTCTCCGCCGTTTCGGACTCCCCACCATTCCGCTTCCGAGGAGGGCATGATAGGTGGAGGAAGGATCCCGTTGCCAGGGGAGATCAGCCTAGCGCACAAAGGCGTGCTTTTCCTCGACGAGACTCCGGAATTCCGCCGCGATGTGCTTCAGTCCTTACGAGAGCCCATGGAAAGCGGGACAGTCACAATCGCTAGGGCGGGAAGGCTCATCCGTTTCCCCGCGGATTTCCAGCTCATCTTGGCCGCCAACGCCTGTCCCTGCGGCTTCACCGGAAGGGAAGGGGGATATTGCACTTGTTCACCCAAGGAGATAGGGCAGTATTGGAAGAAAATTGGAGGTCCTCTCCTGGACCGTGTGGATATCCGGCTACTTTTGGAGCCTCCGCGCATGTCGTCATTGATCAAGCGGCAAGGAGCGGACAGCGGCGGCCTAAGGCGATCGGTGGAAGCCGCGGTGAGCCGACAGATGGAAAGGACGAAGTCTTTTGGGGGCGTATTCAACGGCCGCCTTGATCCGGATGCATTGGTCGGATTCTGCAAATTCGCCCCGGGGGTGAAAGAGTTCCTTTATTCCAGGATGGACGAGCTCGGGCTTTCCGCCCGGGCCGGGCATTCGGTCTTGAAACTCGCCCTCACCATATCGGATTTGGACGGGGAAGAGATGCTCAAGGAAATCGCTGTAGAGGAGGCCTTGGCATACCGCTCCTATGGGGAAGGTGGGAATTATGCTTCGCCATGATTTTTTCCAGAAACCTGTTGACATAGGCCTTCATTCCCGGTAATTTCTCTTTCGCTCTCGTTGAGGCGCCTAAGGTTGCGGAAGCGGTCGGACAACAAGTCCAGCAAGCAAGTTTCCAAAAATCTTTGAAATGCGCTTGACACGGGGGTATGAAGTTTGATAGCTTCATCGAGCGCTCTGAGGGCTGGGCTGGGAAGGCTTGGCGGGAGGGGCGAGGGATCTTCAA
>JBFLXC010000235.1:0-2131 GCA_040757435.1 Spirochaetota bacterium | reverse complement strand
ATGAAGGCCAGGACTACCAAAAGGGGCGGAAGACAAAAGGGCACAGCCGCCAGGGAAAGGAAGAATTTCCTTCCCGGGAAGGAGAAACGGGCTACGAGATAGGCCCCGGGCAAGCCTAGGGCGAGGGCGGAGAGCGTGGAAAGCCCCGCCTGGGCCAGGGTGAAGCGAAGTGTCCTGGCCGTGGAATCCGAGAGGAAGGCAGCCCTGAGGGCTGGCCACCATCCTCCGTGGGAAGCTCCGATGGTCTTGGAAGCGAAGGCCGCCAGGGGAAGGAGGCTCAATGCCACGAGGGAGGCGAGGAAGAAGGCGGAAGCCTCCCTCCCTCGCCGTGCCGAATTACCTGAGGGCATCGCTGAGGACCGCAGCCGCGGTTTCCGGATCCGCGGCGGGATCTGAGAGGCGGGCGGCCAGGGTCTTTATACCTTTGGGGACCACGGAGAAGGAATCGGGAAGTTCCGCCGCGGAATTGGCTGGGTACATCCATTGGGTTTCGGGAAGTATGGCCTGGGCCTCGGGGGAAAGGAGGAAGTCGATGAACTTTTCCGCTTCCTTCCGGCGTTTCCCCGCGGCGAGGATGCCCGCGAGCTCCACCTGGGCGGTGTGGCCCTGGGCGAACACCAATGCCTTGTACCGTTCCGTGCCTTCATAGGCCTTGTGGTAGGCGGGACTGGTGCTGTAGCTGAGGACAAGGGGAGCCTCTCCCTTGGTGAAGAGGCCGTATCCCGTGTCCCATCCCGGAGTCATGGCAAGGACGGATGGGGCGAGCCTTTTCCAGTAATCCGTCCACTGCGCTCCGTAGACGGCTTGGGTCCAGGCCAGGAATCCCAGCCCGGGCGTGGAAGTCCTGGGATCCATCAGGATCAGCTTCTTCCGATATTCAGGCAGCGTGAGGTCCTCGAGGCTCTCCGGGGGAGCGATGCCGGACTCGCTGTCCCAGATCAGGGCGAAGTTGCCGTAGTCGAAGGGAACCAGGCGGTTCCTTTCATCCACCTTCCAGGAGGAGGCGATGTTTCTCATGTTGGACGGTTCCATGGGGGCGAAGAGTCCGCTCTCCAAGGCCTTGTCCGCCAGACGGTCGTCCAACCCCACGACTATGTCCGCCTCCGCGTTCTTCCCCTCGGAAATGAGGACGCCCATGAGGGCTCCACCGTCTCCCTTGGCGATGAACTCAAGATCCAGGCCTGTCTTCTCCTTGAAAAGCCCGGCGAGCTTGGCGGCGGGGCCCCACTCGGAGACGAAGGAATCGTAGGTCCAGACGACAAGGGGGCCGGATTCTTGCTTCGCGCAGCCTCCCAGGCCCAAGGCCAAGGTTGCCGCGCCCATGGAAATGAGGAAAAGACGAAGAAGCCGAGGACGGCTCTTCCCGCAATGGTGGGTGATGCTCATATCTCCCTCCGCCGGAATTACCCGGATCAGGTTCATCGGGTCTTATCTCAGGCTCCCCCCTTCGACGAAGGGACGGGAACCACCCCGGTGTTTCAAAGGATTAAGCTGTTTTTTTACCTCTTTCCACGATGCAAGGGATTTTCCCTTCCACCACGTCCCGATTGATGACGACCCTCTTGGCCCCCTGTTCGCTCGGGAGATCGAACATAATGTCCATCATCATCGATTCCACGATGGACCGCAAGCCCCGGGCTCCGGTCTTTTGGGAAATGGCCCGGTCTGCTATGGCCTCCACCGCTTCGTCCTCGAAGACCAGGTCCACGTCGTCGAGCTTCAAGGAAGCCTTGTATTGGCGCAGCACCGAATTCTTGGGCTCGGTGATGATCCGCCGCAAGTCGCTCCTGGTCAGGTCGTCCAAGGCGACATGGATGGGCAGCCGCCCTATGAATTCGGGAATCATGCCGAACTTGATGAGATCGTCGGGATGGAGACGGGAAAAAAGCTCCCTCAGGTTCTTCTCGCCCCGGGGCTTCAGGTCGGCGCCGAAGCCAAGGGGATGGCTGGAGACACGTGATTCGATGATCTTCTCAAGACCCACGAAGGCTCCGCCGCAGATGAAAAGGATGTTGGTCGTGTCTATCTTCAGGTATTCCTGGTTGGGGTGCTTCCTCCCTCCCTGGGGAGGCACGGATGCGACGGTCCCTTCGATGATCTTGAGCAAGGCCTGCTGCACTCCCTCCCCCGA
>JBFLXC010000234.1:0-2162 GCA_040757435.1 Spirochaetota bacterium | reverse complement strand
AGAACCTCCCCGTCAGGATCAATGTCAAGGACATAGACGGCAAGAGCTATTACCAAGTGAGGGTGGGGCCCTACTCCTCCAGGGAGGAAGCTTCCAAGTGGCTAGGCACCGTCAAGGCTGTGCCCGGAGCCAGTTCGGGATCCTTCATCACTCAATAAAAAAATATTTGACAGCCGCATTCCTAAGGGCTAGTATGGTCCCGGTGCATTCTCAGCGCCGGGGCCCGAGGGCCCCACTCCAGGCGCGGAGCTACAAGAGGAGTGGCGGATGAAAAAGCTGATTTTCGCTGTGCTGGCCCTTGCCATGCTGTTTTCCCTGGTCTCGCCCATGGCGGCCCAGGCAAAGAAACCCCTAAAGATCGCCTTCGTGTACATAGGCCCCCCCGGTGACCTGGGATGGACCTATGAACATGACCGGGGCCGCCTCGCCCTGGAGAAGAAATTCGGCAATCTGATCGAAACCAAGTACATCGAGAACGTCCCCGAAGGCCCCGACGCCGAACGGGTGATCCGCCAGTACGCCATGGCGGGCTTCGACATGATCTTCACCACCAGCTTCGGCTACATGGACTACACCCTCAACGTGGCCAAGGAATTCCCCAAGGTCATCTTCGAGCACTGCTCGGGCTACAAGACCAACCCCAACATGGCCACCTACTTCGGAAGGATCGAAGAGGCGCGCTACCTCACGGGCATCATAGCCGGACGCATGACCAAGGCCAACGTGATCGGCTACGTGGCAGCCTTCCCCATCCCCGAAGTCGTCCGGGGCATCAACGGCTTCACCTTGGGCGTCCGATCCGTCAATCCCAAGGCCCAGGTCAAAGTCGTATGGACCAACACCTGGTACGATCCTGTCAAGGAAAGGGAAGCCGCGGTAGCCCTCCTCGATTCCGGCGCCGACATAATCGCCCAGCACCAGGATACCACCGAGCCCCAGAAGGCGGCCCAGGAAAGGGGCAAGTTCTCCATCGGCTACGACTCCGACATGGGCAAGTTCGTGGGCGACTCCGTCCTGGCCAGCGCGGTCTGGGAGTGGAGCACCTACTACATCAGCACGGTCCAGCAGGCCCTCAACGGCACCTGGAAGAGCCACGAGTACTGGGGCGGGCTCAAGGACGGAGTGGCAAAGATCTCCTCCATCAGCCCCAAGGTGCCCGATTCGGTGAAGAAGGAAGTCGAAGCCGCCCAGAAGAAGATCCTGGGCGGATGGTCCATCTTCACGGGCCCCTTGAAGGACCAGGCCGGCAAGGTCGTCTATGAGGCCGGAAAGGTCGTCCCGGACGGCGCCCAGCTCGGCATGGACTGGTTCGTCGAGGGCGTGGTAGGCAAGGTAAAGTAAGGAAGAATCCCCTTCTCCGGGCAGAGCGGGCCAAGGCGGCGAAAGCCTTCCAACCCGCCCCGCCCGTCGCCAAGAATGCAAACGCCCGCGGCCCGGAAATAGGACTGCGGGCGCTCTGTTAATGAAATGACCCAATAGGACAAGGCACGACAGATGGAACAACCAGCCCCCAGGCCCCTGGTGGAATTGAGGTCCGTGACTAAGAGTTTCCCGGGAGTGCTGGCGAACGATTGCGTCGACCTCGCGCTCTACCCGGGGGAGGTGCTCGCCCTCCTGGGAGAGAACGGCGCCGGCAAGAGCACCTTGATGAACATCCTATGCGGCCTGTACCGCCAGGATTCGGGGGAAATCCACCTCCGGGGCGAAAAGGTCCAGATCCACAGCCCCAAGGATTCCCGCCGACTGGGCATCGGCATGGTCCACCAGAACTTCAAGCTCGTGGATTCCATGACCGTCCTGGAGAACATCATACTGGGCATGGAGGAGCAGAAGTTCGTCCCCGACATGAGGAAGGTCAAGGCGGATGTCCTGGCCTTGGCCCAGCGCTACAACCTCAAGGTGGAGCCCGAAGCTTCCATATGGCAGCTCTCCGTGGGGGAACAGCAGAGGGTCGAGATCCTCAAGCTTCTCTACCGCAAGGCTGACATCCTCATCCTCGACGAGCCCACGGCGGTCCTCACGCCCCAGGAATCCCACGAGCTCGCAAAGGTGGTCCACAGCCTCAGGGCGGAAGGCAAGTCCGCGGTCTTCATAACCCACAAGATGGAAGAAGTCATGAGCTTCTCCGATAGGGTCGTGGTGCTTCGCAAAGGCAAGGTGGC
>JBFLXC010000233.1:0-2333 GCA_040757435.1 Spirochaetota bacterium | reverse complement strand
TCGCGGACCACAGCAGGGCGCCGATCCCCATGGACATGGTCGTGGCCAGGGAGCTCGAGATCTACGGAAGCCACGGGATCCAGGCCCACCGCTACGACATCCTCCTTGCCATGGTTTCCTCGGGGCGCCTGGATCCCGCCCGCCTGGTCACCGACCGCTACAGCCTCTCCCAAGGCGTGGACTTCCTCATGGCCATGGACTCCTTCCCGGGCTCGGGAATCCGGGTCATAGACAGGTTCTGACAGCCATGGGCGAAAGGCGCGGCGTCCTGATCTTCTACCTCGACGACAGGCCTTTCGGCATCCCTGCGGAACTGGTGGAGCATGTGTATCCCGCAGTTCTGCCCCTGGTCATCCCCCAGGCGCCCGATGCAATCCCTGGCATCGTCGAGCTCCTAGGGCTTGCCATGCCCCTGGTGGACATGCGGAGGAAGTGCGGCTTCGCGCCTCGGACCATGAGGGTCAATGATCGCCTGATCCATGTGCGCCACAAGGGCAGGAACCTCGCCCTCCTGGTGGACCGGGTGGAAGGGGTGGAGGAGCTTGACGGCTCGGAAGTCCTCGATCCCCGGGAGCTCATCCCCGGAATCGAAGCAGTCCAGGGAATCCTGCGCGACGGCGGGGAGCTTGGGCTCCTATGCAGCCTGGAGCGGTTTTTCGCCGCCGAATTTTCCTTCGAGCCTGCGGGATGAGACAGCGCCTGCCTGAAGCGACAGCCGACGCCATCGTCGGATTCCTGGCCGACAGATATGGATTTCGCGTCTCAAGGAGCGGAACCGCCGAACTGGGAATGATATTGTCCCAGGAGGCCAAGAAGCGCTCCCTGTCCCTCGAAGCCTTCGCTGAATTCCTCCTGGAAGGCCTTGCGGATGAGCCTACCCTGGATGGAATCGCGGAAAAACTGACCGTGGGGGAAAGTTATTTTTTCCGCCATCCCGAGCAGTTCGCCGCCGCCGAGGCGCTCTTCCTCCGACGGAGAATCTCGGAAAAAACCCTTTCCGGCGACAGGAGCTTGCGGATCTGGAGCGCAGCCTGCAGCACCGGCGAGGAAGCCTATTCCCTGGCTATCGCCGTTGCCCGGGCGGTTCCCGACTTTAGGAAATGGGACATAGAAATCCTCGGCACCGACCTCAATCCCCGGTTCCTGGATGTTGCCCGGACGGGGGAGTACGGGGAATGGTCGTTCCGCGGCGTTCCGGAGGAGGCCAGGGTCGCGTACTTCGAGGCGGCCCCAGCGGGCTCCCCCGTCTCCCCGCGCTTGCAAGGCCCCCGGTTCCGGGTCCGCCAGGACATAAGAGACTTGGTCCGATTTTCCCGCCTCAATCTGAAATCCCAGGGCTGGCTTATTCCAGGCCGCCCCCGCCAGGGTTTCGACATGGTCTTCTGCCGGAACGTCCTCATCTACTTCGACCGGACCTCGGCGGCGGAAATCCTTTGGAAGATCCGCGGCCACATGGCCGAGCGTTCCTGCCTCGTAGTCTCGCCCAGCGAGTTGGCGATGGTCCCGCAGGACCTGGCCCGGCAGGAACGGCACAAGGGCTGCTCCATCTTCCTGGTGGAGCCTCGGAGCATCCCGGACGGGGATAAGCCTGCGCCGCCCGCACGGCGCCGCCCCCTCCCTTCCGCCACCCCCACGACCGCCATACCCAGGGCCCTCGATTCCTTAGCACCCAATCCCGTCCCAGCAGACGCCTCGGCGAAGGCGCGGGACCCTCTCCTCTCCCTGGAGCCCAGGGACTGGTACCGCAGAGCCCTCGAAGCCTTGGAGCGCAAGGATGAGGCAGAAGCCATCTCCTCCTTGGTCAGGACCCTGTACCTCGATCCCGATTTCATCCCCGCCCACATAGCCCTGGGGAATATCGCCAGGCGGGAAGGCCGCGAGGATGAGGCGGTACGGCAATTTTCCCTCGCCCACAAGCTCTTGGAGGGCCTGCCGGACTCCCAGGAGATCGAGGAGAGCGGGGGAATGGGGGCCAAAGCGCTCCGCGACATGGTCGCGTCCATTCTTCAGGTTGCAAGAGGCGGGTAATCGCCGATAATTATGAGGCAGGAGCGCAACAAGAGCATGCAAAGACTGGAGCCCGCGGACCCCGCCGCACTCAAGGCGTTGAAGGAAAGGACGAAAGCCCTCGCCAGACCCCCCGAGTCGTCCCTCCTGGAGGAAGGCGCCGAACGCCTCTTGGTTTTCAAGGCTGGAGGAAGGAGCTTCGCCTTCCCCTCCGACCAGGTGCGCCGGGTGGCGGCCGCCCCACGGGTCTTTCCCCTGCCGGGATTGCCTCCCCATATTCCGGGGGTGGCGAACATCCTGGGCGAAATCCTCCCTGTGGCCGACCT
>JBFLXC010000232.1:0-2344 GCA_040757435.1 Spirochaetota bacterium | reverse complement strand
AGACCTCGCCCCGCGTCTTCTCGAAGGCCGCGGCCCTGCCGTACGAGATGCCGAACGGGGCCTTGGTGAGGACATGGGTGTCCACGACCTGGGGGGCGGCGAAGGCGCCGGTGCAGGCCAGAGAGGCCGCCAGGCTCAGGAGGAGGCTCTTCATAAGGCCTCCTTGCGGAGCGGGAGCTCGCGGACTTCGGTCTTGTCAGGGCCGTAGGCGATGGCAAGGACCACGACGTAGTCCCCGACCGGCGCCTCCTCGCCCATGGCATCCTGGCCGTCCCAGACGCTGAGCTTGTTCACGCCCTTCTTGCCGCCGGGCTCCCCGGCCGCGAGGGTGAAGCTCTTCATGACGCCGCCGTCGGGCGCCTTGACCGTGATCCGGACCTCGGCGTCGGCGTCGAGTTTGTACTGGAGCTCGAAGTCGTTGGGGGAGCGGACCAGCTTGTTCTTCGTGTCGCGGGCGGGCTCGGAAGCGGCGCCCGCGGTCTTCATCCCGGCCTTGGGCTGGCTATGCTTGAGCAGGTACTTGAGGGCCGGCCGGTCGTCGAGCTCGGGCGAGGCCTCGGCCTGATCGGCCGCGGGCTTGTCCGCCTTCCAGGCGTGCTTGTCGAAGGCGGCCGCCTCCTCGGCGCCGCCCCGCGCCGGAGCCGCCTGGGCGGATGTCGCGAGCAAGAAGGCCAGAAGGGCATGGATCATGGGAGCTCCTCTTGATCAGAACTCGAGACCCAGACTGAGTCTCTGAGTGTCCGCGATTTCCATCGGGACGAAGGCGTAGTCGAGCATGAAGCCCGAGAGCCTCAGCCCCATCCCGCCCGTGAACCGGGAGAGGTTCCAGTAGCTCGTCTCGGCCGAGCTCGGGTCCTTGGACGCCGAGTAGCCGGTCCTGAGGAAGACGCCCTTGAACGCCTGCACCTGCATGCCCACCCCGACCCCGGTCCTCTGCTCATGGACGCGGTGGCGGAGGTCGGCGGAGAACATGAGCTGCCTCACGGAGTACGCGGCCCCGGCGCTGAAGGAAAAAGGAAGAGGGTCGCTCTGCGTGCCCATCTTGAGGGGCGGCCCGATGTTCATGGCGGCCAGGCCGAAGCTCAGGCTCTGGGTGGCCCGGTAGGACGCCCCGAAATCCAGGGCGAAGGTGGAGGCCGTGGTGTCGGCGATCTGCTGCTGGATGACCTTGGCCCCGAACCCCAGCCCCACCCGGCCCACAGGCTTGGCCAGGTGCAGGGAGAAGGACCTGTCCGAGGCCGTGAAAGCCGAGGTCTCCAGGCCGCTGACGTCGCGCCCCTCGATCTTGGGCTGGCTCAGATAGGAGACCCCCACGCCCAGGTGCACGAGCTTGGTGGGGTGGACATAACCCAGGAAGTCGTGCCTGGTCTGGCCGTAGAGCTCGGCATGGCTCAAGCCCACATGCCTGCGCTGGAAATGAGCCAGGGCGCCAGGGTTCCAGTAGATGGCTGAGGCGTCATCCGCCACAGCCGTGAACGCTGACCCGAGTCCGGCTGCCTTGGCGCCGATCGGGATATTGAGGAAAGAGGCTGCGCTCTCTTCCGCAGCAAGAGGGGCAGCCACCATGATCAGGAGCAGGGTTAGCTGCATACTCCAAGACTAACAGGCGGATTCCGTTCTGTAAATTCACAATATTGTGGCCTGGCGTAACGCCGATGTAACGGCGGATTTCGGGAAGCGGCGTATGGCTTTTTTCTTATTTTCCCTTTTGAAAGGTACTCTCAGGGGCGGATCAGGGCCTTCCTGAGCCAGCTGCGGCCCTGGACCGGTCGAGGGCCTGGGCGGAGGGGCCAAGGACGCCTCGGGGCGGGTCACGACGAAAGCGCTCTACGACTACCTCAAGCCCAAGGTGCAGGACGCCGCCCGCAGGCAGAACCGCGACCAGGAGCCGGTCCTCCGCGGCCAAGGCGACCGGGAACTCGTCATGAGATAGGCCCTTGGACGCTCGAAAGCGCTCTTCCTCGCCATTCAGACGAGCTGGCGAAGGAACTTCAGGGCCGGACATACTCGGATGCCCTCCGAGGTCCTGAAGTCCTTGGTCCCGGCGGCCGTAATCTGCCAGCAATCAGCCTCGGGGAAACGATGCCTGGAGTAGCGCAGGGCGGGGTGGACCCCTTCATCCTCCCACTTGCACTCGATGAAACGAACCGGCCGCCGGTCCTCGACGACCACGAAGTCGACTTCCCGCCCCTGAACGTCCCGGAAGTAGCGCAGCTCCAATTCCCGGCCCTTGGAGTCCGACTCGAAGTCCACCCATTTCTTGAGGTGGACGGCGACGAGATTCTCGAAGCGCTGGCCGTCCTTGGGGGGAAGGGTCCAGTCCATGTGGTAGTGTTTCTGCGCC
>JBFLXC010000231.1:0-2363 GCA_040757435.1 Spirochaetota bacterium | reverse complement strand
CGTCGGATGATTGTTTCTGCGTTCCTTCGGCCTTGGTTTTCCTGCGGCTCCGCGGGGGGAGTCACCCGGAACACCGTGGAGCTTCCGTAGTTCCTGAAGTATGCTTCCGGGCTCTCTTCCTGCACCTCCTTGAGGGACTGGGATCCCGAACTGACAGGATCGGGGGCGTACACCAGGACGTAGTCATCCTTCGCGGGGGAGGCAAGGTTGACCTTGATCTCGTATTGCAGCGAGTACACCGCCGGAGCGAACAAATATTTGGAGCCCGAGCCTTGGCGTATGGAGTAGGGAAAAGGCGGGGATTCGCCGTGGGGCGTGAGCACGGTGAGAACCCCCGATCCCGCGCCCTCTGGTACCCGGACACCGATCCTCTTGTCGTCCCATCGCTCGAATAGGCCGTCTTTGTGGGTCACTTCGATGAAATCCTGGGCGGCCCCGCCCTCCAGGGCCGCCATGGCCGATTGGCCGCTGGCTTCCAAGGTCCCGGGATTTCGGGAAAACCGCAGGGCGCTGAACTGCATGTTCAAACCGAAATTGATGCCGCTGATCTCCAGGAGGGAGCCGATCTCCGCCTCCTTCGCGGAGAGGGAGAGGATCCTTGGGTTGGCGGCGCCTGAAGCCTCGGCTTTCACCGCCTTCGGCAGCTTGGAATTGGCTATGAGGATGGCGGGATTGCTCCGGCCGAAGGGGGTGGCTACGCGAAGAAGTCCTGAATCCACGGAAAAGGGAATGGAGACCTCGATGGAGCCATCGCTCCATTTTTCGTAGCTCGAGGAGGAAAGGGGGGATCCGTCCAGGCTTACGAAGGAGGTCCTTCTATCAGCCCCGAAATTCCTCCCCCGGATGAGGATTGTTCCCCCTGGTTCGAAGCCCGAGGGATCAAGGCGTTCGACCTGGGGAAGGCGGAATCGATAATAGGCGCCTCCGATACCAAGGAGGAGTGCGGCGGCAAGAAGGAATCCCCACCTTTTCATCGCTCTCCGCGGCAAGGGCGGCCTTCCCCTCCCTTCACGGCCTATCCACCTTGATCTCAACGGCGATCGGCGCTCCCGTCTTGGCATCCATGCCCAAGGGGTAGAAGAATACCCGTGAACCCAGGACCACCGCCAAAGTTTGCACCGAGGTGTTGAAGCTCACCGAGCCGTCGGGCATCTTTATCCAAACCTGGCCTTGGATGAGAAGGTCGGCCATGTTCCCCCGCAAGCCCAGGGGAAGAATCTGGATCAAGGTAGCCACGTTGTCGCCCATGAGCCTCACGTCCAAGGGCAGGGAAAGCGGAACCGCCCTCACTAGG
Organism: Spirochaetota bacterium; assembly: GCA_040757435.1. Taxonomy (GTDB): domain Bacteria; phylum Spirochaetota; class Spirochaetia; order Treponematales; family Rectinemataceae; genus VKGY01. The sequence continues at coordinate 1,069 of JBFLXC010000231.1, read as the reverse complement.
GTCTCCGTCCATGGGATTTCCCCGGAGGAGGGGCCGGGGGCGGCGGACCTTGCGGACCCCGAGGCTTCCCTGGATGGGCTGCCCTCTCCGCCCTGCTTGGCCTGGAGTGAGGAAAGCATGGAGGCGCTCAGGGAGAAGGCGGATCGAACGCGGAAAACCAAGACTTCCTTGGCCTGCTCCGGGGGGATCGAAGACGAAGGCGCCGGACCCGCCTGCCCCGGAGCCTGGGCGCCCAGGGGAGACAGGGCCAGAGCCAGGAGGAGGAGTGAAGCGAGGGGACGAAGGCGCAGGTTCATCGCGATGCTCCGCTTCCTTCCCCGGAGGAACCGACCGTCTCGATGAGGGGCTCCCCGTAGCTGATGAACACCGGATTCCCCATCTGGCTGAAGGCTGCGCTCTTCGGCATCTCGATCAGAACGGCTCCCGAGGCGTTTTGGCGCATGTATTGGACTATGGATTCGTAGGAGGCTTGGCTGGCGGGCAAGGTTTTCGACGCCGAAGCCAGGAGCCGTGAAGCCCGGGCGACGGGGCTGAGATACCCAAGGGTTATGCCCGCCATGAAGGCTATGGCGAGGATGCCCGCGGCAAGATACGGCATGGGCACGACGATCCGGCGTCGGGCCACCGCGGATATCCACGCGGCTATTCCCAAGCCAGGGCTTCGCCTTGGCTCAATGCTCAGTTCCCCAAGCTTCCTTCCTATGCGAATCCTCGCTTCCTCCAAAGCCCTTCTCTCTCCCTCGGTCTCCAAGGACCTGAGATCCGAGGAAAGCGAACCGAAGGCTTTGAGCTTTCGGGAACATTCGGGGCATCGGGCGGCGTGGGATTCGATCCTTTCCTTCCATGGGGAAGGAACCTCGCCGTCCAAATAGGAAGAAAGAAGGGCATCATCGGGACACACTGCCGTTCTCCTTTTTCAATTTCGCCAGGAGGGCTTCCCTCGCACGGAAAGCCCGTACCTTGACGTTGCCTTCGCTTATGCCGAGGATCTTGCCGATCTCCTTGTAGTTCATCCCGCTGTATTCCTTTAAAATAAGCACCGTCTTCAGCTTTTCGGGAAGTTCCGCCA
>JBFLXC010000230.1:0-2366 GCA_040757435.1 Spirochaetota bacterium | reverse complement strand
GAGAAAGGCGAAAGCTTTTTTTGTCGGAATCTTTCAAGAGATGTATTGTGTATTGGGTAGATTCTTGCTACAAAATTTCTGAGCTTTTAGCCAAGGCTGACTGAAAACGGGGTTATTCAGGAGCCTCCAATTAAATCGGGTTTATTCCGCCGCCACATCGCAGGCCAGGCCGCCGCAGATCGAGAGAAGCTGGGCGTGGGTGGTGGGCACGCCGGTGGAATCGTTGCCCGCCGCCGGATAGACGGCGTCCCAGGCCTTGAGGCTGTCGTCGATGTAGACCTGGAAGCCTTCCGCGCCGAAGGGACAGACCCCGCCGGGACGGAATCCCGTGAGGGCGAAGGTTTCGTCCCCGCTGGTCATGGACATCTTCTCGCCGCACAGACGCTTGAGCTTGCCGGAGGATACTTTCCTGTCCCCCGCGCAGACCACCATGACAATCTTGCCGGAGGAGCCCTTGAACAAGAGGCTTTTCGCTATCTGGCCGACCTGAACTCCAATCTTGGCCGCGGCGGTCTCCGCGGTGGGAGTGGAGCCTTCCTCGAACTCCAGAGCCTTTAGGCCATGGGCTTCCAAAACCTGTTTCACTCTATCGGGGATCATGGCTGGACATGATGCCACCCCAGGCGCCTAAGGTCAACGAAGGGGGCGGGACGGCTAGGGCAGCCAGGCCGCGAGGGCCCGGGCAACAGGCTCCCCTTCCCTGGTGAGGAGGATGCGCCAGCCGGGCGCGGGTCCCTCCGCATGGCGTACCCACGAGTCAACCCTGTCCTTGGACCTGAGCTCGGCGATGAAATCCACCTTGAGGCGGGAAAGCCGGCCCGAGCCCCGGCGCTCCGGGGGAACCGAGTCTACCAGCCAGTCTATGATGTGGGCGTTGTTCACATGGCCGTTGTAGTCCAGGTGCCTCGGGGCGGCGGAGAGGGACAGCCCGGGTTCGAAGGCTCCCAGATCGAGAGGAGAGAAGCCGGGATCTCCCGAAAGGCCAGGCTCCAGGTCATCCAAGGGAGGCGGATAGTCGCCCTTCAGCCCGGGGTCGAGGATTTTCTCCGGCCGCAAGGGGCGCCGGGCTTCTATGTCCACCACCAGGTATTCGTAGAGGGCGCCGGCAAGGAGGAGGCCGTCTGCGGAGCGGAGCTCCAGGCAACGCTGGGCGAAGAGCCTGGAGGTGCCCGCCGGCCATGTCCTCACAATCACCTCGTCCCCTGCCGAAGGAAGTCCCTTGATCCCGATGTCGAGCCTGGAGAGCATCCATGTCCGGCCAGCGGCCTTCATGGCTTCCATGCCCACCCCCAGGACCCGGGCGTGGTCTCCCGCCGCTTCCTGGAAATAGTCCGCCAGGGAAAGGGCCTTGAAAGGACCCCCGTATCCGCAGTCGAATCCCCTCACCCAATGCCGCGTCTCATGAGCTTCTATGGCCATGGCAGCCACTATAGCCTTTTCCCCCGCTCCGCGGAAAGCCGTGGTATAATGGAGCCGGAGGATCCAGATGTGCGGAATCGTCTCACTCATCTACCAGGGCGAAAATCCCCAGATGGGCAAGGAAGCCGAATCCCTGCTCCGGCGCCTTGAATACCGGGGCTATGATTCCACAGGCGCCTCCTTCATCGATGCTTCGAAGCGGATACGGCTCTTAAAGCGGGTTGGAGCTCCCTCGGAGGTCTGCCCGGCCTTAGGGATTGCGGGCTTCTCCGGCCAGCGTTTCATCGGCCAAGTTCGCTGGGCCACCTATGGCGCGGTCACGGACGTCAACAGCCAGCCCCATCATGTCCGCTGCAAGGCCGAACTCACCGGTGCCCACAACGGCAACATCTCCAACACAGACTCCCTAAAGGGCTGGCTCTCCTCCCGGGGCCATGCGGTGGTTTCGGAGAACGACGGGGAGATCCTCGTCCATTTGGCGGAGGAGCACTACTCGGCCAACCTGAACCTCTCAAGCGCCGACCTGGCGGCCATGCGCCAAGCCTACGCCTCCTCGGGCCTCAAGACCGGTGTGCCCGACGGAGTCCTGCGCATGATCGACGCCCTGCGCAAGGCCGAAGCCTTGGTGGAAGGCTCCTACGCCGCCGCCCTGGCCGACCCCAAGCTGCCTGGCATCTTCGCCATGAAATCCGGCTCCTCCCTGTACGCGGGGGTGGGCTCGGATTCCGCCGGGGATTTCATCGTCGTCTCCTCGGACCTCACCTCCGTGCTCTCAAAGACCAGGGCCCTGATCCCCCTTTCGGAGGGGGAAGGCCTCTGGTTCACCCACGACAATTACCTCGTCTTCAACCTCAAGGGGGGATACGGCTTTTCAAAGCCCAGGCTCAAGCGTTCAAAGCTCTCGGTGCGGGACACCCAGCTCAATCCCCGGTTCAGGCATTACATGG
>JBFLXC010000229.1:0-2409 GCA_040757435.1 Spirochaetota bacterium | reverse complement strand
GTTGGCGAAATTCTTGAGCTGCTTGTGGTCGATCTTCTGGAGCATGTCCTCCTTGATCATGATGGACACGTAGTCGCCCGAGGGGAAGCAGAGGTCGTAGTCCGCGCCACCCGCCTTCAGCTTGGCGAACATTTCCTCGTTCGAGGCGAAGGAATCGTAGACCACGTCGACCTTGTACTCCTTCTCGAATTTTTCGATCACCGAGTCGGGAGTGTAGTAGGTCCAGTTGAAGATGTACAGTTTCTTAGACGCTTCCGTCTTCCCCGAGCAGCCGCCGAAAAGAATCGTGAGCGAAAGGAGCACCAGCGCCGCAATGTCAAGCTTGACGGCGCGGAGGATGTTCTTCATAGAACCCTCCTAAACATGGGATGAAACGGGCAAAAGCCCGGTTGATCGCGCCAAACCTCCCTATCGGGAGGCGAAAACCTTGAGGAAATTCCTCATGGGATACACAAGCAACACCGTGCCCGCCACCATGACCGCCGAAAGGGCGTTCACCACCGGCGAGACGCCGAAGCGTATCATTGAATAAATATACAAGGGAAGCGTGGTCGCCCCGGGGCCGGACACGAAGAATGTGATGACGAAATCCTCGAGGGAAAGGGTGACCGCGGTCAGGAAGGCGGAGGCCACCCCGGGCAGGGCCATGGGGATAACCACCTTCACGAGGGTCTGCAGCTCGCTGGCTCCGAGGTCCCTGGCCGCCTCGACCACCGTAGGATCCGACTCCTCCAGCCTTGCGGAAACAAGCAGGTAGACGAAGGGTATGTTGAAGGTGGTGTGGGCTATCCAGACGGAGACCATGCCCAGCTTGAGGCCTACTCCGGCGAAAAACACCAGGAGCGAGACTCCCACGACGATTTCCGGCAGGATCATGGGGATGAAGCTCATGGTCGCCACGTAGCTCTTGAGCTTGAAGGAATACCTGGCGGTCCCCACGGCCGCCAAGGTGCCTAGGAAGGTGGCCATGGCGGCTGAGCTCAAGGCTATGGCGAGGGAATTCCTGAAGGCCCTCCATAGGTCCGGCGATTCAAGGAAAAGCTTCCTGTACCACTCCAGGGAAAAGCCCGTCCATTCCCCCGACCTTGAGGCGTTGAAGGAGTAGAGGATGAGGACGAAGAGGGGGGCGAAGAGGAAGGCTATGACCATCCAGAAGACCACGCTGGAGGCCTTCGCCTTCTTCGGCAGGAGGCGGGAAGCGGCCTTGGCGCCCTTGCGCACGATCCGGCGGGCGTGGAAGAGGGCCGCTATCCTCAAGGGTTTGGTGCCGTGGATCGAGGAGGCCATCAGCGTCCCCTCCCCTGCTTGCCGAAGGCTTTCACCCTCACCTTCGAGACCAGAAGGTCATGACCCAGGCTCGCAGGATCAACGTCCGCCACCTCGAGGTGCTCCTTCGGTTTCTTGAGGGCGAAGAGGAAGACGGCGATCGCGGTGATCAGGGTCACGGTCATGGAGATGGCGGCGGCCAAGGGCCAGTTCCTCGTCTTGGTGACTTGGTCGGCTATGACGTTGCCCAGCATGTAGGAGTCCTTTCCTCCGATGAGCAGGGGCACGGCGTAGGCGCCGAAGATGGGGATGAAGGTGAAAAGCACGGCGGTGACCACCCCGCCCTTAATGTTGGGCAGCATCACCTTCAGGTAGGACTGCATCCTTGAGGCGCCCAGGTCCCTGGCCGCCTCGAGGAGGGTGAAGTCGAACTTGTCTATGGTCGAGAAGAGGGGAAGGATGGCGTAGGGTAGATACATGTAGACAAGGACCAGGATCACCGCCCCCTGGTTGTAGAGGAATTGGTAGCCCTCGGGCCGGAATCCCAGGAAGCGCAGCGCTTGGTTGAGGAAGCCCTCGTTTCCCAGGATGGCTATCCAGGCGTATATCCGCACGAGGAAGTTGGTCCAGAAGGGCACGATGACCAGGAAAAGCCGTATCGCCTGGTTCTGGGACCTTGCGACGGAGTATCCGCAGGGCAATGCGATGAGGATGGTTGCGATCGTGGCAAGAAGGGACACCCAAAGGGTCTTGAGGGCCACCCTGAGCAGGGTGGGATTGGCCATGTCGCTGTAGGCCCTGAGGGAAAACTCGAACTCCACCCCTCCGTAGAGCCCTTTCTTGAGGAAGGAGTAGGCGATGATGATAAGGAGGGGGGCGGCGAAGAACACGGTGAGCCAAAGGGCCTGGGGCGCCGCGTAGGCCGTGCCGTAATTCCTTTTCATGCCCTGTCCCTTTCCACGATGACCAGGTCCCGGGCGCTGAAGGAGAGGTAGACCTCGTCCTTCCATTCTATGTCCGGGATGCCCTCGGACCAGTTGGCGTGCTGGCGGAAGATGGTGAGCCTGGCTCCTCCGTCGGCCCTTACTATGTACTTCGTCTGGAAGCCCGAATAGACCGGCTCCTCCACGATGCCCCGCACGA
>JBFLXC010000228.1:0-2434 GCA_040757435.1 Spirochaetota bacterium | reverse complement strand
GCGGCCGAAATGGTAGCCTCAAGGATCCGCCAGGCGAACAGCCATGGAGATATCGACGTCCTCATCGTAGGAAGAGGAGGCGGATCCCTTGAGGATCTCCTCCCCTTTTCCGACGAGGTTGTGGTGAGGGCCATCGCCGAATCCAGGATTCCCGTCATAAGCGCGGTGGGACATGAGATCGATTGGTCTTTGGCGGATTATGCCGCCGACCTCAGGGCTCCTACCCCCTCCGCCGCCGCCGAACTCGTGGCGGAAAGCCGCTCGGCGATCGAAAGGGAGATAAACCTCCATCGTCAAACCTTGGAGACATCCATGTCCGCCAGACTTGAATACGCCAAGGCAAGCCTGGCTGTTTTTTCCCGGGACGACGGCGAGGCCCATTTCATGCGAAGGCTCCTGCCACTCTCCAGGCGTTTCGACGAGGCGGGGGAAAGCTTGAGGGAGGAGCTTTCGCTCAGGATCGAGCTTGCCAGGCATAAGATCGCCCTGGGAGTGACGGCCTTGGAGCTGGCGAGCCCAAAGGCCATCATGGAGCGGGGATATTCAATAGCAAGGCTTGAAGAATCGGATTCAGGCGAAGGAATCCTGGGCGGAGGACCGGCGATACGGGATGCCGGAACGCTCGCCTCAGGTTCGAGGATCAAGGTATACTTTTCCGTGGGGAAGGCATCCGCGGAAGTCAGGACGGTGGAAAAATGAAGAACTTCGAACAAAGGCTCGAACGGCTGGAGTCCTTGGCGGAAAAAATCAAGGATCGGGAACTCCCGATCGAGGAAGCGATACAGGTGTTCGAGGAAGGGATGCGGCTCTCCACATCCCTGAGGAAGGAATTGAGCGACATTGAAGCCAGGGTGGAGGTGCTCCTGGCCGACGAAGAAGGCGGGGAGCGGACGGAAGAAGTGGATCGCTCATGACCCCCAGAGGGAACGCTTAAGAAAAGGAATCAGCGATCTGTCGCTGCCAGCGAGCTTTAAACCTTCAAGTGCTTCGAGGCCAACCCAATCGATCCTGCTGTGTTCCTTGAGATGGAATTCCGCTTCCGGCTCCACGCATACGAGCCAAGCCGTGAGAAGCCGCTCTCCCGATGGGCTTTGGAACCTGCTTGAGCCCAGGGGACGTACGGGCGTCACCTCGACTTCGAATTCCTCTAGGAATTCACGCCGCAACGCCTCCTCATCCGTCTCGCCCGCCTCCACCTTCCCTCCCGGGAATTCCCAATGAAGGCCGATGGGTCCTCCGGCGATCCTCTTTCCGATCAGCACCGTATCTCCGCGGAGCACAATGCCCGCGATGGATCTTCTCTCCATCAACGCTCCTTCGATTGATTCATTGAATCATAGGCGAGCCTCGCGCATTCCTTGATGAGCCTGTCGGCGGAAAACCAACCCTCGGTCCTGGCGAGATTCCTTCCTGCGACGCCATGGAGGATTACCGCGCCTTGCACGGCCCTGAGGATCTGCCCTTGGTCCAGGCGACCCCCGCACACGCTTGCCTGGGCAGCATGGACCCCCACGACGCCTGCGATGAAGCCGGAAAGGACATCCCCGGATCCAGCGGTTCCCAGGGCGGGGTTCATTCCATCCCAGAAGGAAAGATTGCCGTTCAGGTCACAAATTGCGGTGACATGGCTTTTGTACACCACCAGGGCTCCGTAGGCTTTTGCGACCTCGGGTAGGGAATCCAAGAAGGGTGATGCGGCAGGTATTCCCTTGGCCATCGCCAAGGCGGCGTATTCTCCGGGATGGGGGGTCAGGATAAGGCATGCGTCCTTGCCGGCCCTTGCGTCCGGAAGGGATGCCAGGAGGCGCAAGGCCGAGGCGTCCGCCACAACGGGCTTGCGCTGGGCGATGAGATCCTCGAGCACAGCCCTTCTTGTTGGCTCCTCGCCCCATCCTGGACCGACGATGAATACGTGGCATGACGATTCGGGCACGCCGCTGCCATCCCATGGAGAGACCACCACCGGCTCAATCTCCGGAACAAGGGAGCCGCAGATATCCGAGTCGGCGTGCAAGGTGCAATAGCCCGCTCCTCCCGCGCCAACAGCCTTCGCGCACAGCCGGGCCGCTCCGGCATGGCCTTGGGAGCCGGCGAATACGCTTACTTTGCCCCTGGACATCTTATATGCATCGTTCGGAACCTTTGGGAGAAGGGAATGCATGTCTTCTTCTTCCAAAAGAATAGCATTCCGAAACGATGCGCCATCCTCATTCCGTCCGGCGATATCGACAAAGGTTGCGGGAAATACATCCTCGACGATTCTCAAAGCGCCGAAAAACCGCCGTGCGTCGGGAAGGAGCAAGGCAAGCTTCAAGGGCGCCAAGGTACAGCATATGTCGGCCCTCACGGCAGGGAATCCCAGGGTGAAGAAATCCCCCAATCCCGAAGGCACGTCGATGGAGACGATGAACGGGCGTCCCTCCCTCTTCCCGGA
>JBFLXC010000227.1:0-2454 GCA_040757435.1 Spirochaetota bacterium | reverse complement strand
TCATTGAATCCCTTGTCTCCCAGTGATCCTGAGATGAGGAGGAATACCGAGGCCTTTGCGGGGGCCTGGGCGGCCAGGGGCAGGGCCATGGCCAACACAAGGGATGCGATCGCGATGAATTTTCTCATAAGCGCTCCTTTAATGCTTCGCCCGCTTAGCGCGGAAGCGAAAACCTATGCACATTGCATATCACTATTCGCAAGGAGAGTAAAGACAGTAAGCCGAGGTCAACAAATGGGGTCCTCGGCCGCGTCAGCCCGCCGGCATGGCGCAATTCTTAGCGGCGGCGGAACCGCGGCGGAAGGCGATGATCTGGGCCAGGATGGAGACCGCGATCTCCTCCGGCGTCTCGGCCCCGATGTCCAAGCCGATGGGGGCGCAGAGGGCGGCGATTTTTTCCTCGGGAAGCCCTTCCTCCCTCAGGGTCGAGAGGACGAGCCTGACCTTGCGCTTGGAGCCGATGAAGCCCGCATATTTGAAGGGCTTCGCCAAGATCGCCCTCACGCACTCCAGATCCTGGGCGTGGTCCGGGCTCACCACCACGGCGTACGTCGAGGGATCGAAGGGGAAATCGCCTATGGCTGCCTCGAAGGGCTTATGTATGACGGAGATTCTACCTGAAAACCGCGCGGGATCCGCGAACTCCCGGCGGAAATCCGCCACGGTGACGGAGAAGCCAAGGGGAAGGGAGGCTTCGGCCAAGGCCTTGCCGACGTAACCGCCGCCCAGGATCAGAAGCTTCTCCCTGGGCCTTGTCCCGAGGTAGAGCCATCCGTCCACGGCGGATCTCACGATGCGGCCCCGGGCCGCCGTTTCGAAGGCTGCCGCGTCCAAGCCGGGAGGGCAAGGTTTTCCGGCCTCTTCCGCCGCCTTGATGCCGAGATCGCCGCCAGGGCCGTCCCCGGTATCCAGGACGAGCACCGCCGACCCGCCCCGTGAGAGGATCGAGAGGGCCGAGCCATAGGCGCCAGGCTCCTTTAGGTATTCCGCCAGGATCTCAACAGCCCCTCCGCAGATGGGCTCGATCCCCTGGCTTGAGCCGCCGTGCATGAAGGCCTTCAGTGTTGCCGATCGCCCGAGGGCGAAGCATTCCCCGGCGGCTTCCAGGGCCTTGGCTTCCACCTGCCCTCCGCCCACGCTCCCCAGGGTGGTTCCGTCGGGCCAGACCGCCATGGCCGATCCCAGGTGCCGGGGCGCCGAGCCTGCCACGCCCACCACATGGGCCAGTACCAAGGGGAAGCCCCGTTCCTCCATCTCCGCTATGATTTCGTAGAATTCCATGTCCCGGCCAGTATATCCTCCCCGCTTCACCAAAGGCCAGGACCGGTTTAGTATGGGGCCAAAGAGGGTGGAAGGATGGAAAGACACGAGACGTCGGCGCTTGGGCGCATAAACGAGGATGAACTCTATGCCTTGGCGGGAGAGCTCAAATCGATCCCCGAGATCGGCTTTTTCGAGTTCAGGACCGGCGAAGTCCTGGCCCGGGTCCTGGCTGTCCCCGGAGCCGAGGTCCGGCGCGGACTCGCAAGGACAGCCGTTGTCGCGGAGATCGGCGGAGGCCTGGACGAAAAGGCGCCTGCCATCGTCCTCCTGGCGGACATGGACGCCCTTCCCACCCCAGGCGCCCCCGGCGGAATGGCCCATTCCTGCGGCCACTACGCCCAATGCGCCGTCATGGCCCAGGTTTTCAGGGCCTTGGCCGCGGCGCGGGTCTCGGAGAGGGAAGGGGTCCGCATCCTGTTCATCGGCGCTCCGGCGGAGGAATACGTGGACCTCGCCAGGCGCTCGGAACTGAAGGCCAAGGGCGAGATCCATTTCCTGTCGGGAAAGCAGGAGTTGCTGCGCCTGGGACTTTTCGACCGCCCCTGCGTGGTCTTGAAGTACCATTCCATGGAGGACTCCGGCGCCCGGGAGCTTACGGTGAACGGCACCCTGGGAGGCTTCATGGCCAAAAGGGCGGAATTCATCGGAAAGCCCGCCCACGCCGGAGCCCATCCCGAGGACGGGATAAACGCCCTGAGCGCCGCCTCCCTCGCGCTCCAGGCCATCCATGCCCAGAGGGACAGCTTCAAGGACGAAGACCATGTCAAGGTGCATCCCATCCTGAGCGAGGGTGGGCTTGTGGTGAACATCGTCCCCTCCCGCGCTGTCATAGACACCTATGTCAGGGGGGCCTCCGCGGAGGCCGTGGCGTCGGCGGCCAGGAAGGTCGACCGCTCCTTCAGGGCGGGGGCCCTGGCCATGGGAGCCACCTTGCGCATCTCCAACACTCCGGGATACCAGGCCTTCAAGCCCTCCGCCGCCATGGGAGAGCTCCTCGGCCAGGCGGCGATGGAATTCGAGGAGCGGGCTAGGATCGACTTCTCCGACCAGTCAAACGCCTCGGACGACATAGGGGACGTGGCCTGCCTGGCGCCCACCTGCCAGCTCGGCTGCTCAGGCTTCACAGGCACC
>JBFLXC010000226.1:0-2479 GCA_040757435.1 Spirochaetota bacterium | reverse complement strand
AAACAGCTCCTTGTTCTGAAGGTATACCTGGATGCCCATGGACAAGGCCTTGGCGACGACTTTCCTCAGGTAGTCCCTGCGGAGCTGGGGGCCTGAGCGTCTCGTGGGCGTATACTTGTAAATTTTCCTGTATGCCGCGTTGTAACGCTCGAAAATGCTCCCCGCCTTGCCTTCGGGAACGCCGAACAGCATCCCAGGAAAAACTACTTGGTCGACTACATCGTTGCGATGCAAGACCAAGGCATTCAGGCCTGTGCGCTTGGCGAAGTCGAGGACTTTTGATATCCACCGGTAATCCCAGGCGTAGACGGAATGCACTTCTATGGCCCGGATTTCAAAATCCTTCATCTAGCTCTCCTTTCAAGCGTTGAGATGCTTGCCCCCGTCGCAGACAATCGCTTCCCCGACAATCCAATCCGAAGCCGAAGAAAGAAGGAAAAGCGCGGGACCTACCATATCCTCCGGCTCGGCTATCCTTCCCGCGGGAGTCCTCGAAACGATGGAGGCGACAAGCTCCGGATGGCTGTCGTAATGTTCGTGGGTAAAAGGCGTGAAAGTCGGCCCTGGGCACAAGGCATTGACTCCGATTCCCAGGGGATGCCATTCGTTGGCCAGGACCTTCGTAAGGGTAACGAGGGCGGCCTTGGAGGAATTGTAGGCCGCAAAGTTCCTGGAGCCGGAAAAGGCGCCTGTAGAGGCGATGTTCAGGATCTTTCTCATCCCTTGAGCAGGTGATGGCCCCGCTGCGGCCATGATCCGCGCTACAGCAAGGCAAAGACCGAAAACCGCCGAATAATTGGTGCCCATCACAGCCTCGATATCCTCAATCGTGTGTTCCAATGCAGGCTTCCTTCTGGTCGAGGCTATCGAGTTGACGAGGAAGTCCGGCGCTCCGAAGCGGGAGACCGAGGCGCCCAAGGCCCTATCCCTCTCCTCCGGAAGGCTCAGGTCGCAGAGTTCCGCCAAGACGCGGCCCGGCGCACGCAAGGAGAAGGAGGGAAGGGCATCCTGTATCGCCGTGTTGTCCTTGTCCAGCACGGTCACCATTGCTCCCGCGTCGAGGAGCGCCGCGGTTATGGCCTTGCCGATGCCCGAAGCGCCGCCAGCGACGACAGCCGCCCTGCCGGAAAAATCATAGGTAACGTCGCGGTTCTCCCCCATGGCCTAGCCCTTCAATCCCGAAGTCGCCACACCCTCCACGAAATACCTCTGGGCGAAGAAGAAAATCAGAGTTGGAGGCACCAGGGAGAGGACGGACATGGCAAGGATTCCATTCCAATTCACCGATTCGGTGATGTCCAAGGACATGCGCAGGGCCAAGGCCAGGGGATATTTGCCTACGCTGTCGATATAGATCAAAACATTCTGGAAATCGTTCCATCTCCAGACGAACTGGAAAATGGTGGCCGAGAAAACCACAGACTTGGAGAGAGGGAGGATGATCCTCCACAGTATGGCGAAGCTTCCGCAGCCGTCGATGGTGGCCGCTTCGTCCAGCTCCCGTGGGATTCCGCGCAGGAATTGCACGATCATGAATATGAAGAAGGAATAGGTGGCGAAAAGGGCGGGGATGATGATGGGTTTGTAGGAGTTCAGCCAATTGAAGTCCCTGAACAAAAGGTACCGGGAAATGACTATGAGATTGTTCGGAAGCATGAGCGTTGAAAGCATCAGGCTGAAGAACACTTTTTTTCCGAAGAACTTGAACCGGGCGAAGCCATAGGCCACGAGGAAGCTGGAAGCGATGGTGAAGAGCACTGTTGGAATGACCATGAGGAATGTGTTGGCGAAAAACCTCGTGTAGCTGTACTGGCCGTTTGAGTTCCACCCATTCCTGTACCCTTCCAAGGTCCAGGACTTGGGAAGAAGGCTCAGGTCAAGGAATATATCCTGATTCTGCTTGAAGGAGGCTGCGAGGAGCCACAGCAGGGGATAGACCATGAAGGCCGCGAGCAGAGTCAGGAAGAGATACGAAATTGGTTTCGACAGTTTTTGTTTCATCGGTTCTCCTCGCTATCCTGGTAGAAGGTCCAGTACGGTGAGGATTTGAAGACCAGGGCGGTGAAAACCATGATGATGATGAAAAGTACCCAGGATTGGGCGGAAGCGTAACCGGTCTTTAGGAACTTGAATGCGTTCTCATAAATCATGAGTCCGTAGAGATAGGTGGATTTCAATGGTCCTCCGCCGGTTATGACGAAGGGGGCGGTGAACTCCTGCAGGGCGTGGATAGTCTGGAGAATGAGGTTGAAGAAAATCATAGGGCTGAGGAAGGGGAGGGTGATCTTGAAGAATATTCTCATCCTGCCCGCGCCATCCACTCTGGCCGCCTCGACAATCTCCGATGGGATTTGTTTCAAGCCGGCGAGGAATATGACCATGGAGGAGCCGAACTGCCAGACTGTGAGAAGGCTGATGGTGAAAAGCGCCCAACGTTCGCTGCCCAGCCAGTCAACGGGCTGTATTGAGAAGAAGGCCA
>JBFLXC010000225.1:0-2529 GCA_040757435.1 Spirochaetota bacterium | reverse complement strand
AGGGCCAGGTTCGACTACAGCGTCGACGAAAGCTTCGAATGCGGCATCGTCCTGGCGGGGACGGAGGTGAAATCCATAAAGGACGGGAGGATCTCCTTCCCCGACGCCTACGCAGAGGTCCGGGCTGGGGAGATCTGGCTCAAGAATTTCCGCATCGCTGAATATGTCTTCGCCTCCGTCTTCGGCCATGATCCGGACCGGGCAAAGAAGCTTCTCCTCCACGCCCAGGAAATCAAGCGCATAGACCGCAAGGCAAGGGAGAAGGGCTACACCCTCATTCCCCTCTCGGTATACTTGAAGAGGGGCCTGGTCAAGGTGGAGCTCGGGCTCTGCAAGGGCAAGAAGGCCTATGACAAAAGGGCGGACATCAAGGAGAGGGATTTGGACAGGGAAGTACGCCGCGAATTCCGCTCCAGGGACTGGTAGCATGCGTATAACGGGAGGAAGCCTCAAGGGCAGGACCATCGAGTTGCCCACGGGAAAGCTGGAGATCCGGCCTGCCATGGACAGGATGAGGGAATCGGTCTTCGCCGTCCTGGGAGACCTGACGGGCTTCTCGTTCCTGGACCTTTTCTCAGGCTCGGGCATCATCGCCCTTGAAGCCGCGTCCCGAGGCGCCGATCCTGTCATGTGCGTCGAGCGCGACCGGGCCAAGTTCCCCCTCCTGCTCAAGAACGTAGGCATAGCCCCGCGCCGCATAGAATGCAAGGCCCAGCCGGTGGAGCTTTTCCTGGAGAGGAACAAGACTTCCTTCGACATCCTTTTCCTGGATCCGCCCTTTCCCTACGCGTACAAGGAAGAGCTGCTCGCCGCCGTGGAGCGGGGCGCCAGCCTGGCCTCCGGAGGGCTGGCCCTCATACACTTCCCGAGGGAGGACCGCCTGCCCCAAACCCTGGGCCGCCTCACCCTGGAGGATGAAAGGGCCTACGGCCGATCCATCGTCCGTTTCTACCGCTCCGCCGCGGAAAAATGAGCTATATCCTATATTCCTTGCCAAACCGGAAAAACGATAGTATAATAATTCATTGACCGGAAAGGCACAGATCTAAAAATAGCGACGATAAAATGTTGCCATAAAAAATACTGCCCCCGGCAAAGAGGAAAAAAACATGAGCGAGACTTCCCCAGCCAGCCCTCAAGAGGATTTTGAGATTCCCGAGGCCTTGGAAACCGAACTGAACGAGATATCCGAAGCGTCCAAGAAAGGCTATCAGCTCCTCAAGGAAAACCGCTTCGACGAAGCCGTGGAATGCTTCGCCCAGATCCTGGAAAAGGACAAAGAAAACAACTACGCCTTGGTGGGCCTTGGAGACGCGGCTCGCAAAAGAGGGGCCTACAGGGACGCGGCGGACCACTACCGGCGCTGCCTGGTCTACCATCCCGGGAACAGCTACGCCCTCTTCGGCCTGGCGGACTGCTACAAGGCCCTCAACCAATACCACAAGGCCATAGAGATCTGGGAGCAGTACCTTCTCCACGACAACACCAACATCACCGTCCTCACCCGGGTCGCCGACGCCTACCGCAAAGTCCACGACTTCAGGAAATCGAAGGCCATCTACCAGAGGGTCCTGGAGATGGAGGCGGACAACCATTACGCCCTCATCGGCCTTGGCCACCTCCACTACGACTTCAAGGAGTACAAGGAAGCATTGAGCTACTGGCAGAGGATGGTGGACATCCAAGGGGAATCGGTGGACATCCGGGTCCTCACGTCAATCGGCAACTGCTTCCGCAAGCTCAAGCAATTCGACCGGGGCATCCCCTACTTCGACAAGGCCCTCCAGCGGGAACCGGACAATTTCTACGCCCTTTTCGGCATCGCGGACTGCTACCGGGGAGTGGGCAAGCAGGAAAGCTCCCTCCAGTACTGGAACAAGATCTTGGACAAGGATCCCAGGAACAAAGTCATCCTCACCAGGGCGGGAGACGCGTACCGGGTTTTGGGCGAACTGGACAAGGCTACGAAGTATTACGAGGACGCCCTCAACATCGAGTTCGACGTATATGCCATCCTGGGGCTGGCGGTCATCGCACGGACCCAGGGCAAATGGGAAGACGCGATCACGAGCCTCAAGCTCCTGGTCCAGAACGACCCCAAGAATTATAG
Organism: Spirochaetota bacterium; assembly: GCA_040757435.1. GTDB lineage: Bacteria > Spirochaetota > Spirochaetia > Treponematales > Rectinemataceae > VKGY01. The sequence goes on along the minus strand of JBFLXC010000225.1, from coordinate 419 downwards.
GATCTACCTCGAGCTGGCACAGTGCTATGTCGCCTCCGGGCAGCGCGCCCAGGCCCTGGAAGTCCTCCAGGATTTCCAAAGGACGGGCATCAAGAATCCCTTCATCCTCGACGCCATCCAAAAGCTCTCCTCCAGGGCTTCCTGACGGGCATGGAGGATCTTCGCTTCGAAGTAGCCGGCGAGGCATTCCCCGAGCTGTTCCTCTCGGGCCTATTCCCCGGAGAGATCGCGAGCCTCCTCGGCTATGAGAAAACCTGGCGGGCCGGGCAGATCTACTCATGGATCACCAAGGCCTGCCCGGATTTTTCCTCCATGAGCAATCTCCCCGCATCGGAACGCAAGGCCTTGGACGAAAAATTCGGGTCCTTGCGCTCCTCGAGGATCGAGTCCGAGCTCGAGGACCCCGACGGTTCCCTCAA
>JBFLXC010000224.1:0-2530 GCA_040757435.1 Spirochaetota bacterium | reverse complement strand
TGCCGCTCACCGCCGACCTGGTGGACGCCTACATGGAGCCCATACTTCGCGCCGCCGCGACGGGGGATTTCTCCCTGATCAGGACCATGGGATGACGGCAGTAGAGATTCCCTTCGGCGACCGATTCATCCCAGTCACGCTGCCCGAGGGGAGCGATGTACTGAGGATGGCCGAACCGGAAGCTCTGCCGGATCCGGCAAACGCCATCAGGGAGGCCTTGGATAGGCCGATCATGTCGGCTTCCCTGGCGGCGGTCGCCCGGGAAAAGGCAGTCCGGGCCTTGAAGGAAGGACGCGCCGCCCAGGCCTGCATCGTCGTTTCGGACAATACCCGCCCGGTTCCCTACAAGGGGCCCGGAGGGGTGCTGGAACCCATTCTCCGCACCTTGTCAGGCCAGGGCTACGCCCCTGAGGACATCATCCTCCTCGTCGCCGCAGGAACCCACAGGGCGATGACCCAGGACGAGTTGGCCCTCATGCTCGGCCACGAGGTCATGGCCTCCGGCGTCCGGATCGTGCAACACAATTGCCTGGACGAGGCCGGCCTTGTCCATATCGGGACGACGGAGAGGGGCACGGTCGCCAAGATCAACAAACTTTATGTCCAGGCGGACCTTAAGATCCTCACCGGCCTCGTGGAGAGCCATTTCATGGCCGGCGCCTCGGGGGGACGCAAGGCCATCTGCCCGGGCATCTTCGGGGAGCAGGGCACTTTCATTTTCCACTCCGCCTCGCTCATGGCCCATCCCAATGCGAGGGACCTGTGCCTGGAGGACAATCCCGTGCACCAGGAATCCTTGGCGGTGGCCAAGATGGCGGGGGCGGACTTCATCGCCAACGTAACCATAGACGGGTCCTTCAGGATCACCGGCGTGTTCTGCGGCGATCTGGAAGCCGCCCACGCCGCCGCTGTGGCCAAGCTCAAGAGCTACGTGGGAATTCCCATCAGGCGACGGTACGACCTGGTGGTCACCCACGGGGGCTTCGTTGCGGTGAACCACTACCAGGCCGCCAAGGCCGCCGTCGCCGCCTTGGGCGCAGTGAAGGACGGTGGCGGCCTCATTCTGGCGGCAAACAACAAAGACCCCAATCCTGTGGGCTCGAACCGATACCGGGCGGTGCTCTCCCTCCTGAAGCTTGTAGGCGCCGAGGCTCTCGACCGGGTCCTGGCCTCACCGGACTGGCCTTTCGTCCCCGAGCAGTGGCAGGTCCAGGAATGGGCCAAGGTGTTCAAGAAGATTTCTTTCACGGATTTCGTGTACTACGCCCCCCAGTTGGACAGCAAGGATTGGCGGGATCTGCCTGGAACCGACGGTAGGAGTCTTTTGGACCGGGGGGCTTTGCCCGGCCCTGGTGCCCTGGAAGGAGTTGATCCAAAGCTTGGCCGGAATGGAGCAGAAGCGGAGGAGATGTTGCCTCGCGTAGTGGAGGCTTCGGTGAATAGGTTCATGCATAGCCGGGGCTTCGGTCCGCGGGACGTGGCGGAGGGACGTTTCAGGATAGCCTTCCTCGCCGACGGACCCTACGGGATCCCTCTCCCCCAGGAGGAGGAGTCTTGACGGTTGGATTGATCCATTCCACCAGGCTTGTCATGCCCTGGGTTGAGAAGGCCTTGGAGCCTCTGCGGAGTTCCATGGACTTTCTCCATGCCTTGGACGAAAGCCTCATTGTGGAGCTCAAGAAGGGCCAGGGGGCAACGGAGGGAGCCCTGCGCCGCATAGGTTTCCTCTGCAGGAGCCTTGAGGAGGCGGGGGCCGACAGATTGGTTCTGACCTGTTCATCCCTCTCACCCGCTGTGGATGTCCTGGCGACCGAGCTTTCCATACCCCTTGTCAAGATCGACCGGCCAATGGTCCAAGCCGCTGTGGCCCGCAGGCGTCCCTTTGTCATTCTCGCCACCAATCCCAGCACCGCCGATCCCTTGCGCCTCATCGTCGAGGCGGAGTCAAGGAGGACAGGTGTGCCGGCGGAATGGCGGTATGTACTCCTTGACCGGGCCTTCGCCGCGCTGAACCGAGGAGATTCCGCCGCCCACGACGAGGAAGTCGTCGCAGCCTGCATCCGCATCGCCGCGGAGATGGGCGAAGACGGACTGGCTGCGGAACCAGGAAATGCCATTCTGACGAAGGGCCGCCGCGGAGGAGCCAAGAATAGTGGCGACTTTGGGGGGCATGCTGCTTCGCAGGATACCCGGGACATTCTTTTCGCCCAAATTTCCATGTCCCGGACTTTGGACGCGCTCCCAGGGACCGTCAGGCGAAGGGTATCGACCTGCCTCGACCATATCCGCCAGCTCGCCGGGGCAGAATGAAGTTCCCGGGTGGTCTTTGACAGGATCACAGGATCCTCAAGATCCGCAGGATGGCCTGGCCGAGCGCTGCGCCCAGGCGAGAGGTTAGACCCGCTATCCTGCGATCCTGTCGGTTTCCCTTTCCTGTGATCCGATATGAAGTGACTCCCGTCAAGGACTGGGAAAAAGAATTTTCTCCCCGCTTAACCCTCCTGCGGCAGCCCAATGAGAAGAGGAACGA
>JBFLXC010000223.1:0-2532 GCA_040757435.1 Spirochaetota bacterium | reverse complement strand
CCTCCAGGTGGCTTTGGAAGTCCCTGTCCCTGAAGAATCGGGATTCGGCATAGGATTTCTCACCCAAGGAGGAGAGGCAAAACCAAATGGAGGCCAAGCCGAGGCTGGAGAGATCCTTGAGTATCCTTCCCGCTTGGATAGGCCTGGGGAACCCCATGAGCACTCTCAAGCGCCGGGGCGGGGGAGCAATGGACTCGGGGGCGAAGCTGAGCACAATACAACGGCTGTCCACAGACTCAAGCACGGCGCGGCCCAGGCTGCCGTCTGTCCTTCCCGCCTCGATTAGTTCGCCGGGCTTTTTCTTAAGCACTTTCAGGATGTGGGCGTACCTGCGGTCCGAACTGGGGATGCGAAGTCCTTCCTCCCCCTCGCGGAGCAGGAGCATGTTCATCAGAGGGTATCCACGTCCGCCGAGTAGTCCACGCCGGGCACGCCGAAGCCATGGGCGCGGAGAAAATCGCTCCTGAAGCCTTCGATGTCCGTCAATTCCTCCAGGTTGGATTCCTCGACCCTAGCGAGCCGCGAGTGGACCTCGTCCTGTACCGCCTGGCCCATCTCCAGGTCATCCAGGCGTATCCTGCCTTCCTTATCCAAAGGAATCGCCGCGCCGTTGGCCTGGTAGAGCCTTTCGGCGAAGAGCCGTACCGATTGGTCCAGGCAATCCTCATGGATCTTGCGTTCCTTCATCACCTTGAAGAGGGTGGAGACATAGAGGGGAATTATGGGAATAACCGCGCTGGCCCTGGTCACCACAGCCTTGTTGATGGATACGTAGGCCTTAAGGCCCTTGGCCGCGCCGCGCGAAGTCATTGCCTTGGCCGCCCGCTCCAAGTCTTCCTTGGCCTTGCCTATGGTGCCGTCCCTGTAGATGGGCCAGGACATGGGGGGGCCGAGGTAGGAATAGGCGAGGGTGAGGCAGCCTTCCGCCAGGACTCCCGCCTTCTCCAGGGCAGCGATCCACAGCTCCCAGTCCTCTCCACCCATGACCTTGACAGTCTGCTGGATCTCCGGATCTTCCGCCGCCTGGACCTGGGCCATGCTCAGCTTTCCGGAGAACACGTCGGCGGTCATGCCCGCGTAATCCCTCCCAATTGGTTTGATCACGGACCTGTACATCGTTCCGGAATCCGGATCAACCCTTACTGGGCTTGCCAGGGAATAGATCACCAGGTCGTAGGCAAAGCCGTTTTCCCTGGCCGCCTCTATGGCCTTTGTCTTGGCGGCATGGGAAAAGGCATCCATGTCGAAGGTGGCGGAAAAGATCCCCCGGGCCTTTGCCTCCCGGTCGAAGGCTCTGTTGGCGTACCATCCCGGCGATCCCGGTTTATTGGAGGAGGGGGCCTTTTCAAAGGAGAAGCCCACCGTGCCGGCGCCGTATCGGAAGGCCGCCACTTCCCGCGATGCAAGACCGTAGCCGGTGGAGCAGCCGATGACCAGGACGTTCTTGATCCTCGCGTCCCGCCTTTGGCCTCCAAGGGCGTCAAGCCTCGCGACATGGCTGGAGAATTCGGCCTCGCAGCCTTGGGGATGGGCGTTGAGGAAAATATTGTTCCTCACCATTGGGTTGATGATCATTCCGGTACTCCTGATGCCATGGCGATCCATTCTGCTTCCACCGCGACATCGCCGTCCACGGTGCCCACGCCCTTCTGATGGATCACCAGGGCGTTGGACTTAACCACTTCTATCCTCATCTCCACCTTGTCTCCAGGCCTGACCTGCCTGCGGAAGGTCGCGGAGCGTATCTTGGCGAAGACGAACATGCTCTGGGGCTTCACTCCAAGGAGTTTCGCGCCAACACCCCCCGCCTGGGCGAGGGATTCGACGAGGATGACTCCCGGAACCACGGGATAGGCGGGAAAATGGCCCTTGAAGAACCACTCGTCCTCGCCGAAGACCCGGCTGGCCAGGATGAGTTGTCCGTCCAGGCGGACATCGTCCAGGAAAAGGAAGGGAGGTCTGTGGGGAAGATAGTGTTCAAGCTGTTCCATATGCATCCTTTGGACTTATACCATATCCTAGGCTTTGACAAAAGCGAGGGCGCCGTTGTGGCCACCGAAGCCCAGGGAGGCCGTCAAGGCCGCCTTAATCGGCATTTCAACCGCGGTGTTGGGAATGTAGTCCAGGTCGCAGCCGTTCTGTACATCCGGCGTGTCCAGGTTGATGGTAGGGGGCAGGATTCCCGTCTCCAGGGCCTTCACGCAGACTATGGCTTCAACCGCCCCCGCGGCGGCGACGCAATGGCCCGTCATGCTCTTTGTGGAACTCACCTTGAGCCTATAGGCATGCTCGCCGAAGGCTTTCTTGACCATGAGGGTTTCGGCCGGATCGTTCAAGGGAGTCGAAGTGCCATGGGCGTTGTAGTATCCCACATCCGAAGGGGAGAGGCCGGCGTCCTCCATGGCGAGAGTAAGGGCGCGGGCGCCCTGGGTTCCTTCGGGGTCCGGGGCGGTGAGATGGTAGGCGTCGCAGGTGGAGCCGTAGCCGGCGGCCAAGGCGTAGATCCTGGCTCCCCTGGCCCGTGCCCTTTCC
>JBFLXC010000222.1:0-2585 GCA_040757435.1 Spirochaetota bacterium | reverse complement strand
AGGTTCCCATGGGCGTGGTGGGCGCCGGCACGGGAGCCCTCATAGGCTGGGCGGGGGATCTGGACCAGCGGATGAAGGGAGGCCTCGGCACCGCGAGCGCCGTCTCCGGGGATCTCGTGGTGGGAGCCCTGGTGGTGGTGAACTGCTGGGGCGACGTCTACGATCCCCAGACGGGAGAGAAGCTGGGAGGAACCCTCAACAAGGCCAAGGACGGCTTCGCCGGAGGCTACGACCTCCTCAAGGCCAAGCAGCTTCCCATAGACGCCGCCTCTAAGGCCGCCGGAGCCAAGGCCAAGGCGGGGCTCACGACCCACACGACGATCGGAATCATCGCCACCAACGCGATCCTCTCCAAGCCCATGGCCATGAGGGCCGCCATGATGGCCCACGACGGGTTCGCCAGGGCGATCTGCCCCTCCCACACGGCCGGCGAGGGAGACTCCATATTCGCCGTCGCCACGGGTGAGGTGGAGAGCGACATCAACATCGTGGGCGCCATGGCCGCGGACGCCATGGCCAGGGCCATAGCCAAGGCCATCCGCCACGCCGATTCGGCCTATGGATACCTGGGGCACGGGGAATTGGCCGCTAGGATGAAAAGATAGGATCCAAAGAAATAGGTCCAAAAAAAGGCGCCGGGAGTACGGCGCCTTTTTTTTAATTCACTTGGCGAGTCTTTTCCTGACCCAATCCATGGGAAAGAGATTTTCCGCATAGAGCAGCGAGAGGGCGTGGAGGCCCTGGAGGCTCCCCACGATGAAAATCGCGACGTGCATGAAATTGATCTCTTCCATGATAAAACATTGGATGATTATCCATCCCAGGGTTACCGCGCCCATGGCGCCCAGGATGTACTGGTGGAGCTTCGCCTTTCGGATCAGGGCGATTCCCGTGCCCAGCTGCCCAAGGCCTATCACCACGAATAGGGTGATGCCGGGGATGAGGAAATCGTCGAAAGGACCGTTCTTCAATATGTCCGTGGGAATCCCGAAGGGTCCTTGGGGATTGGAGAGGGCGGCGTAACCTCCGGCCATCCCGAGGAAGCCGACGGCGAAGCATAGGACTATGGTGAGGATGCGCAGGAATTTCATATGACGCTCAGTACTTGATAAGTTCCACAAGTTGGAAGTCCACGACCTTGGCGGCCCGGCCTTCGTCCATGTCGATGTGCATCTCCAAGGCGAGGTTCTCGGCCACCCGGACGATCACGTTTTCGAAGACCAGGCCCCGTTCGCCGGGAACCCGGATCTTGACCCGCTCGCCGGCGGTCACGCCGAAGTCCTCGGCGTCCCGGGGGTGCATGTGGATGTGCCTTAGGGCGGCGACCACTCCCTTCTTCAATTCGATCCTGCGGCCCTCCGTGCCAATGAGGACGCAGCCCGGCGAACCTTCGATGTCTCCGGACTCCCGCAAGGGAGGGTCGATGCCAAGGACATCCGCGTTGGTGAAGGAAATCTCCACCTGGGTGTAGGACCGAGCCGGGGCCACCACAACGGCGCCCTTTATGGATCCCTTGGGACCCACGACCTCCACGGTCTCCGCGCAGGCGTAGTTGCCGGGAATGGTCAACTCCCGTACATGGGTGAGCTTGTAGTCTTTGCCGAATAGGGCGTCGGTATCCTCCTTGGTGAGGTGGACGTGGATATCCGAACGGGCTATCGGAAGCATGGTTTTCTTCGGCATGGAGAACTCCCTCTCTGTTAACGTAATCACATAAAGAGGGACCGCCCTTTTGGAGCGGTCCCTGGAATGGAATCTAGGCCTTAGGGCCTGACTTCCATGACGAGCTTCTTCTTTCCGCCCTGGATTTCGAAGATGTAGGTGGGCTTGTTGGTGGGAACGCCGTCTTTCATGTCCCAGTCGAACAAGAGTCCCTTGAATCCCTTCACGTTGGCCATGTAGTCGGCGATCTTCTTCCGCTCTTCCTTGAGCTTCTTGGGATCTCCGGTCACGCCGGTCTTCTCGATGGCTTCCTTGATCATGTAGAGCGCATCGTAGTAGTTGGGCGAGAGGCTGAAGGGCATGTTGCCGTTGTGGGCCTTGGCGAACTCGGTCTTGAACTTGTCCCAGCGGGGATTGGAGGTTTCGAGGTTCAGGTAGTTGTAGACCTGGACTCCGTTGATGTCCGCTCCGCCGGTGGCGTAGAGCTGGGCGTCGTCGGCGCTGGAGAAGACGAGGATCTGGTTCATCTTGGTCCAGCCGAGGTTCTTGAGTTCCTTGATCAGCTTCGCGGCCTTTTCGGCGTTGGTGACCAGGATGACTCCGTCGGGCTTCTGGGCCATGGCCTTGACGGCCAGGGGTCCGAAGGTGACGGCGTCGGAGGGAACGTCAACTTTCGTGAGTTCCTTGATCCCCAGGGACTTGAGGGCGCTGGAGTGCGCTCCCGCCATCCCAGGCCAGGGGCCGTAGGGCTCGATGAACTGCACGACGTTCTTCATGGCCGGGAACTGCTTCGCCCCGGCGGCTACCAGGGGAGGAAGCCTGTCCAGGGTGGGGGGGAACCACGACACGGTCCAGGGGAAGAAGCGTGCTGCGTACTCATAGGACGTGGTGGCGGTCATGGAGACCATGCCGTTTTCCACGGC
>JBFLXC010000221.1:0-2614 GCA_040757435.1 Spirochaetota bacterium | reverse complement strand
ACCATGCCCGCGGCCAGGGCCGCGGTGCCCGAGCTTGTCTTGAGGATGTCCAGGGAATACTTGCCTATGAAGGGGAGGACGCCCTGGTAGCCCAGGAACCAGAGGAAGAGCGAGACGAGGATGTAGAAGGCGCTCTTGTCCTTCTGGCTCGCCACGGCCTTAAGGCTGGACCAGAGAGGTTCCTTCTTTTCCGACTCGGCGCCCGAGGCGACGCGCTTTTCCTTTACGAAGACGAAGAGGAGGACCACCGCGGCGAGGACGAGCAAGCCTGCCAGGGGGAATGGAAGCCTATCCTTGGTATTCCCCAGGAGGGGGAGGGTGATGTCCACGTCCATAAGCCTCGCAAGGCCTATGGTGCCGACGATCGTCGCGATGCCTCCCATGGTATTGATCACCCCGTTGGCTTCGGAGCGGAACTCCGCGGGGATTATGTCGGGCATGAGGGCCACCACGGGACCCCGGGCGGCCTGCTTGAATAGGTTGAGCCCGAAGATCAGGGCTATGAGGGCTCCGAGGCTGGCCGCCGCAGCGTAGGGCAGGGAGGAGAAGCAGAGGGCGGTGAGGGGAAGGAGGGTGATGATGAAGGGCATCCTCCGGCCGATCCTAGTGGTGCTTCGATCCGAAAGCACCGAGGAGAGGGGAATGAGGAAGAGGGCGAAGATGTTGTCCAAGGTCATGATCGAGCCAACGAGGGTCATTGAGGACACATACTTGCCAAGGAAGATGGGAACGTAGGTGTCGTACAAGGGGTCCATGAGGCCCATGGTGAAAAAGCCGAAACCGATGAGGAATGTGAGTTTGAGATACGGCTTGAATCCTTTTCTGTCGGCGCCCATCGGGCCCTCCTTTCGTCAGGATCGGATGCTATCGATGCATACTACACCATGGCGCCGCGTATGCAAAGGAAAAACGTTCGTAGCGCCGAAGGCGGAGCCGAGGTATGACAGGTACTCTTCGAGCCTTGGGGTGGGAACGTAGGATTGGATGGTGCCGGCGAAGCCGCCTCCGTGGACCCGGGCCGCCCCTTGGCCCGCGAGGAATTCCTTCGCCATGGCCAAGCCTACCACGAGCCCCTGCTCCCTGAGATTGTGCGGGCTGTAGAGGTTCTGGAGATAGGCGAGGCTGGAATATCCTGATTCCGCTACCAACCCCAGGAAGGACCGGAAATCGCCCCGCTTGAGGAAGGAGGCGGCCTCCCTTGACCTGGCCGTTTCGCCTGCGAAGTGCCAGGCGCGGAGGAAAGCCCTGTCTCCGAGGGCGTCGCGGATGGCCCCGGCCTTGGCCGCCAAATCGGCCTTGGAAATTCCCGCCAGGACGGTCTTTCCGAACAAGGCCGCCACCTCTCCCATTTCCCTTGGTATGGCGGCATAGTCCGGGGTCAGATCCTCGTGGCTTCCACCGGTCCCGAGGACGACCAGGGAATATCCATGGCGCTGTGGATCGAAATCAAGGATCTCGAATCGAGCATCCTTAGGATCTTCGAAGTCGATGAGGATGGCGGAGCCGATGGCGCAGGCCATCTGGTCCATGAGTCCCGAAGGCTTGCCGAAATAGACATTTTCCGCGTACTTCCCCGCCTTGGCCAGGTCGTAGGGGGGAATCTCCTTTCCGGAAAATGTGGACATGATCATGCCGGCGAGGACTTCAAAGGCGGCGGAACTTGAAAGCCCCGACCCGGGAGGAACCCGCGAGTCGACGACGGCGTCGAAGCCCCTAGGTTCGGCAAGCCCATGGGTTTGCAAGGCCATGGCCATGCCCCGCACTATGGCCGCGGAAGTTCCGGATTCGCCCGGCCTGGGGGCAAGGTCGCCCAGGTCGATGTCGAGGAAGGGAAAGCCCATGGAGTCGATGCGGACCCGCCTGTCGGTCCTGGGGACGGCGTAGGCTGCGATGTCCAGGTCTACGGCGGAGCAGATCACGGAGCCGCCGTTGTGGTCAGTATGGTTGCCGCAGATTTCCGTCCTCCCCGGAGCGGAGAAGAAACGCCCCCCCCGGCTGGCCGAGGAAGCGGGAAATACCTCGGCGTGGCGGCCGGCCAAACCCTGGTACCTAAGCCTTTGGTTCGGCAGCTCGCCGGAGGGGTAGAGGTTTTCGAGACCTATCCGGCTCATAGGGTTTCCCAATGCCGGGTTCCCGCCGCTTCCGACTCCGCGGCCGCCTCCCTGGCTAGGGCGCAGTAGGAAAGCGCCGATTCAAGGATGTGGGCCAGTTCCTCGTCCCTCAAGGTCCTCGCGACCTTCGCGGGGCTGCCCAGGATGAGGCTCCTGGGGGGAAAGCTTTTTCCCTCCGTCACCAAGGCTCCGGCTCCCACGATGCTGTCTTCACCGATGGAGGCGCCGTTGAGGATGATGGAGCCCATGCCGATGATGCAGCGGTCTCCAACCTTGCAGGCGTGCACGATGGCCCCGTGGCCGACCGTGACGTCATTCCCGACCAGGCAGGGCAGGTCCTTGGCCACATGGAGGACGGCGCCGTCCTGGATGTTGCTTCGCTCGCCCACGCTGATGTGGGCTATGTCTCCACGGAGGGTGGTGTTGTGCCAAAGCGAACTGTCCTTGGCCAAGTATACGGTGCCCGTCACGGAGGCGCTGGGGGCCACGAACAGCGGACCTGC
>JBFLXC010000220.1:0-2616 GCA_040757435.1 Spirochaetota bacterium | reverse complement strand
TTCCATGCCCGCCGCCGCCCAGACGGTGATCTTCGCCGAGCGCTACAACGCCGACGTAGCGTTGGCATCGAAGATGGTCTTCGTCACCACGGTCCTATCGTCACTCACCATCCCGATCTTCGCCATGCTCCTGGGATAACCGCCCAAGGCGGCCAGGGCTGCCTTGGGCGGCTTCGGTCCTTTAGGGCGTCGCGGGCGCCGGAGCCGGCTCAGGCGGCTTTGGCGCAGATGCGGCCGGGGCCGGCTCCTCCACGGCCTTTCGGATCACCTCGGCCAGACGGAGGAGGGTATCGTTCGAGAGGGAGGTGAGCCTTAAGGAGAGCTGGTCCATGGAGGCGGCGACCTTGAGGGCCTGCTCCTGGTCCTTCGCATGGGTGGAGCTCAAGGCGGCGAGCTCCACCTTGACCTTTTCGATTTCCACCCTTACCTGCTCGGCGTTGCGGACCGCCTCGTTGGCCTGGACAAGGATGGCGTTGAGTTCGTTGATCTTGGCGTTCACTTCCTCGATCTTGGCGTTCATAACCGCGTCCCGGGCATCCAAGTCGCTCTTGACCACGGCGCCCATGGATTTGAGCATGGATGCGCATCCCGACAAGCCGAGAAGGGCGAAAGCCGCCAACACAGCCGCCAAAGCGCGAAAGCCTCTTTTCATGCTGGTCTCCTTTGGCTTAGTGTAATCCCATAGAAGTGGGCGCGAAAGAGCGAAAAAGAGGTTTTTTGCCATGGCAGTTGGTTTGGAAGTGCCGATTTTCCTCGCCGCGGCGGCTGCGGGCCTTGCGGAGCGCGCTATGCACGCTCGTCGCCTGCGTTCCATACCTCTTCGCATCTGCGTCAACGGAACCAGGGGGAAGTCCAGCGTGACCCGTCTCATCGCCGCGGGACTCCGCGGGGCGGGCGTCTCCTGCCTCGCCAAGACGACGGGGACGGCGCCCAGGCTCATCCTGCCCGGCGGAGGGGAGGAAATCTTCCCCCGACGGGGGCAAGCGCGGATCATCGAGCAGAAGAGGGTGGTGAGCCGGGCCTCGAGGCTCGGCGTCCAGGCCTTGGTTGTGGAGTGCATGGCCTTGGCCCCCGAGAACCAGCTGGTGTTCGAGAGGATGCTCACCGCCTCCACCATCGGAGTCATAACCAATGTCCGCCTGGACCACAGGGACCTGATGGGCGAAACGCTCGAGGAAGTGGAGGAAGCCTTGGCGAATACCGTGCCGGCGGGGGCGACCTTGGTACTGGGCCCGACGAAGGGGGGGAGCGGGATTGCCGAAAGATGCCGGAAAATGGGCGCGGCCCTCGTGAGGGTCCAGACCTCCGAGCAGGACGAGGAGGCGGCCTCCCTTTTCCCCTACACAGCCTTCCCGGAAAACATAGCCGTGGCCCTCAAGGTCTGCGAACTCTGCGGGGTTCCCCGGACCAAGGCCTTGGAAGGGATGCTTCGCGCCGAACCTGATCCCGGCGTCCGGCCGCTCAAGTCCTTCGGCTTCGGGGGGAAAAAGGTCCTAGCCTTGGACGCCTTCGCGGCGAACGACTTCGAATCCACGGTGGAAGTGTGGGAGCGCTTTGGTGAAAAGGCCCGGGAAGGAGCCTTCGTCGTCATGGCCTTGAACCACAGGGAAGACAGGCCTTGGAGGGCGGGGGAGATGGAACGCGCCGCCCTGATCGTAAGGCCCGATTTGGAAGTGTTCCTGGGCGAAGGTAGCCCCAGGGCCATGCGGCGCTCCGGAACAAGGCTTCTGAGGGAGCCGAGCCTTTCGTCCCTGCTCGGGATCGCGGGGCGGGAAGCGGGAGACAAAGAAAAAATCCTTCTTTTCCTTTGCGGGAACGTGAAGGGGGCGGGAGTCCTCCTCCAGAAGGAGATAGACGCGTTTGAGAGGGAGGAAGGGTGACGGACTCGGCGATAATCCTGGGAATAATTTCAAGCTTCCTCTACACCGAGGCCACGGGATTCCTCGCCGGAGGATTGGTAGGCTCGGGCTACCTCGCGATCTTCCTCTCCCAGCCTTTGAGGCTCGCCTCCACCTTCGCCGTCGCTGGGGCCAGCCGTTTCCTGGTCGGCCTACTGGCGCGGCGTGTCATCCTCTACGGCCGCAGGAGATTCATGGCCCTGGTCCTGGCGGGGATGGCCTTGTCCTGGGCAATGGAGTTCCTGGCGGGAACGCTCCCATCCCCCGGTGCGGACCTTAGGGCCATCGGATTCATCGTGCCGGGACTCATCGCCAACGACATCTGGAAGCAGGGATTCGCGAAGACCTTGCTTTCCTCCCTCCTCGTCGCCGCGGCGGTCCGGGCCATGCTGATTCTCCTGTCCTAGGACGAGGCATGGCAAAGCGAAGCATCGCCCTGTCCCTTCTCCTCATCCTCCTTGGCATCGCGCCCACCCTCATCGCCGAGGGCGATCCCGAGCTGGCCGCGAAGCTTGGCCTCCGGGCCTCTAGGCCCAGGAAGGACTACCCGCTGATGAAAGAAGCCGCCCTGCTGGCCCGGCGGTCCGCCGAGGCCCTGGCGGAAAGGCGCCTCGCCCTGGGCTGGCCCCTTGATCCCCGCGTCGATCCGAACAAGACGGGCTTCCTGGGGCCCGAATTTACCGAAATTACTACCACCATCGGGGATCCTGTCGCCAAG
>JBFLXC010000219.1:0-2684 GCA_040757435.1 Spirochaetota bacterium | reverse complement strand
CTCCGCCGCCTCGAGGATCGAAGCCATCAATACTTTTATATCCTGAGCCCCGCGGCCCCATACGCAGCCTTCGGCTATTGCGCCCGAGAAAGGCGGATTGGCCCATGATTCAGGGTCCGGTGCGGGCACCACATCGAAATGGGCGCAGAGGACGGCCGGGGGAAGATGTTCCTCCGAACCCTTCCAGGCGTAAAGCAAGGCCCTTGGACCAATCCTGAAGCATTCCAACGCGGCCCCTACCCTGGGGAAGAGGCCGGGCAGGGAGTCCACCACTCCGCGAAACGCCGATTCGTCCTCCTGCCTGGGATCGTAGGACGACACCGAGGGAAAGCGGAGGAGGCTGGACAGCTTGTCCGCCAAGGAAATCGATTTATTTGGTTCCTGGGGCTGGTTCATGGAAACTTCCTTTTGGAGGGAGTATGGAATAGTATCCAGGCAAGGTCAATCTGAAAGCCGGGAGGAGCCCATGACCCAAGCCAAGCATGGCATCCGCATTTCATCCCGCGTCTTCGCCGCCAGCGCGCTCGTTCTTTTCATCCTCATGCTGGGAGCGGGGATCCTGACGCGCCTCATTCCTTCCGGAAGTTTCCAGCGCGTGGAAGGACCCTTGGGCTTCCAGGTGGTGCCGGGCACCTATCAGGCGGCGGATAAGCAAGCTTATCCGGCGTGGCGATGGCTCTCCGCTCCCCTCGAGGTGCTCGCGGGGCCCGACGGCCTCCAGGCCGGGGTGATCATAGCCTTCATCTGCATCGTCGGCGGAGCCTTCTCGATCCTCGACAGGGCCAGGATCCTTGAGGAAGTCGTCCAGGCGATGGCGAGGAAGTTCTCCAAACGCCGCTATCTCATGCTCGCCCTTGTGGTGGCCTTCTTCATGGGGATCGGAGCCCTGCTGGGAATTTTCGAGGAGACCATTCCCCTGGTTCCCGTAGCCATCGCCCTATCCCTTTCAATGGGATGGGATGTCTACGCCGGCCTGGGCATGAGCATCCTCGCCACAGGTTTCGGTTTTTCCGCCGCGATAGCCAATCCTTTCAGCATAGGCGTGGCCCAGCGCCTCGCGGGCCTCGGGCTTTTCTCGGGCGCGGGATTCAGGATACTCTGCTTCGCCCTGGTGTACGCCTTGTTCCTTTCCTGGATCCTGTCCTACGTGCGGAAGCTTGACCGCCGGAAAGTCCCATCCCCTCGCGATGGGCATCCCGACGAGGGGGGGCCGGCGAGGGTTCCCGCGCCCAGCCTTGAGCCCAGCCCCGCGCCAACCGGGCTCTCCCGGGGCGCGGTGTTCTTTGCCGCGGCCACGGGCCTTTTGCTCTGCCTCATCCTTGCGATCTCCCTGACGAGGAAATTCGCCGACTACTCCATGCCCATCATAGCCCTGGCCTTCCTGGCCACGGGTTTCGGATCTGGCTTGAGGGGCGGCATGGCCTTCAAGGAGGCGGGCCGGGCCTTCCTGGGCGGCGTGGCGGGCATCCTCCCCGGGGTCGTCCTCATCCTGCAAGCCATGGCGGTCAAGCATATCATCGTGACCGGGGGTGTCATGGACAGCATCCTCAACGCGGCGGCGACCGCCCTCGACGGCGCCAGCGGCTACGGGGCAGCCGGCCTCATGTATCTCCTGACCCTTGGGATGAACTTCTTCATCGGCTCGGCAACGGCCAAGGCCTTTCTGCTCATGCCCCTCCTCGCCCCCCTGGCCGATCTGTCGGGCCTTTCCAGGCAGATCGCCGTGCAAGCCTTCGCCTTCGGCGACGGCTTCTCCAACATGCTCTACCCGACCAACGCGGTGCTCCTCATAGCCTTGGGCGTGGCGGGCGTCCCCTGGACCTCCTGGCTCAAGAAGACCTGGATCCTCCAGGCGGCGGCCCTGGCCTTGACCATGGCTCTCTTGATGGCCGCGGTAGCCCTCGGCTACAAGTAATCGTCGGCTGCGCTAGCCCTCGGCTATTCATAGCGTGGGCCGCAGGCCGACGGGGCTTGGCAAGGTCCTTGGCCATTAAGCCAGGCTGGGCCACTCGCAAGCCGGGGACCTTTGGTCTATACTGGGACGATGCCGGAATTCGTACACCTCCATAACCATACAGATTTTTCCCTCCTCGACGGGGCGGCCCCGGTGGAAGAGCTGGTCGCCACCGCGAAGGGCCTCGGCATGCCGGGAATCGCCATCACCGACCATGGCAACATGTTCGGCGCCCTCTCCTTCAACAAGGCATGCAGGGAAGAAGGAATCAATCCCATCATCGGCTGCGAGTTCTACGTCGCCCAATCCTCACGGAAGGAAAAGACCGGCCTCGAGTCGGGAAACCGATACTGGCACTTCGTCCTCCTGGCGGAAAACCAGGAAGGATACCGAAACCTCATGAAGTTATCCTCCCTCTCCTACACCGAAGGCTTCTACTACAAGCCGAGGATAGACGACGAAGCCTTGGCCGCGCACCGGGGCGGGCTTATCGCGTCCACCGCCTGTCTGGCTGGCGAGATACCTTCCCTGATCTTGGCGGGGAAGAAGGAGGAAGCGGAGCGCAAAGCCCTGTACTACCGGGATCTTTTCGGCCCAGGCCATTTCTACCTGGAACTCCAGGACCACGGCCTGGAGGAACAGAGGCTTGTGAACCGCGAGCTTGTCGCCCTGGGGAAGAAAAGGGACCTGCCCCTCATAGCCACCAACGACCTGCATTACATCAAGAGGG
>JBFLXC010000218.1:0-2737 GCA_040757435.1 Spirochaetota bacterium | reverse complement strand
TTCGGAATACCTGCCCTACCGGGCGATGCGGATTTCAGCCTCGGGGAGGGAAGACCACGGCCGGCTCTTCATCAACGCCCGCGGCTTGCCCCTTTCCGTCCGGGGCATGGAATTGATCGTTGAAAAACGCAAGCGTGCCATGGGCATGAAGAAAAGCCTCACTCCCCATGTGTTCCGCCACAGTTTCGCCACCCAGCTCGTGGCCGGCGGGGCGGACATCAGGGTGGTGCAGGAGATGCTCGGACACGCGAGCATTTCCACCACCCAGGTCTACGCCCACGTGGACATGGAGCGGCTGAGGAAAGTGTACGAGCTGGCCCACCCCCATGGGGCGAAAGGAAAATGAAATGATGGATAAAGAAGAAAACAGGATTCGCGCCACCACCATCCTCGTGGTTCGCAAGGACGGCAAGGTCGCCATGGCCGGGGATGGGCAGGTGACCCTGGGCAACACGGTCATGAAAAGCAACGCGCGCAAGGTGCGCACCATCTACGGCGGCAAGGTCCTATGCGGCTTCGCCGGGGCCACCGCCGACGCCTTCACCCTCTTCGAGCACTTCGAAGTCAAGGTCCAGGAATACGGAGGGGATCTCACCCGGGCGGCGGTGGAGCTGGCCAAGGAATGGCGCACCGACAAGATACTGCGCCGCCTGGAAGCCATGCTCCTCGTGGCGGACGCCAAGAAATCACTCCTTCTCTCCGGCACCGGGGATGTCATCGATCCCGCCGAGGACGCCATAGCCATCGGCTCTGGCGGACCGTACGCCTACGCCGCAGCCATGGCCTACCTCGACGCCTCCAAGCAGGGGAGCGGCCTGGACGCCGGGGCCATCGCCCGGAAAAGCCTTGAGATAGCGGCCGGCATCTGCATCTACACCAACAGCTCCATCGTCGTGGAGGAAATCCAATGAGCGCCGACTTCGATTCCCTTACGCCCAGGAAAATCGTCCAAGCCCTGGACATGTACATCATAGGCCAGAAGGAAGCGAAGAAGGCCGTCGCGATCGCCTTGCGCAATCGCATGAGGCGCCAGAGGCTTTCCGAGGAGGAGAGGGCGGAGATCGCGCCCAAGAACATCCTCATGATGGGCCCCACGGGGGTGGGCAAGACGGAGATAGCCAGGCGGCTCGCCAAACTCTGCGGCGCCCCCTTCGTCAAGGTCGAGGCGACCAAGTTCACGGAAGTGGGCTATGTGGGCAGGGACGTGGAATCCATGATCCGGGACCTCATGGCCGCGGGGGTCGCCATGGTGAAGGAAGAGATGCAAGCCGAGGTTGGCCAGGAGGCCAAGCGTCGGACCGAGGAGAGACTCCTGGACATCCTGCTGCCGGGCCTGAGCAATTCAGTGGAACCCGTGGGCTCCACCCAGGCCACGGTAATCGCCCCTTCCTCGCCCAGCGACACCAGGGAGAAGTTCCGCAAGCTCCTCAGGGAGGGCAAGCTCGATTCCAGGCAGGTGGAGGTGACCGTGGCTTCCTCGGGCCCCTCCCTTGAATTGTTCGCGGGCACCCAGATGGAGGACATGGGCGCGGCCTTGGGCGGCATAACGTCCATGTTCGGCGCCAAAAAGAAGAAAAAGTCCCTCACCGTGGCCGAGGCCGCGCCCATCATCGAGGCCGAGGAACTGGAGAAGCTCGTCGATCCCGACAAGATCTCCCAGGAGGCGCGCAAGCGGGTCCAGGAATCGGGCATAGTCTTCCTTGACGAGCTGGACAAGGTGGCGAACAAGGAAGGCCGGGGCTCCTCAGGCCCGGATGTGTCGCGGGAAGGAGTCCAGCGGGACCTCCTGCCCATAGTCGAAGGCTCCGTAGTCAACACCAAGTGGGGGCCCGTGGACACGACCCACATCCTTTTCATCGCCGCCGGAGCGTTCACCGTCTCGAAGCCCCAGGACCTGATCCCCGAGCTCCAGGGCCGCTTCCCCATCCGGGTGGAACTCGAAGCCCTGACGGCCAAGGACTTCGAGCGCATCCTCGTGGAGCCCAAGAACGCCTTGACCCTCCAATACACCCAGCTATTGGGAACCGAGGGAGTGGAGATCGAATTCCTCCCCGAGGCGGTCTCACGCCTGGCGACCATAGCGGCGGCGGCGAATTCCCGGACGGAGAACATTGGAGCCCGGCGCCTCCATACGGTGCTGGAGCGCCTTCTCGAGGAACTATCCTTCGAAGCCGATGCCATGGCAGGAGCGAAGGTGACCATAGACCAGGCCTACGTGGACGCGCGGTTCAAGGATTACGCGGAACGGCAGGACTTGAGCAGATACATCCTATGATTGGGAGGCCTTTCGACATGGACGCTCAGTTTATACGACCCAATGGACCGGACCAGGGCTCCGCCGAGAGGGAACGGGGAATGTGGGAATCCTATCGGCAAAATGGCGAAAGGGCCATCAGGGATAAGTTGGTTGAGCAGTACGCCCCCTTGGTGAAATACGTGGCGGGGAAGGTGGCCGCCAATCTCCCGAATTCGGTGGAATACGACGACCTGGTGGGCTACGGCGTTTTCGGCCTCTTCGACGCCATAGAAAAGTTCGACCCGGATAAGCACGTGAAGTTCAAGACCTACGCGGTGACCCGCATCAGGGGCGCCATGTACGACCACTTGAGGGAAATGGATTGGGTCCCGCGCTCGGTGAGGCAGAAGGCGAAGGAGCTGGAGCACGCCGTGATGGTCCTCGAGGCGAGGCTGGGCCGCCCCGCCTCGGATGGGGAGATCGCCGACTCCATGGGCTTGG
>JBFLXC010000217.1:0-2765 GCA_040757435.1 Spirochaetota bacterium | reverse complement strand
GACCAGATCACCCGGATCACCGCAGGCGAACTTGAGGCCGCCCTTGGCACCAAGATCGTCATCGTCAACCAGCCCGGAGCCTCCGGCTCCGTAGGAACCAAGTCGGTCCTCGACGCTCCCCGCGACGGCTACACCTGGGCATCCGGCGCCGCTGCTGACCTCGCCACCTACCCCGTCCTCGGCTTCCTCGACACCAGCATAAAGAATGACTGGCACGTCTATCTCTCCGTAGCCAACGTCTCAGTCATCTCCGTCAACGCCAGGACCCCCTACACCACCTTCGACCAGCTGCTCGCGGCCTTCAAGAAGGATCCCGGCAAGATCACGGTAGCCACCGCCGGCCTCAGCTCCGCCGGCCATATCGGCATCGAACTGGTCAAGAAGTACACCGGAATCGACTACAAGCACGTCACCTACGACGGCGGCAACCCCGCCGTAATCGCCACCGTATCTGGCGAAACCCAGCTCACCACCCAGCTGGCCGTGGAGCAGGCGGACATGATCCGCGGCAAGAAGCTTCGCCCCCTGGCCGTCCTTTCGGACAAACCCCTCAAGCTCGACGGCTACGGCGAGATCTCCCCCATCACAAAATGGATAAAGGATTTCCAGGCCGGACCCAACTACTTCGGCATCTTCATTCCCAAGGGCGTTCCCCAGGAAGTCATCGACACGGTGAACAAGGCCTGGGAAAACGTCGTGATGAAGTCCAAGAAGATCCAGGAATACGCGGTGGCCCGCGGCGCCGTGTTCGCTCCGTCCTTCGGACAGAAAGCCCAGGACAACGCCTTCGCTTATTACCAGCCTGTGGCCTGGCTCTACTACGACGCCGGCAAGGCCAAAGTCTCCCCCGACCAGGTCGGGATTCCCAAGCCCTAAGCCTTTCTCCTTCCTAGCTTTACAAGGGAGGCCGCCCGCGCTGGCCGCGGGCGGCCTTTCCTTTCAATCCGACCCACGGAGATTCAGATGACCGAAAAATCGATGGTCAAAGCGGATTTTGTGACATCCGTAGTCTTGATCGCCTGCGGCATTGCGATCATCGTCCTTTCCCTCCAAATGCCTACCATGACGGACCGAAACCAAAGCATCTATTCCGCCCCGGGCGTAGTGCCCGGCTTCATCGGAGCCATGCTGACGCTTTTAAGCTTTTCCATGTTCATCCGCTCCCTTCGCAAGAAGGCTTTGGCGGAATTCAAGGGCGGAGCGATTCCCCCTGGGGTCCTTGGCCAGGAATCCACGCGCCGCATCCTCACGACAATCGCGATGTGCGTCGCCTATTCCGTCCTTTTGGGGAGGCTTTGGTTCCCAATCCCCACCTTCGCCTTCATCTTCGCCTTCATAACGCTTTTCGAGTACGACCGGAAAGCAACCTTCGCCTCCCAAACCCGAAAGCTCCTGGTCGCTGCGATAATCGCCTTGGTTACTACCGCGGCGGTTGCGCTTGTCTTCCAAAAGCTCTTCCTCGTCAACCTACCCTGAGGAGTAACCGATGTTCCAAGGTCTAGAACTTTTCGGCGGGGCGATCCTCTCGTTCCTAAATTTCCGTTCCCTTTTCAATATCATCTGGGCTACCGAGCTCGGGATCATCATCGGCATGCTTCCCGGCTTGACCGCCACCATGGGCGTGGCCCTTTTGACAACCTTGACCTATACCATGCCCGCCAACGACGCCATCCTCATCCTCGTCTGCATGTACATTGGCTCGATCTACGGCGGAAGCCGGAGCGCCATCCTCCTCAACATCCCCGGAACCCCAGCGTCCGCGTCCACAACCCTGGACGGCTTCCCCCTGGCCAAGGCAGGACAGGCCGGCCGCGCCATAGGTATCGCCACCACCGGATCCTTCCTCGGGTCGATAATCGGCATGATCGCCATGGCCATCTTCACGCCCATGATCGGGTCGGTGGCCTTGAGCTTCCAATCCTTCGAATTCGTCTGGTTCGCCATTTTCGGCATAATCATCTGCGGCAATCTCACCGCCCCCAAAGACCCCTTGAAGGGCTGGATCGCCGGATTCCTCGGCCTGTTCATCGCCATGATCGGCATGGAAGGCATCCACGCCTACATCCGCTTCTCCTTCGGCAGCCACAATCTTTCCGGAGGAATATCACTCATCCCAGCCATGGTCGGCGCCTTCGGCTTCGCGGAAATCATCTCCGTGATGCGCCATTCCAAGGTCGAGGTGGTGAAGAGCGAGATCGGGAGGATCATCCCCAAGTTTCGGGAGGTTTTCAAGTATTGGAAGACGATAATCCGCTCCGGGATAGTTGGCACGGTGATAGGCGCGGTGCCGGGAGTCGGCGAGGACATCGCGGCCTGGGTTTCCTACGACCTGGCGAAGCGGAGCGCCAAGCCTGAGGAAAAGGAGCTGTTCGGCAAAGGCTCCATCGAGGGTCTCATGGCCTCGGAGACGGGGAACAACGCCTGCGTTCCGGGAGCGATAATCCCAGTCCTCACCCTGGCCATTCCCGGTTCGGCGCCTGCCGCGGTGCTCTTGGGCGCCATGCTCATCCACGGAGTCAGGCCCGGCCCCCTCATCATGGTGGAGTCTCCATCCTTCATCTACGAAGTTATCGCCATGGTATTCTTCGCCACCATCGCCATGTTCGTGCTCGGCTTGTCCATGGTGAGGCCCATGGTGAAAATCCTGCAGGTTCCCCGCCAGAAGCTCATGCCTATCGTATTCATTCTCTGCGTGGTGGGATCCTTCGCCCTCCAGTCAAGGCTATTCGACGTGGGGATCATGATAACCTTCGGCATCGTCGGCT
>JBFLXC010000216.1:0-2855 GCA_040757435.1 Spirochaetota bacterium | reverse complement strand
CAGGCCGCGGTGGCCCCGGAGATGATGGTCCACACGGGACCCGCGCGGGTCTTCGAGAGCGAGGAGGAGGCCTTCGCCGCCATTTCGGCCCAGAAGATTCGGGAAGGCGACGTGGTGGTGATCCGCCACGAGGGCCCCAAGGGCGGCCCGGGAATGCGGGAGATGCTCTCCCCCACCGCGGCCCTTGCGGGAATGGGCTTGGACAAGTCAGTGGCCCTTGTCACCGACGGCCGTTTCTCCGGCGCTTCCCGGGGCGCTTCGATCGGCCATATCTCTCCCGAGGCGGCGGCGGGCGGGCCTATCGCCTTGGTGAAGGAGGGGGACTTGATCAGGATCGACATCCCCGCCAAAAAACTGGAGCTTCTGGTGGACGAGGCCGAGCTGGTCCGGCGCAAGGCCCAGTGGAAGCCCTATGTCCAGCCCGTGGAAAGCGATTTCCTCTCCCGCTACCGCCGGGTCACCACTTCGGGCAACAAGGGCGCGGTATTGGAATGAAGGTACTGGAATAGGGAGTCAGACAGGATAAACAGGATAAGGGGGATCGACAGAGGCTCGCGTGTTGATTCTGCATATCCTGTTGTCCTGTCACATTCATATTTAACTATAGGATAACAATATAGACAGGATGACAGGAAAATTTGGATTGGCGGTCCCTTTTATCGGCTTTCCCATTCTTCCAACCGCAGACCGGGAATTCGGTTGAAATGTCCTCGATTATTGGTAACAAGAGACAAGTTCATATAAAGCGCTGTCGCGGCGATCAATAGATCCATGTCTTCGATCCTTGCGCCGGCTAGTTCCAACTTCGCTTTCTGTTCACTGAACACATCCATGATTCCCTTGTTTATGTCCAATAGGGGGAACAAATCCGCCACGCGGTGCACGGTGGCTATGTTCCGTTCGGACTGACGCGACTTCCTCGCCCCATACATCAACTCGCCGTATGTCACTATGGAAAGAAATTTCGGAATATTCTGATTCCTGCGCATCCAGTCATGTACGGCTGAATCGCCTTTCAGGCTATAGATGATGATGTCCGTGTCAATCAAATACGCCATCGACCCCTCCAAACCGAGATCCATCATTTCTGCCTTCGCGGAGTGCCCGGATGATTTCTTCAGCCGGTCTTTCATCATCCCAGGCACCAGAGAGGGAAAGGAATTGCAGGGTGGCGTTCGAATTTTCACGGGAAGAGGAATTGAGGTGGGCTTCAATGATTGAAACGACTTCTTGGCTAATGGACCGATTCCTCAATTTTGCGGAGGTGCGCAAATATCGGTACAGCCTTTCGTCTATGTCGCGGACTTGAAGGGTAGCCATATTCAACCTCCTTTCCCAAGAATAGCCATATTATTCATGAAATTCAATTCGAAATGCATGAAATCGGAGACGGTGTTTTTCGCTTGATACTATACGGATGTATAGCTATAATTAGGGCATGGACAGTCCGATATTCCTGGAGGGAGTGGACCTGGCCTTCGGCGCCTCGCTGCCGGAGGGCATTCCCGCAGGGGATTCGGACGGCCGCGCCTTGAGGGCCCTTGAGGATTCCTTGCTGGCCGCCCTGGGGCCCGCAGCGCCGCCTGACGGCCTGGGAACGGTGGAAGCGCCCCTGTCGGCATTTGCCGGCATGGCTGGGGCCCGGACCGGCCAGCCCGGCCAACCCGGCCAGCCCGGATTAGGGCTCCCCGCAAAAGATCTCTGCGTGCGGCTGGGACCGGCGATGGCGGACCCCGACTGCCCGGGGGACCTGTACCGGGCAGCGGTTGAGCAATGCCGGGCCTTGCCATCGGCCTTGGCGGCGGTCTCGGCCTTCATCCTCGAGTTTCCCTTTCGATATTCCTATGGGACAAAGGAGCGCCGCCACCTGGACCGGATGGCCCGGGACATGGAGGGCCTTCCTTTTTCGATCGCTTTTTTCAACCCCGGATGGTACTCCCTGCGCGTCATAGAAGCCTTGAAGGAGAGGGGCATAGGCCTGTGCCTCACGGATTTCGCCGCCCCAGGCCCGCAGGCGCCCCGCTTCGACATGGCCACATCTCCCCTGGTGTATCTCAAGCTGTACGGATGCGGCGGCGCAGGCGGCGCCGGATTTGGGGATGCGGGGCGCAGGCTGGCTTCCTGGAGGCTCCGGTTGGAGGCCCTGGCGCCCCAGGCCTCAAAGATCCGCGTTGTTTTCCAGGCCTTTCCGGGCGAGGGGGCCTAGATGGCCGGGACCATCCTCCATGTCAACGCCGTGGGGCTCATGGCGGCCCTGGCGGAGCTCAAGGATCCCTCCCTGCGCCGCCGGCCCTTCGTGGTGGCCCGGGAAGGGCTTTGCCGGGCCGTGGTGTCGGACCTCTCGCCCGCGGCCCACAGGGAGGGGATCAGGCGGGGCATGCTTTTGTCCATGGCCCAGCGCAGGCTCCCGGGCCTGAGGGTGGCTGAGCCCGATCCCCGAGGCTGCGCCCAGGCCGACGAGCTCATGTGGGAAATTGCCATGGGCTTCACTCCCTTGGTGGAGAGGGGAGGGCGGGGCCACCTGTTCCTGGACCTCGCGGGAACGGGCCGGATCAACGGCCCGCCCCAGGACGCCTCCATGCGCCTGCGCCGCGATATTCTGGCCCGGGGAGGCTTCTCTCCCACCATCGCCCTGGCTTCCACCAAGACCTCCACCAAGGTGGCCACCCGGGTCTTCAGGCCCGGGGGATTCGTCGCCCTCAATCCGAACGAAGAAACCCAGCTCGTGCGGCTCCAGCCGGTGGAGCTCTTGCCCGGGGTGGGTCCGGTCCTCAAGGACAGGCTCACCCTGCTGGATATCGAGGACATAGGAACCTTGGCCGACCTTCGCCCCTTCGAGGCCCGGGCCATAGGCC
>JBFLXC010000215.1:0-2901 GCA_040757435.1 Spirochaetota bacterium | reverse complement strand
CAAGCCCCGAAATCCTTCCCGAGGCCCTCCCCTTGGTGGAAGCCATACGGACCGCCTCCAAGGGCGGCGCCCTGGCCACCCTGAAATCCCTGGAAAAGGAATTCCCCGACCTGGACATTCCTGTCCTGATCGAAGGATCGGGAGCCGCTGACCTGAAGAAGATGGAAGGTTCGGAAGACGTATATTTCTTCAGCGACCTCTCCATGACCGAGGCCTACGCAATCCACCTATTCCGCATAGGGGAGAAGGATCCCGTGCGCCTCATCGCCGAAACCGTGCGTGACGAATCGAGGATCTACCCCCGCCCCACCCCCGCGGCCACATTTTCCGATCCTCCCTTCTCCCTGGGCGCCCGCGCCCTGGAGGAAGCCCTGGGCAGGATGACCCTTCGCCCCGACGCGGCTGACATCAAGAGGACCTACGCGTCAAACGGAGCCCTCTACCTGTATTCCGACCGCTTTCTCGGGGCGGCCCACGCCGACGCCCTGGCCGAGTGGCTCGAGGTGGGCGTGAGGGAGAATCCCTAGTGCCGGCCAAGTCCCTCCCCCTCGCGCCTGAGGCTCCCGTCGCCCTCTACATAGACGGGACCAGGGCGGTGGTGCTGTTCTGCTCCCCCTTCGACCTGGACGAGCTGGCGGTGGGCTACGCGGTTTCCCGCAGGCTCATCTCGGAGCGCGGAGAGCTCGCATCCCTGGCGGTGAGGCCGGACCAGAGAAGCGTGAGCCTTTGCACCGCCTCGGGGAAGGGCATTGGACGGGAGGATGAGGGCTATGTGTTCTCCGCCTGCGGCGCCGCCTCGATCAGGGAAGACCCGGAGCCGGAGGGAAGCGACGGCCCGCGCACCGGAACAAGAGGCGAACGCCTCGCCTTTCCCCGCTCCCTGGACATGGAAGGCTTGGGAGCTCTGTCGCGGCGCATGTTCGCTTCCGCCGAGCTCTACAGGAAAACCGGGGGCATGCACATCGCCGCCCTGGCCTCCTATCCCGAGGAACGCGGAGCCTACTTCGCCGCCCGGGAGGACGTGGGTCGCCACAACGCCGTGGACAAGGTTGTTGGAAGAGGCTTTATGGACGGCGTGGATTTCCGGGGCGCCGTGCTTCTCACCTCGGGAAGGATAGCCTGTGACATGGTGCTGAAGGCCGACGCGGCGGGAATCCCCATACTTGTATCCCGCAGCATCCCCACCACCGAGGCCTACAGGCTCGCCCTGGAGCGGCGGATCATCCTTGTTGGCAGGATAGGAAGCGCCGAGCCCATCGTCTACTCCGGAGGCTCCCTTTGATCCTCTGCATCGCCCCCGACGAGGGCATGGCCCGCACCTTCAGGGCCGTGGCCGGCGAATTCAATGAAAAAATCGTCGTGGAGCGGGGTCTTTTGGAGGACGCGATCCCCATAGCACGGAGCTATGAGGAGGAGTCCGATGTCATCGTGAGCCGGGGGGGAACTGTCCTTGTCATGAGGAACGCAGGCATCCCAACCCCCATCGTGGAACTGCAGGTAACGGCCAAGGACCTGGCCCAGGCCCTGGAGAAGGCCCGGGCGCTCACAAGGAAGGACGAGTACCGCATCGGAGTCATGACCTTTTCCAACATGACCCAGCAGCTCAAGGACTTCCTCCCCTTCTTCCGCCTCAACCTGAGGCTCTACGAGCTGGGCATAGACTCGAACCTCGACGAAGCCATACGGCTGGCCGTTGCGGACGGCATGGACGTGCTCCTGGGAGGGGTCATAACCTCCAAGGTGGCGTCGAACCGCACCGTCCCCTCGGTCCTCATCGAGTCCGGCGAAACCTCCATCCGCTACGCCCTCGAGGAAGCCTCCAAGATCGTGGCCGCGCGGCGCCTTAAAAGCCGCCGGGCCGAGGAACTCAGGATAATCATGGAGAATATCCGGGAAGGAATCATTGCCACGGACGGAGAGGGCAGGGTCTTCCAGATGAACGGCAAGGCCCGCGAGCTCTTGCGCCACGCCGCCGAGGGCAGGGCCTGGGGCTACG
Source organism: Spirochaetota bacterium (assembly GCA_040757435.1). Taxonomy (GTDB): domain Bacteria; phylum Spirochaetota; class Spirochaetia; order Treponematales; family Rectinemataceae; genus VKGY01. The sequence continues at coordinate 905 of JBFLXC010000215.1, read as the reverse complement.
GCACGAAGCTGCCTCCCTTCCTCATGGAGATGACCTCAGCCCAGGGCACTGAGGCCAGGGACGGCGGGGAAGTCAGGAAAATCATCGACCTGGGACCCAAGCGGGTCATGGTGGATTCCATACCCGTCAAGGTCGAGGGTTCGGTGGCCTCCTCGGTGATAACCCTCCAGGACATAGGCAGCATCCAGAAGCTGGAGGAGGATATCCGCCGGGAAATCTACTTCAAGGGCTATGTGGCGAAATTCGACTTCGGCGACATCGTCGCAGAGGACCCCGCCAGCCGAAGGACAATCGACCTGGCGGTCCGCTACGCAAGGACCAACGCCTCCATCCTTATCCGCGGCGAATCGGGGGTGGGCAAGGAAATGTTCGCCCAAAGCATCCACAACGCCTCTGACCGCCGGTCCGGCGCCTTCGTGGCCATGAACTGCGCCGCCATCCCGGAGACCCTCTTCGAGAGCGAGATGTTCGGCTACGTGGACGGAGCCTTCACGGGGGCCAGGAAAAAGGGCAAGCCCGGCCTCTTCGAGATAGCCCACGGCGGCACCGTCTTCCTGGACGAAATCTCCGAGATGCCCCTGGCCTTGCAGGCCAGGCTGCTCCGCGTCCTCCAGGAGCACGAAGTCATGCGACTGGGAGACGACAAGATAATCCCCGTGGACGTGAGGATCGTCGCCGCCTCCAACCGGGACCTCGTCGCCCTGGTGGCCTCCGGAGCCTTCCGCAACGACCTGTTCTGGCGCCTCAACGTCCTCAACCTCTCCATCCCGCCGCTGCGGGAACGCAGGGGCGACATCCTGCCCTTGGTCCGCAGCATGCTCGGCGCCTCGGACTTCTGCGGAAAAGCCCCCGATTTGAGCCCCGAATGCATCTCGCTCCTGCGCGGGTACTCGTGGCCGGGAAAC
>JBFLXC010000214.1:0-2910 GCA_040757435.1 Spirochaetota bacterium | reverse complement strand
CTATCAACAGACCACGCGGACGGCCCGACGGCAACGCGTCCGCGCCGCCTTCGGGCCTTCTTGGCATGCGTCGGCGGACAAATTCCGCCTCAGTCCAGCCTAGGCCTTGGCCCACTCCTGGATCAGGTGCCTCAGGGTCTGCACCGCCAGGGACATCTCAGCGACCGAGGCCCACTCCGTGCGGGAGTGGTAGTTGTAGCCCCCGGTGAAGATGTTGGGCGTGGGAATGCCTTTCTCGGTGAGCCTTGAGCCGTCCGTGCCTCCCCGGATGGGCTTCATGGCTGGGACAGCCCCGGCCTTCTCCACCGCGGCCTTGAGCTTCTCCATCACCTCCGGGCGCTGGTCCAGCTTCTCCTTCATGTTGAGGTACTGTTTCTTCACGGTGAGCTCCACCTTTCCCAAGGGGAACTGGGCTTCAACCGCCGCGGCGAAGGCCTTGACCGCCTGGATGCGGCGCTCCATGCCCTCGGCGCTGAAATCCCGGAGATAGACATCGACGTTGGTTTCCTCCATGCCGCCCTTGATCTCGATGGGGCAGTAGTAGCCGTACCAGTTGTCCGTGGCCTCGGGGCTTTCGGAGCGGGGGAGGAGGGAGACGAAGTGGCAGGCCATGGCCACGGCGTTGGCCAGTTTTCCCCGGGCCGCGCCGATGTGGATCACCTTGCCGAGGAACTTGGCCTGGACAGCGTAGGCGGTGAAGCATTCGGCCTCGATCTCCGCGGATTTTCCCCCATCCAGGGTGTAGCAGGCCTTGGCCTTGGTCTTCTCCAGGGGGAAGAGGTTCATGCCCTTGCCCGTCTCCTCGTCAGGGGTGAAGTAGATCTCCATGGGACCGTGGGCGACCTGGGGATTGGAAAGGAGCCATTCCAGGGCTGTCATGATCTCCGCCACGCCCGCCTTGTCGTCGGCGCCGAGCAGGGTATTCCCGTCCGTGACCACCAGGTCGTCCCCGATGTGGTCATTCAGGTCGGCGAACTCCGCCGGATCCAGGACCCGGGATTCGGAGAGGCGGATGGGGGAGCCGTCGTAGGCCTTCACCACCCGCGGCTTGACCGGGGAGCCGGGAACGTCGCTGGCCGTGTCCATGTGGGCCATGAGGGCGAAGCAGGGAAGCTTCTCATGGCCTGGGGTGGCGGGAATCCGGGCGATGAGGTAGCAGTGCTCGTCCAGTTCCAGGTCCGAGACGCCCAGGGCCTTCAATTCCTCCATGAGGAGCCTGGCAAGGTTCCACTGGGTGGGGGTGGAGGGTATGTCCTCGATGTGGCGGTCGCTCTGGGTGTCCATCTTGCAGTAGCGGACCAGGCGGTCCACCAGGGCCGGTACGTAATCGTGGGAAAGCAGGTTCGCGATGTCTTTCATAGTAGGCCGATTATGGACCCAAACCCTTTCCCCTGGCAACCGTCCCCATCCCTTGCCCTTCGCGGCGCCTCTTCGTATCATCCAGGGAATGAGCAACGATACTTCCATCCCGCCTTTCCCCGAATTCGCTCCCATCTCCCTCGCCATGAGGGACGAGCTTTACCCCGGCCTCAACATGCTCGCAGACGGAGTCTCGGAATTCACCTTCTCCAACCTTTACCTATTCCGAAGCACCTACGGCTACCGCCTTTCACGCCTGCCCACGGGTTGCGTGGCCATTGAAGGGAGCAAGGATGGAAAGAGCTTCTTCTCCCTGCCCAGCTTCGCCGAGACCTGGGACATCGTGGACGAGCTGATGCGCTCCCACGACTTCATGAAGAACCTATCGGAAACCGCAGCCGCCGCCCACCGCATCGGCCTCGAGGCCCGGGGCTACCAGGTGTCGGAGGACAGGGACAACTTCGACTATCTCTATTACCGGAAGGACCTGGTCGAGCTGTCCGGACGTGAATACCACAAGAAGCGGAACCAGGTGAACGGCTTCATCAACAATTACGAATGCGAACAGAGGCCCTTGAGGAAGGAAAACGTGGTCGACGCCCTGGCGGTCCTGGACGAATGGAGGGCGGCCAAGGGCTACGAGGGGGACTACGCCGCGGCCCGGGAGGGGCTTGAAAGGTTCGAGCTCCTGGGCATGCGCGGGGCGGTGTACTACGTGAAGGAAGAACCCGTAGGCTGGTGCCTTGGGGAATCCCTCGCCAAGGGCAAGAGCTTCGCCATCCATTTCGAAAAGGCCTGCGACCGTTTCAAGGGCATCTATCAATTCATCAACCAGGCCTTCGCCCAGTCCCTGCCGGCCCACCACGTCTACATCAACCGCGAGCAGGACCTTGGAAACGAAGGCCTGCGCCAGGCGAAGATGACCTACCGCCCCTGCGGCTTCGTGCGGAAATACCGGGTCTTGAAGCCCGGCGTCATCTCCGCCCCCCCGGAGCCCATGGAATGCGGGCCGGGCACCGGCCATGAGTGCCAGCCCTGACATGGGTCGCATGCCTTCGCCCCGGCATGCCCAAGGCCTCGGGCTTGCGGCCCGCGCCGGCCGGGAATTCTTGGGAAGCCTCGCCACCCGCACATCCTGCCTCACCCTCCTGGCCGGCGCGGGCTCCCGATGGAAGAAATCCCTGGCCCAGGCCAAGGCGGCGATTCCGCCCGATGCCCGGGATCCCCACTCCCTAAGGACTCAAGCCTTCCCCCTGGACGCTCCCAGGGGGCTTTTCCCCGTCAAGAACCGCCTTGCGCCGGGCAGGGATTTCATCCCCCTGGCGGCCTATGCCGTGGACGCACTCAAGGGCCTCGGACGGACGGGCCTTGTGGTCAGGGGTTGGGTGGAGGAGATACAAAGGGAGGTCCTGGAGCCCCTGGGGATGGGTCCCGAAGGGGTGGGCTTCGCCTTCCAGGCCGAAGGACCCCAAGGCAAGGTCCTGGGCCATGGGGACGCCACCTTCCAGGCTTCGGCCCTGTGGAAGGATTCGGACTACCTCATGGTCAATT
>JBFLXC010000213.1:0-2920 GCA_040757435.1 Spirochaetota bacterium | reverse complement strand
AGGCCACGGCGGCGGCGAAGCATTCCAGCTGGCCCACTGCCTTGGGTGCCAGGAGGCCTTCCTTGGCGGCCATGGAAACCAAGGGCGACATCCCGTGGTACCTCAGGCCCCCTGCGTGCATGGCGTTGGGCATGAAGGTATGGCCTAGGGTATACATGGGAAGGTAGGGCGTCATCCCCGCCACATCCCCCAGGTCGTAGGCGAACACCCCCTTGGTCAGGGTCGGGCAGGAAGCTGGCTCCACGGGAATGATCTCCATTTCCTGTCCGGCTATCTTGTCCGCCAGGAAGGGGAAGGCCAGGCCTGCGAAATTGGATCCTCCCCCGGCGCAGGCTATGACTTGGTCGGGTTTCTTCTCACCGAACATGGCGAGTTGCTTCTTCGCCTCAAGCCCTATGATGGTCTGGTGGAGCATCACGTGGTTGAGCACGCTGCCCAAGGCGTAGCGGGTCTTGCCCGAACCGTCGGTCACCGCGGCTTCCACGGCCTCGCTGATGGCTATGCCGAGGCTCCCGGGGGAAACGGGATCCTTGGCCAGGATGGCCCTGCCGGCGGCGGTGGTGTCGCTGGGGCTGGGTATGCACGAGCCTCCCCAGGTCTGCATGAGCATCTTCCTGTAGGGCTTGTGGTTGTAGCTGGAGCGGACCATGTATACCTTGCATTCCATCCCGAACTGCGCGCATGCGAAGGAGAGGGCCGAGCCCCACTGCCCCGCGCCGGTCTCCGTCGTGAGTTTTTCGATGCCCGAAATCTTATTGTAGTACGCCTGGGCCACCGCGGTGTTGGGCTTGTGGCTTCCCGCGGGGGAAACGCTCTCGTTCTTGAAGTAAATGCGGGCCGGCGTTCCCAAGGCTTTCTCCAGGCCGTAGGCCCTCTGGAGGGGCGAGGGCCGCCACGTGTAGAGGATGGAAAGCACTTCTTCCGGAATGTCGATCCAGCGCTGGGTGGACATTTCCTGCTCTATGAGATTCATGGGGAATACCGCCGCGAGCTGGTCCGGTCCCACAGGCTTTCCGTCTCCGCCCAAGGGAGGCAAGGGGGGGGTCGGAAGATCGGCGGCCAGGTTGTACCACGCCCTCGGCATCTCGCTTTCGCTCAGGATCGCTCTTCTCAGCATTCGTTTCCTCCGCAATGCACATCTGTGTTTCTGTCTGTAGAATCATACTGGCATGGAGGAAATGATACTGTCAATAGAAACAACTGAGATTTACTCAAATTTTCGTATTAGGCTCGGGGATCCGGGACCAGGGTATTGTAAAGATTGGGTATCCTCTCCATGGCCAAGGGGAAGTCGCATCGGGCCAACACCTCAGCCTCGCCGTCGCATTGCAGGGGTATCCTCTCCGGGTAATCCAGCTCTATCCGCTGTGCGGAGAAGTGGCGGACTTCCCTTACGTTCTCGTGCCTTCCCTGCTCTATGGCGCCCTTCACGAGCAGCTTGCGGAAAAGGCTTGTCTGGGAAACGGCGATACCGTTTTCCTCTCCCGGAAGGATCTTCTTGTTGGAGCCGTATTGCCGATGCCCCGATGAGCCTAGGGCGACGAAGAGCTTCTCGCCCTCCTCCTCCAGGACCACGGAACCCGCGGAATCCCAGGCCTTGAGGCGCATGGGTGCGACGGTATAGGCGCGGTCGTACAGGAGGGTGGCCACGTTGACCCAGAATTTGTAGGAATCCCCGGGGAACATGGACTTGAGGCGGTTGGTCTTGTCCGCCACATAGGCGTCGAGACCCACGGATGCGATGTTGAAGGACCAGAGGGGCATCTTGCCTCCCTCCTCCGAGGGGACCACCCGGACCGCGGCCCTCCGTTCCAGGGCCAATGGGGCCAGGAATCGTCCCAGGGAGGCTAGGAGTGTCCTGCCCTCCGAGCCGTCGTTGCCTGTGCCCATGGGAAGGCGCAGGAGGGCGAACCTGTCCCTTTCCTCCGGCGCAAGGCGGATGAGCCGTTCCGCCGTCTCAAGGCTCGTGCCGTCGCCCCCGGCCGTCATGAGGATGTGGAGGGAATCCACGCCGTTGGCCAGGGATTTCTCCACCACGCGCTGGGCCAGGGCCGAGGCGTGGCCGCAGCGTTCCGTCAGGTGGAGGCGGACGACGATTTCGTCCTTGCGCTTCGGAAAGGCCGAAGCGCTCTCCCTGAGAGCCGCCAGCTCCCGGTGGCGGGCCAGGGCGAATCTGCGGCGCTTGAAGCCTCCGGCGTTGGGGTTGGCGATTATGTCTACGACGAGAGCCTTGCCCGGATACGCGGGCGTATGGGCGAGGAGGTCTTTGATCCCTTCCGCCAGGTCGTTGGGACGCATATACGCCTGAGGATAGTACCCTTCCCGCCTTCTGTCTACGTGGGCCGCGCCGCCTAAGGGGGGGGGGCGGCGCCTCGCCTTCCTAGCCCTTCACCGCGCCCATGGTGAGCCCCTTCACCACGTATTTCTGGAAGATCATGGTGAGGATGATCGCCGGCGCCATGATGGCCACCGCAGCGGCCATCACCGCGCCCCAGTCGACTTCGGCGTAGGAAACGAAGTTGTAGACCGCGATGGGCAATGTCTTTGTCCTTTCCATGCTCAGGACCTGGGAAAACATGAAGTTGTTCCAGGAGAAGATGAAGGAAAGGGTGATCGAGGTGACGATCCCAGGCCCGGAGACCGGCAGGATGATCGACATGAAGGCCCTCTGCCTCGTGGCTCCGTCAACCATGGCCGATTCCTCCATCTCCACCGGTACGGTTTCGAAATAGCTCGACATTATCCACACCACGATGGGAAGGGCGATGAGCATGTGGGAAAGGATGAGGGCGGCGTAGCTGTCCATGAGCTTGATGCGGGAGAAGATGATGTACCAGGGCATGAGGAAGGAGATGCCAGGCATGAGGCGCGCCACCAGGATGAAGACCGAGAGCCTCTTCTGCTGGAAACGGGCTATGGA
>JBFLXC010000212.1:0-3003 GCA_040757435.1 Spirochaetota bacterium | reverse complement strand
TTTTTCGGCGGCCTCGCAGGCCGCGTAGCCCATGTCTTCGTTGGGATAGGCAAGCCCGTCTCCCACGGTGAGGTCGAAGATGACGGCCCCTGATACGATGGGAACGATATTGTTCCAGGCGTTGAAGCCTATGCCCCGGTCCCTGAGGTAGCGCATGACCCCGCCGGCTCCCGCAAGGCCGAAGGCGCTTCCGCCGGAAAAATAGATCGCGTGGGGCGCCGGCACCATGTTCACCGGCGAAAGGCAATCCGTCTCCCTTGTGCCGGGAGAGCCGCCGCGCACGTCCACTCCCGCGGACTTGGCGTTTTCGCAAAGGATGACCGTGACCCCCCGGGCCGCTTTCAGATCCTGGGCGTGGCCGACCCGAATGCCGGGCACGTCGGTGATGGAATCCCTCAAGATGTGCTGTGTCATGGGGAAAATAATGGATGCCTCCCCCTTTCCTGTCAAGGTCGGACAGGGACCGGAGGAATAACTAACTAAAACTCTATTTCATTTTTTGATCCTCTCGCTTGTGGGGAGGGAAATATCGAGATATAATGGACTAAATAACCTTGGGTCTATTCAAAGGAGAACACTATGGCCGATGTCCAGAAACTGTCGATCCCCGACCTCGCTGCGATGAAGAAAGAAGGCAAGAAGATTTCCATGATCACCGCCTATTCCTATCCCCAGGCGCTCCTGGTGGATGAGGCGGGAATCGATATAATCCTCGTGGGCGACAGCCTCGGGATGGTGGAGCTCGGCTACAACGGCACCACCCCCGTCACCATGGACGAGATGCTCAACCACACCAAGCCCGTCATGCGGGCTGTCAAGCGCTGCCACGTGGTGGGAGACATGCCCTTCATGTCCTACAACATCTCCAAGGAACAGGCAATCACCAACGCCGGCATCCTCTACAAGGACGGCGGCTGCGATTCCATAAAGCTCGAAGGCGGACAGGACTTCGCCCCCACCGTCGAAGCCATCGTCAAGGCCGGCATTCCCGTCTTCGGCCACATCGGCCTCACCCCCCAGACCGCCGGAGCCCTGGGCGGCTTCAAGGTCCAGGGAAAGTCCCTGGACGCGGCCAAGAAGGTGATCGAAGACGCCATCGCCTTGGATGAGGCGGGCGCCTTCGCCATCGTCCTCGAGGCCATTCCCCGCCAGCTCGCCCAGCTCATCACCCAGAAGGTCAAGTGCATCACCATCGGCATCGGCGGCGGCATCGACTGCGACGGCCAGGTCCTGGTCCTGCACGACATCCTCGGCCTCTTCAAGAGATTCACCCCCAAGTTCGTCAAGGTCTACGCCAACGCCTACGACTTCCAGATGAAGGCGGTCAAGGATTTCATCGGCGAAGTCCAGGAGAAGAAATTCCCCACCGAGGAATACACCTTCACCATGAAGGACGACGTGGTCCAGGAACTCCGCAAGCAGTACGGCCTGTAAGAGGTTCTCTTTCAAGAACGACGAGTGCGCCGGACTATACCCGGCGTACTCGTTTTCGTATACTTAGCAACCGCGCGAGGCGCGGCATAGGGAGGCAATAATGTCCATAGTTCGCCAGAGTCCCGTTCCCCACGACATCGACATCGCCCAGGCGGCGGATGTCAAGCCGATTTCCGAAATCGCAGGCCGCTACGGCATTGAAGAGCGCTTTTTGGAGCATTACGGCGTCGACAAGGCCAAGGTCAAGCTCGAGATCCTGAACGAGCCCGCTCCGGCCAAAAGAGCCAAGTACATCGACGTCACGGCCATTTCCCCCACCCCCCTGGGCGAGGGTAAGACCACCACCACCGTAGGCCTCGCCCAGGGCTTGGGCTACATCGGCAAGAAGGCCATAGCCAACATCCGCCAACCCTCCATGGGGCCCACCTTCGGGATAAAGGGTGGAGCGGCCGGCGGCGGCTACAGCCAGATCGTTCCCATGGCGGACTTCAACCTCCACCTCACCGGGGACATCCACGCCGTATCCGCGGCCCACAACCTCTGCGCCGCCGGCCTAGACGCTCGGATGTACCACGAGAGCCGCTGGTCCGACGCCTACTACGAGAAGCTGGGCCAGAAGAAGCTCAACATCGATCCCTACAACATCCTTTGGCGCCGGGTCATGGACATCAACGACCGCACCCTGCGCAAGATGGTTGCCGGCCTCGGCGGCCTTGAGAACGGGCCCTTGCGCGAGATGGGCTTCGACATCTCCGTGGCCAGCGAAGTCATGGCCATCCTTGCCCTCGCCACGGACCTCACGGACCTCCGCCAGCGCCTCGGCAAGATCGTCGTGGCCTTGGACAAGTCCGGCAAGGCCATAACCACCGAGGACCTGGGCGTGGCGGGCGCCATGACCATACTCATGAAGGACGCAATCAAGCCGAACGTCCTCCAGACCTTGGAGGAGCAGCTTGCCTTCGTGCACGCCGGCCCCTTCGCCAACATCGCCCACGGCAACTCCTCCATCGTGGCGGACCGCATCGCCACCAGGGTGGGAGACTACGTGGTCACGGAATCCGGCTTCGGCTCGGACATGGGCTTTGAAAAGTTCATGGACATCAAGTGCCGCGCCTCAGGCCTCATGCCCGACGCCGTGGTTCTCGTGGCCACCGTCAGGGCCCTCAAGATGCACGGCGGCGGCCCCAAGGTCACCCCGGGCAAGCCCCTCTCCAGCGCCTACACCCAGGAAAACCTTGAGCTTTTGGCCAAGGGAATCGCCAACCTTGAAGCCCACCTCTCCATCATCAGCAAGTTCGGGCTTCCCGCGGTGGTGTCCATCAACGCCTTCCCCACAGACACCGCCAAGGAGCACGAGTTCGTGCGCCAGGCGGCCCTCAAGGCGGGAGCGGCTGACGCCGTGGTCTCCTACAACTGGGCGAAGGGCGGCGAGGGCGCGGCCGACCTGGCCCGCGCCGTGGACAAGGCGGCCAACCTGCCCTCCAAGCCCCATCTTCTGTACCCCCTGGACCTCTCCATCAAGCAGAAGATCGAGACCATCGCCAAGGAAATCTACGGCGCCGGCTCCAT
>JBFLXC010000211.1:0-3091 GCA_040757435.1 Spirochaetota bacterium | reverse complement strand
CGGTCCTTCGGGGCACCGCGCCGCGCTCCGCTTCGCTGAGCGACTCTCCTCCAACGGCTATCGGAAGGACGAGGCGCACCGTCCTCGCCTTCAACGGCTCGTCCCACTGCACCGGCGCCCAGTCGAAGTAGATGAGTTCTCCCGACTCTTCGCTCCTGGTCAGGCCGACCAGCCCCGCCGAACCGAAATCCCCCGCGTAGTTGAGGAAATAGTACGCCTCGCCGGTGAAGCCCTTGCCCCTTTCCAAGACGACATCGTACCTGCCCGAACCCAAGGCCTTTATCTCCAAGGGCACCCTGGATCCGTCCCCCAGGTCGGCGAAGCAACGCTCAAGATTCCAGACGGGCTCGAAGGCTTCGCCTTGGAAATAAAAGCCATGCATTTTGCCGCCCGATGCTTTCCAGTAAAGCCGGTAGAATACCTCTGCCTTCCCCTCCGTGCCCAAGACGACGGTGATGTCTGCGCTTTCCAGGTCCGTGGAGAGGGCGGGCAACGCTGCGGGCGCAAGGAACAGGATAAGGAGCGCCGCCAAGACGCCCAAGGGAGCGCGGGTTTTTTTTCCTCGAATCACCTCAATTCCTCCTCGATGGCCATGCGCTCTCCGGCGCCCAGCCCGCCCTCCAAGCCAAGCCTCGCCCTGCGGAGAGTCGAAGCCTTTTCCTTCAGACCCGCCACCACCCTGCCTTTCGGATCTTCGAAGGGATTCTCGTCGGGCAGGGAGAACCGCCGCTCCACCGATGTCTCGTTCGATTCCGAAAGATGGAGCCCGACGATCTCCAAGGCCGATTCCAGGGCGAAATTCGCCTCCGGATCGTAGCTTTCCCTTGTCTTGCAGGATTCCAGGTATTCCCCCGCCGCGAGGACGACGGCGCCCAACGCGGCCGCCACCTCTGCGTCCGAAATCCTCAGGCCCGCGAGGCGGGATTTGATCTCCTCGGCCTCGGAGACTCGCCTTCGCACGTCCCTCGCCCTCTCGACTCCCTTGGCCTCGGCTATTGCCCTCGCCCCCGCTCCGCCCGCCAGGGACACGACGCCGGTAAGCAAGGCCAGCGCCAAGGCGCCGGCCGCGGAGGGAAGGAAGGGAAGGCCCAAGGCCATGCCGAGCAGGGCCAGGCCGGCGCTTCCGGCCAGGCTCCCTATTCCCAGGGGGCTCTTCAGGTAATACGCCAGGAATTCTCCGAATCGCATGGCAGAAATGTATACCCCGACGCAGGACGGCGCAAGCAATGCCTAAAAGTTCGGGCTTCATGGTATCATGGCAGGCGGGAGGAAAACATGGAAAAGATAAATCCCCCCTTCAAGGGAGCCAACAAGGGTCATTATTCACATGCCGTGGCGTCCAAGGGCATGCTTTACGTTTCCGGCCAGCTTTCCATCGATCCGGACACCCGCCTCATACCCCAGGGAGGCTTGGCGGACCATGTGCGCCAAGCCCTCGCCAATTTCGACCGGGTGCTCAAGGAAGCGGGAGTCGACAGGTCGGAGGTTGTGCAGTGCCGCATCTATATCACGGACATAGCCGGATGGGACGAGGTCAACGCCCTGTACGCCGATTTCTTTGGAACCCACAGGCCTGCCAGGGCCATAGTCCCCGTTCCCTCCCTTCATTTCGGCTGCATGGTGGAAATCGAAGGGATCGCCGAACTCAAGCCTGAACCTGGTTCCCTCTCCCGTGGGAAGGGAGGTTCGGCATGGTGAGGATTCCGAAGCATCGCGTCCGCTTCGACTTCGATCCGCGGGCAGTACCCTGCGCCGAGGCGGAGAGCGGTGAAGTCGTTTCCTTCTCCTGCCAGGATTGCTACAGCGGGCAGATCGCCTACGACGGCTTCCCCTTCTCCCAGGTGGACATGGCCAGGAACAATCCCGCCACCGGCCCGCTCTACATAAGGAACGCCCTGCCCGGCGACATCCTGAGGGTGGAGATCCTCGGCATCGAGTTGGAGGATTCAGGCTGCATGACCGCCCGGGAAGGGGTGGGGACCTACGAAATCAAAGGCACCCACTGCAGGGTCTTCCCCTTGGAAAACGGCTATGGGCTCTTCGATCGGGGAATCCGCGTACCCTTGAGGCCGATGGTGGGGGTGGCGGGCACGGCCCCCGCGGCAGGAAGCGTCTCGACCCAGGAGCCCGGCCGCCACGGCGGCAACCTGGATATCAAGGACCTTGGGGAAGGAGCCATTCTCTACCTGCCTGTGGAGGTTGAGGGAGCCCTCCTCTCCATGGGGGACATCCACGCCGTCCAGGGTGATGGGGAGACCGTGATCTGCGCCTTGGAGGTCCCTGGTACGGTCAGGGTCAGGATCGACGTCCTCAAGGGCCGGAATGACATTCCCCTGCCCTTCATCCTCACCCCGGACAAATATATCTCCATAGCCGCCGACCCTTCGCTGGACATATGTTCCGTGAAGGCCGCGAGGATTATGCACGGTTTCCTTTCGAGCCATTCCGGGCTGAGTCCGGAGCAATGCGGGATGCTGCTTTCCCTGGCGGGAAACCTTAGGATCAGCCAGATCGTCAATCCCCTCAAAGGCTGCGTCATGGAATTCCCCAGGGGCTTGGCGGGCGAGAGCTTCCAAGCGTAGGAAGAAAAGGAAAAAGCAATGGAATATCGTTGCCGAGACTGCGGCGCCAGCGAAAGCATAGCTTCCTTTAGGCCCAGGTGCTCCTGCGGAGGCCTTTGGGACTTGGATTTTGCGCCCCCTGCCTGGGATCCCGCCTTGATCGACCGCGGCCAATGGAATATTTTCCGGTACCGCGCCTTCATGCCCCCTTTGGGGGAAGGCTGGCGTCGGATCACCCTGGGAGAAGGAATGTCGCCCATCGTGGAGCTGGAGCCCGGCGCCCTGGCGAAGATGGATTATTTCATGCCCACTCTTTCGTTCAAGGACAGGGGGGCGGCGGTACTCGCATGGTTGTGCGATTCCATAGGCGTCAGGGCCGCGGTCCAGGATTCAAGCGGAAACGCAGGCAACGCGGTTGCCGCCTATTTCGCGAGGGCTGGCATAGCCTGCGAAATCTTCGTGCCCCAGGGAACGTCGCCCAAGAAGATCGCCATGATAGAATCACACAACGCGAAATCCACAGTCGTCCC
>JBFLXC010000210.1:0-3108 GCA_040757435.1 Spirochaetota bacterium | reverse complement strand
AAGGCCGGCCCAGGCTTCCAGGCAGACGAAGGAGGCGGCGTCGTTGGGCGCCCACAGCAGAAGGTGGTCGAAGTTTTCCATGCCCAGGCTGGTCGAGAACCCCGATTTGGTTCCGCGCAACGTCACGGTGCTGGTAGTCAAATCGGACAACGCGAATGCGACCGCTCCCCGTGAAAAGAGGCCGCTTAGGCGCAGGGAACCCGCCCCATGGAAGACATCCTCCGAAAGTCCCGACACAAAACCGTCGGAAAATTCGATCCTTCCAGCCGATTGGACCGATCCGAAGTCGATTTCAAAATCGCCCAACTGCTCTTCCGCATTGAAAGGGACCAAATAGTTGTAATGCGAGCCAATGGAATAAGGCATTTCCGATTTTCCTCGGTTTTCCACGCGGTAGGCGATCTCGATTCCGTTCGGAATCAAAGTTGTGCGAACCAGAACCTCGAAGGTAAAAGGATAGATTGCCAAAGTTTCCCTGTCGGAGGTGAAGGAGAGCGTCGCAGATTCCGCGGACCGTTCCGCCAATCGGAACTTCTTCTCCCTGAGGAAGCCGTGCATAGGCATGGAGTAACGGACGCCTTCGTGGATGTATTCCCCGTCAAGGAGCTTTCCGCAGACCGGAAAGCACAGGTGGGTGCGCCGGGGCCACACCGCGGGATCGTAGGGCCAGGCGTGCTCCCTGCCTTTGGTCTTGTCGAAAAGGCTGTCCAGAGTGGCTCCCAGGTCTGACACGACAGCCCTGACGGATTCGTTCTCAAGGGTGATTTCCATGCCTTGGAGTATCCTTCAGGAGGGCTTCCCCGTCAATTCACCCCGGCCTTCATCCGCGTCCTTGAGCCTGACGGCGAAGGACATGGCGAGGGTGAGGATTCCCAAGCCGGCCAGGCAGGCCTCCAGGGACCAGTCCGCCGCCAGCCCGACGATCGGATAGAGGAGGGCGATGAGTACTCTTTCGGCCATGGAGATTCCGGAAAGGGCCGTCGCCCTGTGCCCGTCGTCCATCAGGGAGTTCATGGAGGCGGACAAAAGCGGGGCCCGGAACAGCTTGAGCATCGTCACGCCGAAAATCGCCGCCAGGGCGATCCCAAGGCCGCGGAAAAGGCCTGCGGAAAGAAAGAGCAGGCCCGGAAGGAGAGAAGAGACGAAGAGGGCGCGGTTTTCCCCCAGGGCCTTCCTAATCCTTGGGGAAGCCGCGAGCAGGAGCGTGGCTCCCAGGTTGTATCCCGCGCCGACGATTCCGTACCAAGCCACGGGCACTCCCTCCCTGTCCAGTATGGATTGGTAGAACCAAAACATGAAGAAGGTCAGACTTGAGATGACTGCGTAGTTGATGCCGAAGCTCCGAAGCCGCGGCGTCCGCAGGACGATGCGGCAGCCTTCTATGCCATGGCGGAGGAATCCTTCCCGCTTCGTCGGCCTCGCGGCTTCCTTCAGGCCTAGGATGGACGCCGCGGCCAGGCCGAAGGAAAGGGCGGTGAGGACGAACACAAAGCCCAAGGCTCGGCGGTATTCCATGAGGCCGCTCCCGACGAAAAGCGAACCCAGGGGAAAGGAGACGAATAGTCCCGCCGTGCAGGCGGCGTGGTACCGGGAAAACACTTTTGCCATGGCTCCTTCGGCCTCGGGCCCCCGGTCTCCCAGTTCGGACCTGGCGGTCTCATGAAGGAGGGCGCTGTCCGCCCCGCTCACCAAGGTCATGCCCAGGGCGCAGATTATTTCCGCCGCCGCGAGGAGTCCGAAGGAACGGACGAAGCCGAAGGCTAGGAATCCCAGGCCCATGAGGACCGAGCCCCAGAAGAGCGAAACCTTCCTTCCCCAGCGGTCCGCCACCACGCCCGTGGGGATTTCCAGGGCCATCATGGCCCCGGAGAAGAGGGCTTCCAGGAGGAACATCCGGCCGTAGCCGAGGCCGATCCTGTGGAGGAAGTAGGGCACGGAGAGGGCGCCGAAAAATTGAAGGCTTTTCAGGAAACCGAAGAGATAGAGGATGACCACGCCGCTTGGCCGCTTCATGATCCGCCAGATGGTATCGCCCATCGCGGAATAGCGCAATGGGTTGAAAAATCAATATTACGTGTCGTTGTTCGATATTGTGATAGTCGTGGTTATGGGTGTCCCAAGCTCCGCGCCCTCCAATGGATTCGAAAGCGTGATGGTGAAGGTCTCGGCCGGTTCGAAATCGGAATCATCCGTGATAGAGACCGTTGCTGTCTTTGTGCTTGCGTCGCCGTCTCCCCAGGTAAGAACATTCGAAGTATACGTATAGTCTTCGTTGCTCTTCGCCGTACCCGGGGATGTCGAGTAGGTGACCCCCACCGCACCTTTGCTCCCTCCGTATCGTGTCACCACCACCGAAGCGATTCCCGCGCCTTCCGACACGGTATACGACTCTTCCTGGAAGCCGAAATACCCGGCTTCATTGGTCTTGGACTTGAATTTGGCAATGATATAACCGTCTTGAAAGACTTTTGAAAACAGATAGGTTTCCACAGGGCCGACGCTCGCCCCATTGACGACGACATCTTTTATTTCATAACCGTCGTCCGGGAAAATGGAGAAAAGGAAACTCTCCCCGTTTCCCACTTCCACATTTCCCACGGGAACTATCCTGCCACCTGCCTCGGCGCTCGCCGTAATGATGTTTGGGCAGGCTTGGCAGGTAGAACTCATTGATACGACGACGACCATGAGGAAAAGCAGCAGCTTCCAGGTTTTCATAGAACCTTCCTTTGCGCGGCGGAGGAAAGGCGTAGGCGGAAGGAGGATCATCCAAGGAGCGGAAGGGCCACTTTTATGCCGCTTATTGCTAAGTATATGCATTGAAAGGAAGCGCGCAAATATTATTTTTCCCGCGATTCATGTGCGGCGCCGGCTTCCTGTCGATCCTGGCCATCATGTGATCCCCTATGTTTTAAGTCAAGAACGCCGCGGTTCCCAAAGAACCGAGCTTATAGAATTACACTTTCCTATGCCCCTCCTTGCTTATAAAAAAGGGAACCGGGAGGCTTGCGATGCGCTCACACGTACGCGTGATCTCCTATTCGCGGTCACACCGGACTTTCGCCAATGCGCCGCACTGTAGATGTTCGATGGCCGGTTTAGGTTATA
>JBFLXC010000209.1:0-3114 GCA_040757435.1 Spirochaetota bacterium | reverse complement strand
CCCGGACTTCTGCACAAAGCTCCCGGTCTGGATCCAATACCCCGAGCTGGCGGCCGGCGCGGGGGCGGGTTTCGGCGCAGTGGGGACCTTGGCCGCCGGAGCCTTCGGCGCAGGAGGAGGGCTCGACTTGACCGCCGCGGGGGCGGGAGCCGGGGCCGGAACGGGCGCGGGAGCGGCGGCCTTGGGGGCCGGAACGGGGCTCGCTGAGGGAGCGGGGCTCGGGCTTGGAACCGGGCCCGGGGAGGAAGATGGAGCGTAGCTCGACGATGGGGCGTATGCGGGAGCCGACGCGGAGGGGGCGGAGGAGCCGGGGGTCGGACTTTGCTTGGCCGCGCTGTCTTCCCCGTAGACTATGATGATGTCGCCGCCGTTCTGGGCCGAGCCCTGGGCAGCGCCTTGATCGGTTGGGCCGGTGGCGCCGCCATCGGAAGGCTGGGGGGGAAGGGCGAGGTAATCTTCCGAGGAGCCGGCCGTCGCAGGGCTCTTCTTGCCCAGGTCTCCGGGCGAAAATACAAAGAACACCGCCGCCGCCACCGCAAGGACGAAAACGCCGGCAGCCAAGCCGATCCAAAGGAACTTCCTAGAGTTCTCGGGCATACATGTCTCCCTTAGGTCCCCGAAGGGCCTTCATCCTCTTATGTATCGGAAGGGCGGGGAGGAAAATACAGTGTTTTCTACAGGTTCGGACGCGAAGCCGCCCGACGGGCGGAAAGCCGGTCCAGGACGGCCTTGATGGCGGAGCCCAGGGCGGCCAGGTCCCCGTCGTTGTCTATGTAGACGATCTCCGGGCCCCCGGAGGGCCTCATGTCCCAAAGGTAGTGCTGGTTGGAAATCCTCTTCAGTATATCCCGCACCGAAAGCCTGTCCCTGTTCTGCCCCCGTTTCACCCGGGTGAAGAAAGGCGCCCTCATCTCTATGATGAGGTCGCAGTCCAGGGCCTGGGGAAACCGGTACAGGAGGGCGGCGTTTATGCAAACCTTCTCATAGGCTTCGATCTCTTGATTCAGGAGGGAAAGCATCGTGGGGTGCACGATGGACTCGTGGAGCTGGAGTTTTTCCGCGGAGGAGAACACGATGTCCCCCAGGGCGCGGCGGTTGATCCTGCCGTCGGGATCGAGGATGACCTTTCCGAAAGCCTTTTCCAGCTCCTTCGTGCTGGATTCCAGGGCCTTGTGGCCCAGGAGGTCGACATCGATGAGATGGAAGCCCTCCTTGGCCATGGTTTGCGCGGCCTCGTTCTTCCCAGAGCAATATCCGCCGGTGAGCCCGACTATGGTCTTCATGACTTGCATTCCTTGATCATCGCTTTCAATGCATCTCGCCCCAGGAACGGGCGGTCTCTATGCTGACCCGGAGGGGGACCGAAAGCTCAGCCGCGTTTTCCATCAAGGGACGGATTAGGTCCGCCACCCGGTGAGCCGAGGCTTCAGGGGCCTCGAAGACCAGCTCGTCGTGCACCTGGAGGAGCATGGCGGCCTCGGGAATCTCCCTGGAAAGCCTAAAATCCACGGCGAGCATGGCGCGCTTGACGATATCGGCGGCGCTTCCCTGGATGGGGGTGTTCACCGCCACCCTTTGGGCGGCTTGGCGCTCCGTCTTGTTCTTAGAAAGGATCGCCTCGATTTTCCTGCGGCGGCCGAACATGGTGGTGACATAGCCCGAGGCTTCGGTCTCCTCGATGGTGCGCCGGATGAACTGGGCCACCCCCGAGTAGGTTGAGAAATAGGCGTCTATGAATCCCTGGGCCTGGGCGTTGGGGATTCCCAGGTCCCGGGCGAGCCTGAAGGCGCTCATGCCGTAGATCACGCCGAAATTGATTGTCTTGGCGACCCGGCGCTGGTCGGGTCCTACTGAGGCCTCGTCGACGCCGAAGATGAAGGCCGCAGTCCTTTTGTGGATGTCGACTCCGTCCTTGAAGGCCTGGATGAGGTTCCGGTCTCCGGAGAGGTGGGCCATGACGACCAATTCTATCTGGGAGTAATCGGCGGAGATGAGCATCATGCCCGGGGCGGCGGTGAAGGCGGAGCGGATGCGCCGGCCCTCCTCGTCCCGGATGGGGATGTTCTGGAGATTGGGATCCTTGCTTGAAAGCCTTCCCGTCGCGGCTCCGGTCTGGAGGTAGGTGGTGTGTATCCTGCCTTCCTTCTCAGCCAGCTCGGCGAGGGTATCCACATAGGTGTTCTTGAGCTTCGCCAGGGTCCTGTTCCGCAAGACCAGCTGGGGCACCGGATCCAAGGGAGCCAATTCCTCCAGGACCGAGGTGTCGGTGGAAAAGCCTGTCTTCGTCCTTTTCTGTATGGGGAGCTTTCTTTCAACGAACAGCACTTCCTGGAGCTGCTTGGTGGAGGCGAGGTTGAAGGGATGTCCCACCAACTCCCACACCTTCGCCTCGATCTCCTTCAGTTCCTTGTCGAGTTCGAGCCCGTAGGCCCTGAGCATCCCCGGGTCCACGGTTATGCCCCGGGCTTCCATGGCGGCCAGGACGGGGACCAGGGGCATCTCCATGCCCCGGAAGATAGGCGAAAGGCCTTCGCGCTCCAGTTCCTTTTCAAGGACGTGGTAGATGCGCAGGGTGAAGTCAGCGTCCTCCCCGGCGTAGGCCGCCGCCCTTTCCAAGGCCACGTCGGCGAAGCTTCCTCCCTTGGGGACCACTTCCTCGAACGATATGCCCTTCAAGCCCAACAGACGTTCGGCCAGGCTTTCCAGGGAAAAGGAATTCATCTCCACGGCGATGAGCCAGGCGGCGACCATGGTGTCGAAAAGGGGATTGCGCACCTGGATTCCCAGGTTCCGAAGGACGTGGAGATCGTATTTCAGGTTTTGTCCCACCATGAGGGCAGTGGAGGAGCAGAGCCTTCCAAGCTCCCTTAGGATGAAATCCCTTTCCAAGGGGCGGGCGTCGGGGCTTGCCAAGGGGATGTAGTAGCCCTTTCCT
Organism: Spirochaetota bacterium; assembly: GCA_040757435.1. Lineage (GTDB taxonomy): Bacteria > Spirochaetota > Spirochaetia > Treponematales > Rectinemataceae > VKGY01. The sequence continues at coordinate 179 of JBFLXC010000209.1, read as the reverse complement.
TCCTCCACGCAGAGGGAGAATCCCACCATCGAGGCGTGGGCGGGCTGGAGGCTGTCGGTCTCGGTGTCGAAGGCGAAGCTCCCCGCGGCGATGCAGGAATCCACCAAGGAGGAGAGGGCGGAAGTCTCAAGGACCGCCTCGTAGCGGCCGCCGGCCTTTTGGGCGCCCTCCGGCCGCGG
>JBFLXC010000208.1:0-3134 GCA_040757435.1 Spirochaetota bacterium | reverse complement strand
GGACACCCCCGCCCTCCTGAGGCGCAACCTCGAGGATTACAAAGCCGAGCTGGCCAGGCGCTCAGGCCCCTGAAGGCGCGGGAAGGAATTTGACAAATTCGACAGGATTTACAGGAGAATTCGACAGGATTTACAGGATTATCATGTCGATCCTGTCTAACTCTCCTTTTTGGGCGCGAAGTCCCACTTAAAGTCAATTTTTTGGAGCCGCCGCAGGCGAGGACCCCTGGGCTGACCCAGAGTTGATTTCATGTTCCAGGGCGGCCAGAACGAGTTGGTTGAGGGAAATGCCCAGTTGGGTTGCTCGCCGTCTCGCGATTCGGTGCAATTCCGGGGAAATGCGAACATTGAAGCTGCCTTTGTACGATTTTTCGGCATTTTTCCCGCTTTGTGAGCAGAGTTCGATATAATCGTCCACGGTTTTTTCAAAAGCTTTTTTCAAACCGACGACATCCTTCGCCTCGAAGGTGGCCAAATCGTCTATGCCTTCCAGCTTCCCATAAAAAACCTCATCTTCCGCGCTGAAATGCACTGAGCCGATAAATTCCTTATACGTCAGGACATCTTTCATAACTTCTCAATATTCACCAGCTTCTCATCTTTGCTCATTTTCAATGATATCCTTTGTTGGCAACATTTGCAACTAAATTCCAGTTGCAATACAAGATTTGAATGGGACATCCCAATGGATCATGTCGATCCTGTCTAACTCTCCTTTTTGGGCGCGAAGTCCCGGAACTTGCGCTTCACCCGGACGCCCTGGGGGCCGAAGTTTATGAGGAGGCCGATGGGGATGCCCGTGGCCTGGAGGTAGTTCACCAGCTGGACCTCGTGGATCTTGTTGAGCTCATCGACGGCCTTGAGCTCCAGGATCACCTTGCCGCCCACGATTATGTCGGCGCAGAAGCTGCCCACGGCCGTCCCTTCGTAGTCCACGACGATGGGCGATTCCACCGCGTGCGCGAGGCCGGCCTTGGCGAGCTCTATGGTCAGGGCCCTCTTGTAGACCGACTCCAGGAAGCCGGCGCCGAGGACGTTGTAGACTTTAAAGGCGCAACCGATTATTTTCTCAGTCAGGGCGTCGTCGATCATACAGGGGTAACGCCCCGCAAAGGGGGTTTTGATTTGACATCAGGCTCAGCGAAAGAGTGGCGCGAAGGATTAAGTCGATCCGACGCGCGGAAGGACCCCCGGGCGTCGGGACGCTCCAAAGGATGAGGATCGCCTACTTTTCCGACGCCTACCACCCCCGGGTGAGCGGCCAGGTGCATTCCATAGACGAATTCGGCAGCGCCCTGGCCGAGCGGGGCCACGAGATCTGCGTAGTCTGCCCGGCCTACCCTCCCGGCCGCATGGAAGGCCACGAGGACCGATTCCGCACCATACGGGTGCCTTCGGGCTCCGCCCTGGTGTCCGGCGAGGACAGGCTCGCCCTGCCCTGGCATTCCTGGTTCGTCCTCCGACAGGTGGACGACTTCGATCCCCAGGTGGTCCACATCCACACCGAATTCTCCATAGGCGCCATGGGGCGGCGTTATTGCCGCAGCCGCGGCCTTCCCGTCCTTTCCACCTGCCACACCCATTACGCGATGTACATGGAAGGCTACCTCCCCTTCCTTTCCAAGCGAGTGGGGCGCGAGGTCGCCCGGGCCTGGCTCAGGTCCATCTATGCCAAGGACGACGTGATCATCACCCCCTCCAGGAGCATACGGGACGAGATGATGGGCAACGGCATACGCAGGGAATTCCATGTGGTCCCCACAGGGGTGGACAACCGGATTTTCCGTCCACGCCCCGTGGAGGCGGCGGAGTTCCGCAAGGAGCTGGCCCTGGCGCGGCCGGGCTTCGGCGGATCACATCTGTTGCTCTACGTGGGCAGGATCGGCAAGGAAAAGAACATCGACCTTTTGATCGGGGCCCTCCCCAAGGTGTTCGCCCATGATCCTTCGGTCCGGCTTCTCGTCGTGGGGGAAGGACCCTACAGGGAAGAAGTCAGGCGGCTGGTCGACGCCCAGGATTGGGCCGGAAAGGTGGCGTGGATGGATTACCAACCCCGGAGCCGCCTCCCCGCGATCTACTCGGCCGCCGACCTCTTCGTCTTCCCCTCCAAGACCGAGACCCAGGGCCTTGTAACCGTCGAGGCCTTGCTCTGCGGCACCCCCGTGGTGGGCGTGGACGAGATGGGCACAGGGGAGATCCTCGCGGGCGGGGTGGGCGGCTACCTGGCCAAGGACGATCCCGAGGATTTCGCCTCGGGCATACTCGGCCTCCTTGAGGACCCAGCCCTACGCCGCGCCAAGGCCGAGGAGGGACTTGTCCATGCCCGGCAGTGGAGCATCGCCGCTCTGGCGGCCCGCCTCGAATCCATCTACCTCCGGATGTTCAACGTCAACTTGGGGTCAGACCCCGATAGTTGACCTGCGTTTAATTCAACATGGGGTCTGACCCCATCAGGCCTTGAGGGAAAGGGTCACCAGGACCTTCATTTCGACCCCCGAGGCGTCTCCGGCGATGCGGAGCCAGTTGCCGAAATGCGCGACCCGGCGGAAGGTCGTCTGTCCTTCGGCCTGCGGAAGGATGAAGGATCCGCCCTCGTCGATCCACCGGATCCCGTCCGGCGAGATCTGGATCCTTGCTTCCACCGCCCTGCCCCCTGGGTTCGCCACGGCGAGGGCGCGGACGAAGACTATCGCTTCCCTGGCCCAGCCGCATTCGTAGGGCTCCGAGGCGAAGGGACCGTTCCAAAGCACGTTGCGTTCCACCACCGCGTTGTAGCTGGTATTCGTCATATCAGAAATCTCCGGAAAGCAGGACCGAGTCCAGGTAGAAGAAGACACGCCTGTCGTCGTCGGCTTCGGCGAAGAAGGCGAGGTTGAGCATGCACCACAGGTTTTTCATCGCCGGAATATGGAGCGAGTCCAGGCCGGAGACGTCGAATACGCGGTCGTTGCATTGGAATGCCAGGTACTTCATCGTCTCCAGGTCGAAATCCACCCTGAGGTAATGCCAGTTGTGCTTGGTGGGAATTTCGTTGTAGCAGAGCTTCTGGCCTCCGCCGGGGAGGTCGAGCCATCCGGCCGGATCCAGGTGGTAGTGCGAGACGGTTTCGCTCCGCTTCCCTATCTCGTGGAAAG
>JBFLXC010000207.1:0-3157 GCA_040757435.1 Spirochaetota bacterium | reverse complement strand
CGCCACGCGCAGCACCCGGCGGGGCTCCCTCTTTTCCTGCTGATCCTGCCCTGTCCTGGTATCCTGTCTCTTCCTGTCGTCCTGTCCCGCCTTCCCATCCTGGCCTTTCTGCTTCGCGGCCTTGAGGGACAGGCCGATCCTGCGGCGCGCCGCGTCCAGGCTGATGATGACGAACTCCTTCACGTCCCCCACCTTGATGACTTCCATGGGGTCCCGCACGAACTGGTTGGAGAGCTCGGACACATGGATGAGGGCGCTTTCCTTTATGCCAATGTCGATGAAGGCTCCGAAGTCCACCACGTTCTTCACCTTCCCGGTGACCTTCATCCCTTCCTGAAGGTCCTCGAACTTGAGGACGCCCTTCTGGAGTATGGGGGGCGGCAGGTCCTCACGGGGGTCGCGGTTGGGCTTCTTGAGTTCCACGATGATATCGTCCAGGGTGGTGTCTCCCACCTGGTACTTTTCCTTCAAGGCCCCGCGCTGCTCCTTGGAGGGATCGGCTCCGGCCTTGATGATTGAAAGGATCTCGCCGGCCAAGGCGTAGTTCTCTGGGTGGACCCAGGTGTTGTCAAGCTCGTCCTTGCTCTCGGGAATCTTGAGGAAGCCCGCGCACTGCTCGAAGGTCTTGGCGCCCATGCCGGGAATTTCTATGAGCATGGACCGGGAGGCTATGGCTCCCTTCTCTTCCCTGAATTTCACGATCTTCTTCGCCAGCCCCATGTTCACGCCCGAGACGTACTTCAGGATGGCGTAGCTGGCGGTGTTGAGGTTGACGCCCACCCGGTTCACCACCGAGCCCACCACCTCGTCCAGGCGCTCGGTGAGCTTCTTCTGGTTCACGTCATGCTGGTAGAGCCCCACGCCGATGCTCTTGGGGTCGATCTTGACTAATTCCGCGAGGGGATCCTGGAGCCTTCGGCCGATTGAGATGGCCCCCCTGACCGTCAGGTCCAGGTCGGGGAACTCTTCCCGGGCAAGGTCCGAGGCCGAATACACCGAAGCTCCGTCCTCGTCCACGGCGGTGAACCTGCAGGCCAGGGAGTTTTCCTCCATTGCCGCGGCCACAACGGCCTGGACTTCGTGGCTGGCTGTGCCGTTGCCCACCGCCACGATTTCGATGTTGAACTTCTTGACCGCCGCCGCTATGGCCTTCTTCGCCTCTTCGGGCTTAGTCTCCTGGTTGATGAGGAAGTAGTCCAGGAATTTCCCCGTCTCGTCCAGGGCGGCGCACTTGCTGCCCGTCCTTATGCCCGGGTCTATGCCCAGGACGCGGGAGCCCTTGAGGGGCGGTTGCATGAGGAGGTTCTTCAGGTTTTCCGAGAAGACGTCGATGGCGTGGGTTTCCGCGTATTCTATGGCGTCGGAGCGGATTTCCCGGATCACCGCCGGGGAGAGGAGGCGCGAGAGGCCGCTTTCGATGGCTTCGGCATGGTAGGGGTTGTTGATGAGGACCCTTTCCTTGAGCCGCTCCAGGGCTCCTTCGGAGTCCACTTCGATGGCCACCTCCAGGGCTCCTTCGCGCTCGGCCCGGTTCACGGCCAGCACGCGGTGGCTCTTGAGGGTGGAGAAGGGCTCGGAATAGTCCCAGTACATCTGGTAGGTGGACTTCTCCCTGGCGGCCTCGTCCCCCACGCCCTTGGTGACCAGCTTGCCTGTCTTCAGGTACCAGGACTTCACCGCCGCCCGGGCTTCGATGTCCTGTGAGACCCGTTCCGCCAGGATGTCCTTGGCGCCTTCGATGGCCGCCGCGGCGTCGGCCACGGACAGCTCCGGATGTTCTTCGTCCTGCCTGACATAGGCGGGCGCCGCGGCGTCCACCTCTTCCTTGCCCTTGGCCAGCATGAGCTCCGCCAAGGGAGCCAGTCCCTTTTCCTGGGCCATCATGCCCCTGGTCTTCTTCTTCTTCTTATACGGCGCCCAAAGGTCCTCCAGCTCCGTGAGGGTGGTGGCCTTGGCTATGTTGGCGTAGAGGGTTTCGTCCAGCTTGCCCAGGGCGCTTATGCCCTTGGTCACTTCTATCCGGCGCTCTTCCAGGTTCTTGAGGCTTTCGAACTTGTGGACGCAGTCCCGAACCTGGACTTCGTCCAGGCTCCCTGTGCGCTCCTTCCGGTAGCGGCTGATGAAGGGGACTGTGCATCCTTCGGCGGTGAGGCTGACCACGGCGGAAACCTGGGGGGTCTTTATGCCCAGGTCGGCGGCGATCTTCTGGAGGATGGCGATTTCGTTTACTGCGAGGCTTTCGATGTCGGGCAATAGGCTCATGGAGCGATACGGTACGCAATGTGCGCCCAAATTGCAAGCCTTCGCGCAGGAGAGGGGGCCTCCCGCCTCCGGAACGCAGGCTCCGCGCCCGCACCCGATGCCTTGGGATTTCGGTCTGTGGCAATCTGGACTTTCCCCTATCCATGATCTATGCTTGTATTCCATGGCTAAAGCGGAAAAGCGCATAAAAATCTATTCCGCCCTGGAGGTTGCCAATCTCTGCGGCGTTGTGAACCAGACAGCTATCAACTGGATCAAGAGCGGGCATCTCAAGGCTTTCACCACCCCGGGCGGTCAGTTCCGCGTCTACGCCGAGGATCTCGTGGCCTTCCTTGAATCCAGGAAGATGCGCATTCCCCCGGAGCTCGACATCGAGGTGAACGCCGAGGTGGACCAGGGTCTTGTCCTGATCGTGGACGACGACCGGGACTTGAACACTATCCTCAAGCGTCTTATGGAGCGCAAGCTTCCCCTCATCCGGGTTGCCCAGGCCTTCGACGGCTTCGAGGCCGGCAGGGTCATCGCTGAGCGCCACCCCGCCCTGATCTTCCTTGACTACGATCTTCCCGGCATGGACGGCCGCAGTCTCTGCACAAGGATCCGCCTGGATCCTTCCATCGGCATGCCCTTCGTCATTTCCATGACGGGCTTGGACAGTCCCGATGTCCGGGATTCCATGCTCGCCGCGGGCGCCGACGCCTTCTTTCCCAAGCCATTGGATTTCGAGAATCTCCTCAAAAAAGCCGAGGAGCTTCTTTCTCGCCGCGCCCAGGGCTAGGCTCCCTGGGCTGGGGTCCGCATGGAGGGTTTTTGCGTTCTAGCCTCCTTCCTCGGGGGCAGGCTCATCGTTTCCGTGGGCGATATAACTCTGTTCCGAGGGGATGCTCTGGTGAAC
>JBFLXC010000206.1:0-3356 GCA_040757435.1 Spirochaetota bacterium | reverse complement strand
AGCCCGACGGCTCGGCTGCGATGCGCAGCCCCCTCGCTCTCGCCTTGCTGGCGGAGGCCGATTCCGAGGCTTCCAGGTATCTGGTGGTGGATGCCTACAATAGGCAGGATTGGTATGCCGCGGCGACGTTGCTGGACAGCCAGGAGAGGGAGACCATGGACAAGGCCATGGTGGCCACCATCTTAAGGAAATCAGGCAGGATAGGGGAGGCCTTATCCTATTCTTCCGATTGGTTTTCCCAGAATCCCGAATCGGAGGCTGCGGCGGAAGCCTACCTCAGGACCCTGGCGGTGGCCAGTTCGGGGACCGCCGTCGCTTCCCTGGGTTCGGGAGGAATTTCCGACATCGGCGGCGGCCTTGGCATACTCAGCCTCCTTACGGCAGGTTCGAGCGCCTCAGGATCCTCAAGCCAATCCAATCTTCTTGGCTTAGTCCTCAAGATCATCTCCGGCGGCGACATGGCGAGCTATTCCTCCAGCCTCAGGTCCTACATCCTGTACCTTAACGGAACGATCCAGAAGGATAGGGCCGCGGCCATAGAGAACTATCATAAGGCCCTCTTCGAGGAAGCGGACAATATTGAGGCCATCCTGGGATTGGCTGTCCTATACAAGGAATCCGGCGATGTTTCCAAGGCCCAGTTCTACCTACGGCAAGCCAGGATGATAGGGACCAACGACAAGGATTTGCTCAAGACCATGGAGGAGCTCGAGAAAGCCCTCGCTTCGGGCTGAGCCTTCATTTCGTCCGTGTCCATCATGCCTATACATCCAGATCAGGATCGCGGCTTCAATCCCGAGACAGCGGCCTTCCTCGAAGACATATACAAGCGGTGCAACGTCGCCGCACGGCTCGCAGCTGATCCGTTGGCGGTGGTAAAGCGGTACGGTTCCGTCCCGGACCAGGAGCTCGCGGGCTTGGTCTGCTCGATCTTGGCTTTCGGTTCCGTCGGTCTCATAATGCGTGCCTGCGAACGGGCCTTGGAGCCCCTGGGGAACAACCCGGCCCAATCCCTTGACGGCATGTCCGTCCGGGACATCCGCGCCCTGTGGGCGGATTTCCAATACCGATTCTGCTTCCCCAAGGATATGGCGGGCATCCTATGCGCCGCCAGGCGGGCGAGGAGGGAGCATGGCTCCTTGGAGGTTCTTTTCCTGGCCTGCGGCGGAAGCCGGCCGGAAGGCTTTCTGAAGGCCTTGTCCCTCTTCGTGGGCAGGCTCAGGGAGTGGTCCGCCGAAGCCTCCGAAGGCGGAATCCGGCCGAATCTTTTGCCCGATCCGGCTGAGGGCTCGGCATGCAAAAGGCTATTCCTTTACCTGCGATGGATGGTCCGCAAGGACGAGATAGATCTTGGCGCCTGGAGCGGCCTCTCCACTTCCTCGCTGATAGTGCCCCTGGATACCCATATGGCAGCCACCTGCAGGGAGAGGCTGGGCTTCCTCCCTTCCCGGTCCCGCAAGGCCATGCCAGCTCTACGCGATGCCCTTGAGGTTACCCGCCGATTCGCAGTCTATTCTCCGGACGATCCGGTCAGGTACGACTTCGCCTTGACCCGCCCAGGCATCGACCCCCGTCCCGGCGACGAGGTTTTCGGCTGCCGTTGAGGTTGGAGCGCCATCGGACAGGATGACAGGAGGCCAGGATCGACAGGATTTGCCTCAGAGGGCGGCGCACCCCGCCGTCGCCGGACCGTTCTCATTGACACGGAAGCTAGGCTTGTGCTAATTTCAACGCGCTGCCTGATAGGCGGTTCCGGGCAATAGCGCAGGTGGTTAGCGTACAAGTCTGGGGGACTTGGGGTCGCCAGTTCGAGTCTGGCTTGCCCGATAGAGAGCAAGTCGTTGCGATGCAACGGCTTGCTCTTTTTTTTATTTTTTCTGGCTTGAAGGCTTCGGTTCGTCTTAGCGCCTTGGGCGAGCCGGCGGCGGGCGATGGCCTGAAAGGCTGAATCCCCAGGCTTTCAACTTGAACAGGATCCTTAAATACGAGGCCTTGGATTGGCTCCGAAGGTTGCAGGCAGTTTGGTGGCCGAATATATCCGATATTCAATGCAAAATTTATGACATTAATCAATAAAATTACTATATATGTCAAAATGAAGACAAAATTAAAAAAAAGTTGACGATTGGCGGATAGCCGTGATACCCTACGCCCGGGTTTGAAAACTCCAAGGAGGAATGAATGAAGAAGATGACTCGAGTCCTTGTATTGGCTTTGGCTTTCGCCATGGCGGCCCTTCCCGTCGTCGCCCAGGCCAAGGATTACAAGATCGGCATCATGACCGGTACGGTGGCCCAGAACGAGGAGGAATTCCGCAAGGCTGAATCGATCCGCAATCAGCTCGGGGCGAACAAGATCGTCCTCGCCACCTACCCGGAGCGGTTCATGCAGGAACAGGAGACTACGATCTCCAACATGATGGCCATGGCTTCCGATCCCAAGGTCAAGGCCATCGTCATGGTCCAGGCGGTTCCCGGCGCGGCGGCGGCGATAGACAGGGTGAAGGCCGTCAGGCCCGACATCATTTTCATCCTCGGCGTCCCGGCGGAAGATCCCGACATGATCGCCAAGAAGGCGGACATAGTCCTGCAGACCAACGACCTCGCCCGAGGAGCCCAGATAGCCCAGCAGGCCAAGGCCCTCGGAGCCAAGACCCTGGTCCACTATTCCTTCCCCAGGCACATGTCCTACGAGCATCTCTCGGCCCGCCGCACCCTCATGAAACAAGAGGCGGAGAAGATAGGGCTCAAATTCGTGGAGCAGGACGCGCCCGATCCCACCGGCGACGGCGGCGTTCCCGGAACCCAGCAGTTCATCATGGAAGACGTTCCCCGGAAGGTAGCCCAGTTCGGAAAGGACACGGCGTTCTTCGGCACCAACTGCTCCATGCAGGAACCCATGATCCGTCAGGTCGTCTCCTCCAAGGCGGTGTATCCCGTCCAGTGCTGCCCCTCTCCCTTCCATGCCCTGCCCAACGCCCTTGGAATCGCCGTTCCCTCGGACAAGAAGGCCGATGTGGCGTGGATCCTGGGCGAGGAAAAGGCCAAGATCGCCAGCCTTGGGATGTCCGGCCGCATGTCGACCTGGCCCGTGCCCGTCAACATGATGTATATCGAAGCGGGCGTCAAATACGCCATCGAATACATCGAAGGCAGGACCAAGAACAAGGCCAAGGTAGACGCCGAGCTCATGACCAAGGTCATGTCGGGAATCGCGGGCGGCAAGGTCGAGCTGGCCAACTACAAGAACAACTCCAACTTCTTCATGTATCTGTCGGATTTCTATCTCTTCTAAGAGATCCGGATACATCGATGCATCCCTGACGCGCGGGACAGGGGGCCCGTGACCGGGCCTCC
>JBFLXC010000205.1:0-3546 GCA_040757435.1 Spirochaetota bacterium | reverse complement strand
AAGAAATCCTGGGTCCCGGGGAATTCCTGCCCTCCAAGCTCCTCCCCCTGGACCCGGGATCCTACGTCGTGGAGCCTCTGTATACAGAATCGAGGTTCCTCGGCTATGCCGTCCTCGGTATGGGAGGGGCTGAGGCCTGGGTATACGAGGAGCTCAGGGCCCAGCTTTCCTCAGCCCTCCGGGGCGTAGCCCTCTTCGAGCAGGCGAACCAAGCCAGGCAGAGGGCGGAGGCGGCGGAGCGGCTCAAATCCGAATTCCTCGCCAACCTGACGGGTGAGCTGCAGGACCCCGTGAAGGAAATCGAGGCCGTTGCCAGGGCCTGTTCCGCCGTTCCCGGGGCTTTCCGCGGGGAAATGGAACGGATAGTCGCCCTGGCGGAAAGGCACCGGACCCTCACCTCCCGCCTCCTCGACCTTTCCCTATCCCAGGTGGGGGCCTTCGGCCTGGACCTAAAGCTTGAGGATCCGCGGCGCCTTGCCGCCGAACTTGCGGAAGCAATGTCTGGGGTCAAATTTCAGGATTCAGGCGGCCCCTTGCCCCTGGCCTGCCTGGACAAAGGCCGAATCCTCCTCGCCCTGGAGCTTCTCTACAAAGCCCTGTCATCCCGGTCAGGGGGAGGAAGGCTCGCCTTGTCCCCGGGCTGGGACGCCTCGGGCTTGGCTTTGCGGCTCAGCGCTCCTACCCCGAGGCCTTCCGAAGCTCCGGCGTCCGGCATAGACCTCGAGCTCGCCAAAAGGATATTCCTCCTGCACGGCGGGGAAATATCGGAATTCCAGGAGCCGGGAGCTTCAGGATTCATCGCCTCCCTGCCCTTCCCCTCGCCCAAGGGCTTCGCCGCCAGGATCAGGCCACGGGATGAAACACCGGCGGTCGGCCTCCTGACACGGGCTGATAGCCTCGGTTCCCTCCCCCGGAAGGAAACCTGGATCGACATAGAGTCCGCCGCACAGGAAGCCACGGCAGGGGTGGAAGGCTTCGACTTCGCCTTCCTCGACCCCAGGGCCCTGGGCTGGAACGAATGCGAGATCGCCCGTGCCTTCATGTCCAATCCTTCCAGGGCCAGGTCCTCCCTTTTCATCCCCGCCGAGGCCTTGCCGGCCGGCCAAACCTTCCACTCAATCGCATCCTTCCTGGATTACCTCTCCATGGGCCTGGGCGGAGCCTATATCGTCTACGCGGGGCCGGCGGGAGAGAGCGCGGTTTCCCGCGCCCTCCTGGAGAGGGGATCCTCGGGAACCCTTCGGGCTGCCGTCTGCGCCTCCCGGGAAGGCATGGAGATCCTGGCACGGCGGGAGCGTCCGGCATTGGTGGTGGTGGAAAGCCGGGACCCTGAGCTCATCCGCGCCGCATGCCTGAGTCCCGTGCTGCGGGAATGCCCCTTGGCCATACTTTCGCCCGCCATTGGGGACCAAGGCCTTATCGCCGTCTTGGCCGACAGGCCCAAGGCGCTGGTGTGCAACTCGGGCCCCGCCTTCGACGCCAAGGCCTTGGAGCTTCTGGAGTCCATGGCCTTGGGCAGGGAGTACCTTCCCGCCGTGGCCGGCCATGCGGTGGCCAAGGCCATCGTGTATCTCAACAGCCACTTCAAGGAACCGGTGAGCCGCTGGAAGCTGTCGAGCCATGTGGCGGCCAGCGAAGATTACCTCTCCAGGATTTTCAAGAAGCAGATGGGCATGTCGCTATGGGAATACCTGAACAGGCTCAGGGCCGGGAAGGCCGCCGGCCTCCTGGCCGGAAGCTCGGAATCCGTGGCGGAGATAGCCGACCTCTCGGGATTCCGAGACCAGGCGTATTTCTGCCGCGTCTTCAAGCGGATCCTGGGAAAATCGCCCAGGGCGTTTCGAAAGGATTTGGACAATGATGTCAGAATTGTGCAAAAGCCTGACTGAAAATTCGGCCGCCCTCCCCCTATGATTCAAGTGTGAAAGCGACGGCGGCGGCGATGCGCATTTCCTCGGGATCCTCGGGCGGCTTGAAGTCCCGGCTCGCGCGCCACAAGTCGATCTACCTCCTGGGATCGGTCTCCCTGGCCTACTTCTTTGTCTTCAAATACATACCCATTTGGAATGCCCAGATCGCCTTCAAGGACTTCCAAGCCTTGGACGGAGTGCTGCGCAGCCCCTGGGTGGGACTCAAGAATTTCTCGGATTTCGTCAACTCGTATTATTTCTGGGAGCTCATCCGCAACACTGTCTTCTACTCCGTCTTCAAGATGTTCTTCTCGGTGCCCGCGGCGATCTTCCTCTCCGTAGCCCTGTACGAGTGCCGCATATATTCCTTGCGCAAGAGCGTGCAGACCCTGGCCTACCTGCCCCACTTCCTTTCCTGGGTCATCATGTACGCCATCCTCCTGGCCATACTCTCTCCCTCCAACGGAATCCTCAACGACCTCATCAAGCTGCTGGGCGGCCAGCCTGTCTCCTTCCTCACGGACTCCAAGGCATTCCCCTGGATAGTCCTCCTCTCCGACACCTGGAAGGAGATGGGCTGGTCGGCCATCATCTTCCTGGCCGCCTTGATCGGCATAGATCCCTCGCTCTTCGAAGCCGCCACGGTGGAAGGCGCCAGCGCCTGGCAGAGGGTATTCAAGATCACCCTTCCCTCCATAAGGCCGGTGATCGTCATGGTGGTCCTCCTCAGGCTGGGCACCATCCTGGACGCGGGCTTCAACCAGATATTCATGCTCTACTCCCTTCCCGTGTACTCCGTGGCGGACATCATAGACACCTGGATCTACCGCCAGGGCATTCTGGAGTTCCGCTTCGGCCTGGCCACGGCGGTGGGGCTCTTCAAGGGCGTATTCGGCTTGGCACTCATCGCCATATCCAACAGGCTCATCCGGAAGCACACCGATTCCGGATTGTATTGAGGAAAACCCATGGCGCGCAAAGGCGGGATTAGGCTTACCAGGGCGGACAGGGCATTCCACGCCTTCGTCGACGCGAGCCTTCTTGCCATACTCGCCGTGCTTGTGGTTCCCATCTGGAGCACAGTCACCCTCTCCTTCAGGCCCAACGACTTCATCGGCTCGGCGCTGGACGGCATGCTGCTGGCGCCCTGGCGCTGGTCCACCGCGGCCTACCAAGCGCTTCTCGGCCACCGGGCCTTCCTCGACTCAGCCTTCAACAGCTTCCGCATTTTCTTCCAAGGCGTGGCCACGGCCCTGTTCCTCACCGTGCCACTGGCCTACATGCTCTCCATCAAGACCCTTCCGGGAAGGAAGCTCCTCTACGGCCTTGTGCTCGTGCCCTACCTGTTCAACGTGGGGCTGGTGCCGAACTATCTCCTCGTCACGAAGCTCGGCCTGGTAAACAGCCTGGCCGCGGTCTACCTGCCGGGCGCCATCTCGGTCTACAACACCCTGATCATGAAGAGCTTCTTCGAGGGCATCCCCGAGGAGCTCAAGGAATCGGCCAGGATCGACGGGGCTTCGGAACTCACCGTCCTCCTGAGGATCATCCTTCCCTTGTCCAAGCCGATCCTCCTCACCATCGGGCTCTACTACGGTGTCCATTTCTGGAACGATTTCTTCAACGCTCTGCTCTA
>JBFLXC010000204.1:0-3581 GCA_040757435.1 Spirochaetota bacterium | reverse complement strand
CGCGACATAGCCCTCAAGCTCCTGGACATGGGGGTGAAGACAATCCTCTTCGCGCGGTCAAGGCTCCAGGTCGAACTCGTTTCCTCGTACATGAACGAGGCCTTGGAGAACATCTACAACGGCAACAGAGGAATAGCGGTGCGCCCCTACAGGTCGGGCCTTTTGCCTTCGGAGCGGAGGGCGATAGAGAGGGGGCTGAGGGAGGGGACGGTCCACGGAGTCGTGTCCACCAACGCCCTTGAGCTGGGCATCGACATAGGGGGCTTGGACGCGGCGGTCATCGCGGGATACCCGGGATCCATGGCTTCCTTCTGGCAGCAGGCGGGAAGGGCGGGGCGCAGGAGCGGCGAATCCCTGGCGATCTTCGTCGCCACATCCTCTCCCCTGGACCAATTTTTCTCCCGCCACCCGGAGTATTTCCTCTCCCGTCCTCCAGAGAAGGCCCGGGTCGACCTGGACAATCCCTATATCTTCGTGGACCACGCGAAGTGCGCCGCCTTCGAGCTCCCGGTGGACGATGGGGAGGAGCTGGGAAACTGTGGGGAAGGGCGGACGCAGGAGGCATTGGAGCTTCTGGAGGAGGGCGGGGCCGTGCGTCATGTCCAGGGGCGCTGGCACTGGTCCGAGGACAGCTACCCGAGCGAGAAGATATCCCTGCGCTCCGCCTCCTCGGACAACGTGGTCATCGTGGATGTCACCGCGGGGGCGTCCAAGGTGATAGGGGAGATGGACAGGCCGAGCGCTAAGGAGCTCATCTTCGACAACGCCGTCTACATCCACCTCGGGACCCAATACCAGGTGCGCAAGCTGGATATCGAAGGCAGGACCTGCAAGGTTGAAAGGAGTACCCTGGAGTACTGGACCGACGCGGTGGTGAAGACCGATCTCAAGGTGCTGAGCGAGGATTCCGGAGGCGCCGGGCTCTCATCCAAGGGGGAAACCTTCCGCTGGTCCCTGGGGGACGTGCTCGTGAGGAGCCAGGCTGAAAAGTACAAGAAGCTCCGCTTCCATACCCATGAGAACGTTGGCTACGGAGAGATTTCCCTCCCTCCTGAGGAAATGCAGACCAGGGCACTGTGCCTGCTTTTCCCACCGGGCAGCGCGGGGGGGGTATTCCTTTCGAGCCTGGACCCCGCCCGAGCGGCGGGAGCCCTTTCCGGGGCGGCTACGGTGATCCGATCCCTCTGCCCCGTCTTTGTCCTCTGCGACCAGCGGGACTTCGGCGTGGCGGAAAGAGTGAGGGATCCCCACTTCCAGATCCCGGCCATTTTCCTCTTCGACAGGTATCCCGGGGGGACAGGATTGTCCGAAGCCTTGCCGGACAAGCTCAGGACTCTCCTCGAGGCCTCGGCGGAGAGCGTATCGGCCTGCTCCTGCTCCAAGGGCTGCCCTTCCTGCGTAGGGGTGGAGGGAAAGAAGGACCTTGTGTCCGCCTTCCTTTCGATCCTGGCGGGCCGCTGAGGGATCGATCCGATGGGAGGATTGAAATCCCGGCTTTCCAGGCTCAAGGAACTTGGCTTGGCGAAGGCCTCGAGCCTGGAGAAGCCTCCAGCGCCACCGACCCTGTCTCCGGCGCCATCGGCGGCGTCAACGGCGACGTCCAAAGTCCGGGAAAGGGCGGGGCCGGAGGGCTGGGAAAAGGGGGAGGCCAACGAGTATTGGCGGATAGTCGGGACTTCCTTCTCCATCGGACTTTCCGAGCTCGAGGAAGGTTTCGACCTGCGGTTCTTCCTTCCCAAGGACAAAGGCTCGGGCCGCAGGGGACGCTTCGAGGACCTTGCGTTTTTCGATTTTGAAACCACAGGCCTCTCGGGAGGGACGGGGACACTGGCCTTCCTCGCAGCCGTGGGTTGGTTCGAGGGGCCGGACCTCAGGGTATGCCAGGTTTTCATGGACGATTTTCCAGGCGAGGCTGCCTTCCTCCAGAGAGTGCTCCATCTCCTTGGCCGGCGGAAGCTGGTGGCCACCTACAACGGCGGCAGCTTCGACATGCCCCTCCTGCGGACGCGCTGCGTGCTCAACCGCATCCCCTGTCCCGACCATGGGCATATGGACCTCCTTCCCCCCGCCCGCAGGCTTTGGTCCGGGGCATTCGCCTCCTGCGCCCTGCAGGAGCTGGAGAGGGAACTCCTGGGCTATGAAAGGATTGACGACATACCGGGCTTCCTCATCCCACGGATCTGGCTCGACTATTCCTCGGGGAAAGATGAGGTGGAGGGCGATTTTCCAGACGAACAGGACAGCCGGCGCCTCATGGACCGGGTTTTCGCCCACAATCTTCGGGACATCGTGTCCCTGGCCCGATTGTTTTTCCTCATGGGCAGGATCGCAGACGATCCCGTAGGGAGGGGACCGGAAACCAAGGTCAACTGTCGGAGGCTGGCGGCCTACCTGGCGGAAACGGGAAGGGAAGGTGAGGGAGAAGCCTTGTTCCAATCGGCTTGGGAAGGCGGGGAGCCCTTG
Source organism: Spirochaetota bacterium (assembly GCA_040757435.1). Taxonomy (GTDB): domain Bacteria; phylum Spirochaetota; class Spirochaetia; order Treponematales; family Rectinemataceae; genus VKGY01. The sequence goes on along the minus strand of JBFLXC010000204.1, from coordinate 1,118 downwards.
GCGGGGCTCGGCTTGGCCAGGCTGCGCCGCAGGGCCGGGGACCTTCATGGTTATGGTGCGATCCTCGCCTCCATCCAAGGGAAGGATCCAAGGATATGGATCGAGAAGGCCAAGTACTGGGAGCACTCCAGGAAGGATTATCCCCAAGCCTTGTCCTGCGCCGTCAGGGCGAGGGAAGATTTGGGGCGAAGGGAGGCGGGTCTTTCCGAAGGATTGAGGCGGCGCCTGGATGAAGACATAGAGCTTAGGATGGCTAGGCTTAGGAGAAAATCGGAGAGGGCGGGGAAGGCTCCCTAGGGCGCGTCCTTGATCCTCAAGGTGTCCCCGAGCTGGCCGCAGGCGCCCATTACCCCTCTGCCCCGGCTCATCCGCTTGACGACGAGGATTCCTTCGGCCTCCAAGGCTGCGGCGAAGGCGCGCACCTGTCCCGGACTCGGCTCCCCGTGATCCGTGCCAGGAATCCTATTCCAGGGGATGAGGTTGACCTGGACGCTCAAGGGTCTGGTCCAGGACGCAAGGGCCTTGGCATGTTCCAGGCTGGCGTTTTTGTTGCCGATGATGACCGCCTCCAGGGTTATCCGCTCTCCCGTGGCCTCCTGGTAGGCGCCCAGGGCTTTCTTGAGGGCGGAGAGGTTCCAGCGCCGGTTGACGGGCATCAGGGAGCTTCGAAGTCCGTCCTCCGCTGCGGTGAGGGAAACGGCCAGGCGCACCTTCGGACCCCGTTCCGCCACATCAAGGATCCCCGGCACGATTCCACTGGTGGAAATGGTGATTTTCCTCAGGGACATGCCCAGCCCCTCGGGATCGGAGAGGAGCGCGATGGCCTTGCGGACCGCCTGAAGATTGAGCATGGGCTCCCCCATGCCCATGAAGACTACGTTGGAGATGAAGCCCCGGCGTTCCTTGAGGAAATAGAACTGTTCCATTATCTCATCGGCGCCTAGGTTGCGCAAAAAGCCGAGCTGGCCGGTGCGGCAGAAGCTGCAGCCCATGGGGCAGCCGACCTGGCTGGAGAGGCAGGCGGTCTTCCTCCCCTCGATGTCCTCAAGAAGCACGCACTCCACCGCCGCCCCATCCCTGAGCCGGATCTGCAGCTTGAGGGAACCGTCGGGGTCCTC
>JBFLXC010000203.1:0-3677 GCA_040757435.1 Spirochaetota bacterium | reverse complement strand
TCCATCCCCTACTACATGGGAGCGGCCGGGGTGGCGGTGAACAAGACCAAGGTGGCGGAGTACGAAAAATCCTGGTCCATCTTCTCCCGCAAGGATTTGGCGGGGAAGATGATCATGCTGGACGACATGAGGGAAGTCATGGGAGACGCCCTGGCCTACCTGGGGCATTCGGTGAACACCGTGGACGACGCCCAGATCGCGGCGGCCAAGGAGCTGATCAACAACGAATGGAAGCCCAACCTCCTCAAGTTCGACGCCGAGGCCTTCGCCAAGAACTTCGCCGCCGGCGAGGTTTGGGTGGCCCAGGGCTACGCCGAGTCGATTTTCGCAGAGCTCGAGCAGAACAAATGGGGGGAGGTGGATTTCTTCATTCCCAAGGAAGGCGGGCCCAGCTACATCGACTCCATGGTCATCCTCAAGAACTCGAAGAACAAGGACCTGGCCATGAAGTTCATAGACTTCATCCACAAGCCGGAGATCTATGCCGAGTTCTGCGACGCCTTCGGATTCCCCGCCACGGCCAACGCCCCCGCCCGGGCGCTCAAGAAGGGGCCTGAGTACTACAGCGCCGAATCCCTGGTTCCCTGCGAGCTCAAGGAAGACGTGGGCCCGGCCTTGGAGAAGTACAACGCCGCGTGGCAGGAGATAAAGGTAGGAAAGTAGGAGAGCCACGGATGTGAAAAAGGGCTGCCCGCTTCCGCTGGCAGCCCTTTTTTCATCCGGATTTGGACCGGCCTTGGACCAGCCGTGAAGCCGCGCCTAGAAGCCCGGCATATCGTAGAGCCCACCGGCGTTGGTCACGTCCGCGAAGCCCAGGGACTTCAGTATCCTGGCGCCCATGGCGCTCCGGGCGCCCGAGGCGCAGTAGAGCACCACCGGCTTGTCCTTGGGGCCGATCTCCGCCGCCCTGGACCCCAGTTCTCCCACGGGGATGTTCAAGGCCTTCGGAAAATGCTCGTCCATGAACTCGTCCTCGGTCCTCACGTCCACCACCACCGCCCCTTCCTTGATCTTTTTCTCAACGCTATTGAAAAACCCCATGTTTTCCTCCTCTAGGGTATTGGTTCGCCGCCTGGGACTCCTAGTCGCCCTGGACTTCGCCAAGGTCGCCGAAAAGCCGCATGCTTGTCATTCCTCCTGAAACGTAGGCCGCGGACCCAAAGCCGGCCTGAAGCAGGATCCTCACCGCCAGGTGTCCTTCGAAGCCCGCCACGGAGGCCACGATGATCCTTTTGTCCGCAGGAATTTCCTCAATCCTGTCCCGCAGCTCGTCCACAGGGATGTGGTGGGCCTGGGGGAGATGTCCCTTGGTGAATTCCCCATACGTCCTCACATCCAGGAAGAAGATGCCCGGATCCTTCGCCAGGGCCAAGTCCCTCGCTTCCTTCGCCGAGAGGGAAGGCGAGAAGCCGGAAAGCTGGTTCTGGGCCGCGAAGGCGGCCATCTGCAAGGGATCGTTGGCGCTGGAGTAGGGAGGGGCGTAGGCGAGGTCGAGCTCGGCAAGATCCTGGAGGCTGAGGCGGGCCGCGAGGGCGGTGGCGAGGACATCGATCCGTTTCTCCACCCCTTCCTTCCCAAAGGCCTGGGCGCCTAGAAGTTCGCCCTTCGGTGTAAAGACAAGCTTGAGGCTCAGGTTCTCGTAGCCTGGATAGTAGGAAGCGTGGTGGTACCGGTGGACCGTGGCCGTGCGGGCCTCGATGCCGGCCGCCGCCGCGGCCTTTTCCGAAAGTCCCGTCTGGGCGAAGGTGTAGTCGACAGCCTTGAACACCGAGGTGCCCAGGGCTCCGGAATACCGCATCGAGCCTCCCAGGGCGTTGGTCGCCGCTATCCTTCCCTGGCGGTTCGCCGGACCGGCCAAGGGTATCCTGGCCTTGGCCCCGTCAACCCTGCGGACAAGCTCCACCATGTCTCCGGCGGCAAAGATCGAAGGATCGTCGGTGCGGAGGAACTCGTCCACCATAAGGCCGCCGCTCTTCCCTATGGAAAGCCCCGCGGCCTTCGCGAGCTCAAGGTTGGGCCGGACTCCCGCCGAGACAAGCACTATGTCCGCGGGAACCTTTGTCCCGTCGTCCAGGACCACGGTCCTGGCGCTGTAGTCTATGGTTTTCACGGAACGTCGCACGTACACCGAAGCCCCCGCCTCCCTGAAGGCGTCGGCGATCTGGGTCCCGAACTCCAGATCCGCCGGGGGCATCAGCTGGTCCGTCAATTCCACGATGGAAGTGGAAAGCCCCTTCTTTACAAAGGCTTCGGCGGTCTCGAGGCCGATGAATCCTCCGCCCAGGACTACCGCGCTCCGCGCTTCGGATTCCGTCAGGTAGGCGCTAATCCTGTCCATGTCGGGGATGGTCCAAAGCCTGAAGACATTGGGGGAATCTATGCCGTCCACGGGCGGCATGAAAGGGCTTCCTCCCTGGGCAAGGATGAGGGCGTCGTAGGGGTAGCGGATTTCTCCTTCGGGGCCGCGTGCGAGGACAGACTTCGCTGAGCGGTCGATCTCCAGGGCTTCGGTCTTGAGCTTCACATCCACCCTGTAGCGGCTGAAGAATCCCTCCGCGGTCTGGAGTATGAGGGAGCTGCGCTTGGCGATGTCTCCTGACAGGCGGTAGGGCAGGCCGCAATTGGCGAAGGAGACGTAGGGTCCTTTTTCCAGGATGGTGATCTCCGCGGTTTCATCCAGGCGCCGCGCCCGGGCGGCGGCGGTGGCTCCTGCGGCGACGCCTCCGATAATCAAAAGCTTCATGTCAGTCTCCTTCCGGCTTATTATATAGTAAAATTACTATATATAAATTTTATTGTCAACTCCTTAGGCGCCCCATCCTTACTTGTCCTCTTGGGGGTGAAAGGCTATACTCTCCGGCGATGCGGTTTTCCACCCGGACGGACTTTTTCGCGGATAGAAATAGACTCGAAATCGAAAGGCAGAAGCTCCTCCGCCTCGCCCGGGAGGGCGGCCGGCGGTTGTTCGAAATGTCCGAGTCGAATCCATCCCGGGTGGGGCTTGGGCCTGATCCCAATATCCTCGCCCAGGCCTTCTCCGATCCCGGAAACTGCGTCTACGAGCCTTCCCCCAGGGGTTTGTCCAAGGCCAGGCGGGCGGTGGCGGAGCGTCTTGAAAGTATAGCTCGGAACGAGAGGGGAATGAAGCGAGGGTTCGGCGGCGCTTCCCCGGTGGAGCCCGAATCCTTGGTTCTCTGCGCCTCAACCTCGGAAGCCTATTCCTATCTATTCAAGATACTTGGCGATCCCGGGGACGCCGTCCTTGTGCCCAAGCCCGGTTACCCGCTTTTCGACCATCTTGCGGCCTTGGAGTCTCTGGTCCCGCTGGGGTACCCCCTGGAATACGGGGCCGGGACGGGATGGAGGATCGACCTGGACCGCCTTTCCGGCATGCTGGCCGACGATAGGGCCGGGAGGATCAGGGCTATCGTCCTCATCAATCCCAACAATCCCACGGGCTCCTACGTCGGGAACGAGGAAGGCCGGGAAGTGGCCAGGCTTTGCGATCGCCACGGGATCGCCTTGATCGCCGACGAGGTGTTCCATCCCTCCAGGCTGGAAGCCGGGGCGGGGATTTCGAGTTTCTACGGCTTCGATGGGGTGCTTACCTTCGTCCTGGACGGGTTTTCCAAGCGGCTCTGCCTCCCCCAGGCCAAGCTTGGGTGGATAAGCGTCTC
>JBFLXC010000202.1:0-3682 GCA_040757435.1 Spirochaetota bacterium | reverse complement strand
TTCGTCCCAGGACATTCAGGATATCCTTGAAGGCCGCACCGGTGCTGCTTGTCACCACCCCTACCTTGGCCGGCAACCGGGGAAGGGGGCGCTTGCGCGCGGGTTCGAAGAGTCCTTCCTGGGCGAGCCTTCGTTTCCTTTCTTCCAGGGTGGCGAGGATATCGCCGATGCCTGATTTTTTCATGGATTGTACGATCAGCTGATACTGGCCCCTGGGGGGATAGACGGAGACGGAACCATACGCCAAAACTTTTTGGCCATCCTGAGGCATGAAGTCCAGAGCCTCCTGGCGCATTCGAAACATCACAGCCTGGACCAAGGCTCCCGTGTCCTTGAGGGAAAAATAAAGGTGCCCCGAGGCTGCGGCCTTTAGGCCCGATATCTCGCCTTCCACGGACACGGTGGAAAACGAGGTTTCCAACGAGCCTTTTATTCGGGCGGTAAGCTCCGAGACGGTGAGCACCTCTTTCCCAGAGATTAGGGAATCCACGGAACCAATCGATGACATCCCAATGTTCTCCTTGGCCTCAGGCGACCAATCCGAGCCAGAACGTGCCGAAGGCGATGGATAGGATGGTGACCGGCAGGCCTACCTTGAGATAATCGAGGAATCCCATCCTGACTCCGCATTTTTCTCCCTGCTCCGCCACTATGAGGTTGGCCACCGAACCCAGGAGTGTGAGGTTCCCCGCGAAGGTGCTGGCCATGGCAAGGACGAGCCACGCCGCCTGGCTCTCCTGGAAGCTTCGGGCGACAGGGGAGAGCAGCATCACCGCAGGCACATTGGAAACCAGGTTCGAAACTGCAAGGATGGCGGCGGAAAATCCGACTCCCGGCTTGTCAAGCATGGGAACCACACGATCCATCATGGCGAGGAATAGAGGGCTCCTTGCCACTCCCGCTGTTAAGACGAAGAGGGCGGAAAAGAAAATAAGCAGGGAGAAATCCACCTGCGAAAGGATCCTGTCAGGATGGATCCTGCGGGTGAACAGCAAAAGGGCCGCCGACAGGAGAGCCGCGAGGCTCGTCCTCATGCCCAGGGCCAAGGCCACAAGGAGGATTCCCGACGCTGCCAGGCTCTTGGCCAGGAGCCTGCGATCCACGGGGCCGGCTTCGCCGGGGGTTTCCGGTCGGGTTTTCGACAGAAAGGGAGCCGAAAACTCCTGCCTGAAGGCAAGGAGGCAGAACCAGTAGCATAGGAACATGGCGAACATGGAGGGAATCGCAAGATTTAGGAAAAACGAAAAGAAGGGTATCCCCGATTGGGCGGCGATAAGCATGTTCTGCGGGTTTCCTATTGCCGTCGCGCAGGATCCTGCGTTGGCGGAGATCGCGAGGCCGACTAAGTAGGGCAGGCCGTTCCTCCCCGAACGCTTCGCGATTTCTAGGACGAAGGGGGTCAGCATTATGCATATCGTATCGTTCATGAAAAGGGCGGAAAGGAATCCGGAAAAGACAACCACAAGGGCTAGGAAGGCGCGGGGGCTTTTTGTGCGGGACAGGAACTTCGCTCCCGCGAGGGAGAAGAATCCCGAAATCCGCAGGTTCGCCACGAGGATCATCATCGCCAGCAGAAGGGCCAGGGTTTCCACATCAACGGCGGCGAAGGCTTCACCGTGGCTGATGCCGCCCAACTCCACCACGGCGATCGCGGCGGCGAGGGCGATGGTCGTCCTGTTCATGGCCAGCCTGGGGAGCCGTCCAACGGCTATGCCGATGAATCCAAGCCCGATGGCCACATAGGCCAGGATGGGGAAGCCTTCCATGACGGGGCACTATAGCACGGTGGAATGAAACGGCACAATCGTGTATCATGGGACGATGAATCCTCATGATTTGCCGGTATATCAGCAAAAAGAAAAAATCCTCAGCGCCCTAGCGGAACACCAGGTCGTTGTCGTCGAGAGCCCCACCGGCTCCGGAAAGACGACGCAGCTGCCAATAATCCTCCATGAAGCTGGCTACGCGGCGAAGGGCATGATAGGTGTGACCCAACCGCGGCGCATAGCCGTCCTCTCGGTGAGCGACTTCATCTCCCGCCAGCTCGGCACAGCCTTGCCGGGTTTGATCGGGTACAAGATGCGCTTCGAAGACAAGACCAGCCACGAGACGAAGATCAAGATAATGACCGATGGGATCCTCCTCCAGGAGATGAAGCTGGATCCCTTCCTATCCAAGTACGATGTCCTTATGGTGGATGAAGCCCATGAGAGAAGCCTCAACATCGACTTCATCCTGGGCTTGCTGAAGAACGTCCTCGAATCCAGGCCGGACTTCAAGGTGATCGTCTCTTCGGCCACGATCAACGCCCAAGTGTTCTCCGAGTACTTCGGCGAATGTCCCATCGTCAAGATAGAGACCCAAACCTATCCCGTCACCGTCATCTATGATCCCGTGCCTTCTCCAGCGGAAGACGACGGCAAGGACAGCAGGATTTCCTACGATGACGAGGCCCTGTACGAAAAGATCCTGTCCATCATCTCACGGAGCCTGGGATCGCGGGAAAAAGGGGAGAAGGGTGACATACTCGTCTTCCTCCCCGGCGAAAAAACCATCAAGGAATGCGCCATGAGGATTCTTGGATCGAATTTCGCCTCCCAAGTCCACTTGGTGCCCCTCTACGCAAGGCTCGGAAAGGACGAGCAGGAAAAAGTCTTCGACCCCGCACCGGAGGGAAAATCCAAAATAGTCATCGCCACCAACATCGCCGAAACCTCGGTGACCATCGACGGGATTTCGGTGGTCGTCGACTCTGGCTTGGCCAAGCTCAACTACTACAATCCCAGGACCTTCACCTCGAGCCTTATCGAGACCCCGATATCGAAGGCTTCCTGCAACCAGAGGAAGGGGAGGGCGGGCAGGACCGGCCCCGGTCTCTGCTACCGGCTCTACCCCAGGAAGGAGTTTGAAAACCGCCCCCTCTTCACCACCGAAGAGATCTACCGCACTGACCTCTCGGAGGTGGTGCTCAGGATGGCTGAGCTCGGCATCAGCGATTTCGAACGCTTCGATTTCATATCCCAGCCACCTAAGAGCGGAATCGCCGGAGCCATCGACGTCTTGAACCTTCTGGACGCCTTGTCTCCCGACCGGACCCTTTCGAAGGTGGGGCAGATGATGTGCGCCTTCCCCCTCCTTCCAAGGCTGTCCCGCATGATCGTGGAAGCGATCATGAAATACCCCGACGTAGTCCATGAGATCCTCGTCGCCGCAGCCTTCCTCTCCACCATGAGCCCCTATGTGCTTCCGCCGGGAGAGGAGTTGGAAGCCAGGAAAGCCCACCATGCCTTCAGGGACCCTATGGGCGATTTCGTATCCTACTTGAGGCTTTATGACTTGTTCATCTCCGCCGAGGACAAGGCGAGGTTCTGCGAGCGGAACTACCTGGACGAAAGGACCATGAGGGAGATCGCCCGGATCAGGGAGCAGTTGGAGCTCATTGTCTCAGACCTGGGCGTTCCGATTTCTAGGGGTGGACATCTCTACGACTACCTGTGCGCAGTATCGCGGGGGCTCATCCAGTTTGTGTGCGCCCGCCAAGACAGGGGCCTTTTCAGGTCCCTCACGGCGGAAAAGATACAGATCCATCCCGGCTCAGTGATGTTCCGGGAGAATCCGGATTTCATCGTGGCGGGGGAGATCGTCCGCACCACAAGGATGTACGCCATGTCCGTTTCCCCCT
>JBFLXC010000201.1:0-3731 GCA_040757435.1 Spirochaetota bacterium | reverse complement strand
CGGGGATTGAAATGGTACATGAAGGAATAGGAGAACCCCACCCTCCTCATAAGATCCAAGGTATCCTCCAGGTCCTGGTCCGTCTCGCCGGGGAAGCCTACAAGGATGTCCGTGGAAAGGCTCAAGCCCGGTATCGAGGCCTTCATCCTCTCCACCAAATCCAGGTAGTAGCCCCTGGTATATTTTCGGTTCATCTCCCTCAGCACTGCATCGGAACCTGATTGGACGCAGAGATGGACGTGGCGGCAGAAGAGAGGCTCCTCGGCCAGGACGCGGATCAAGTCCTCCGAGAGGTCCTTGGGGTGGCTTGTGAGGAAACGCACCCAGCCAATGCTCCTGTCCTCAGGGCTTTTAGCCTTTTCCCCGGCGGCGATCAGCCTGAGGAGGCCGGGGAAATCAAGCTCCCCCTCTCCGTCCTTCCACCGGTAGGAATTGACGTTCTGCCCCAGGAGGGTTATCTCCCGCACCCCTGCCTTGGAAAGGGAATCTATCTCCGAGAGTATGTCCCGGGGGGACCGGGAGACCTCCCTCCCCCGAACATAGGGAACGATGCAGTAGGAGCAGAAGTTGTTGCAGCCGTGCATGATGGGGACGAAAGCCCGAAAAGCGCCTGGCTCGTGGTGGGTCGTGGCGAAGACATAGGCGGGCTTCTCCTCCTCCACTGCCAGATTCGAACCGGATTCTATGGTATCGAGGATGAGGCCGAAGGACTGCTTCTGGAAGGTGCCGAGCACGTAATCTATCTCTGGCACCCGGGCCTTCATCTCTTCCTTGTACTGCTCGGCCATGCAGCCCACGATCATGAGTGTGAAGGGTCGCTGGCGCTTCGCCGCGGCATACTGGGCTATGCGGCCCCAGGCTCGGTTTTCAGCCGTGGCCCTGACCGTGCAGGTGTTGATGAGGACGAGGTCAGCGTCGGCGCCGCTTTCCGCAAGGTTCCAGCCCCGCTCGCGCAGGAGGGCCTCCAAGGCCGAGGACTCGGCCTTGTTCATCTGGCAGCCGTAGGTTTCGAGGAAATATCGCTTTGATACGACCAATTAGCTTCAGCCTTTCTTCTTGAGGTTGGCGAAGAATCCGCCCAGGTTCGCGAGTCCGTAGACCAGAAGACCTATGCCCCCCAATCCCAGGAGGGAGGAGGAGAGGCCGGGGGCGATGAAGCGCAGGGCCCCAAGGATGCCCGCCGCGGCAAGGAGGGTTCCGGAGACCTTGTCTGTCTTTGTCTTGCCGAAAAGCCCCATGGCGCCCAGGCCCACGAGGCCCGCGGAAAGCACCCAGCCCAGCACGGGAACCCCCAGGAGGGCGTTTATGCCCATGAGGCCTACTCCGGCTCCCGCGGCCATTATCCCCTTGGTCCCCTTTTCGCTCAGGTCCTTCTCGACGGGATAGTTGTCGGACATATTCGCTCCTTGCCTACTTTTTTTCCACAAAGGCGTAGGCGGAATGATTGTGTATGCTCTCGAAGTTTTCCGCCTCCACCGAGAAGGAGGGGAATTTCCCCAGCGCTTCGACTTTCAAATATACTTCCCTCACCAAGTCTTCGACAAACCGGGGCCTGTCGTAGGCCTTTTCCGTCACGTACTTCTCATCCTCCCTCTTAAGGAGGGTGTAAAGGTCGCTGGATGCCGAGTCCTCGACGATCGCCACCAGATCCTCGATCCAGAAGAATGGGCCCAGGGCGACCTTGAGGGTTACAAGGCCGCGCTGGTTGTGGGCTCCATAGGCGGAAATCGCCTTCGAGCAGGGACAGACCGTCTGGACGGGCACGGTGACGCCCACGACGAAGGAGTGGTCCTTGCCGGACACCCGGGCCTCGTAGGAGCAATCGTAGCTCATCATGGATGCCTGGCCGGAGACCGGGGCCCTTTTCTCGATGAAATAGGGGAAATGCAGGTCCGAGTAGGCTGTCTCCGCCTTGAGCTCCTGGCAAAGCTTCTGGAGCATGGCAAGGAACCGCGGCATGGAAAGGTCCGAGCGATAGGCCTCGAAGACCTTGATGAAGCGGCTCATATGGGTGCCCTTGAAATCGTGGGGCAGGTCGGCGTAGAGGTTCACCACGGCGTTGGTGTGCTGGATCTGGGCGCTTTTATCCCTGAGGATGATGGGATACCGCACTCCCTTCACGCCGACCTTCTGGATGGGGATGTTCCGCTCATCCCTCATCGACTGGACATCGACCATTCCCCGCTCCCTAGGACTTCCTGGTCCCGGCATCGGCCTTCCTGGCGGCCGCCTCCACCGTGTTGGCCAGGAGGAGGGTTATGGTCATGGGGCCGACGCCTCCCGGCACGGGGCTGATCCAGCCCGCCACCTGGGAGGCGGAATCGAAATCCACGTCGCCTTTCAAGCGGAATCCCTTGGAGGAGCTGGGGTCCTCGACACGGTTCACGCCCACGTCGATCACGCAGGCGCCCGGCTTCACCATGTCCCCGGTGATGAGGCCTGCCCGGCCTGCGCAGGCGATGAGGATGTCGGCCTTCCTGGTGTAGGAAGCCAAGTCCTTTGTCCCCGTGTGGCAGATGGTTACCGTCGCGTTGAGGGACTTCCTGATGAGGAGGTTGGCCAGGGGCTTGCCCACTATGTTGGATCGTCCCACCACCACTGCGTTGACGCCGGAAGTCGCCACTCCGGACCGCTTGATCATTTCTATGACGCCCGCGGGAGTGCAGGGCACATAGCAGGGCTCCTCGAGGATCATCCTGCCCACATTGATGGGCGTGAAGCCGTCCACGTCCTTGTCAGGGGCTATGGTGGCGATGACGGCCCTCTCGTCGATATGCTTGGGAAGGGGAAGCTGGACCAGGATGCCGTGGATCTTTTCGTCGGCGTTGAATTCCCGGACCACAGCCAGGACTTCCTCCTGGGTGGCGTCGGCGGGCAGGCGGCGCTCAAAGCTCGCCATCCCGGCCTCGGCGCAGGCCTTTTCCTTGGCGGTCACATAGGATACGGAAGCGGGATCAAGCCCCACCAGCAGCACTCCGAGGCCAGGCACCACGCCCTTTTCGGCAAGCTTCTCCACCTTGCGGGCGATCTCCTCCCTCATTTCCCTAGCGATTGTCTTTCCTTCGATGACCTGTGCCGCCATTGGGGTCCCTCCTTATCCGGCTTCAGCGATACTGTTCGAAAAAATCCGCGTACTCCTGGGCCGCCCAACGGGCATCCTCGGGACGCAATATGAGCGAAAAGGCGAAATGCGCCTCCTGTTCCATATCGAAAAAATGGCCCGGCTGCACCGACAGGCCCTTTCGGCGCAAGAGCTCCAGGCAGAGCTCCTCCTCGCTGTCGAAGCGGGGGCTTCTCACCAAGGCCGTCCAGCCCCCCTCGCAGCGCAATACACGGTGCGGGGATCCTGGGTATTCCAAGATCCCACGGTAGGCTGCCAGGTTTTCCTTGCAGCGGTCCAGGACCTTTGCCTCCACCGACGGTTCCTGGGCCAGCAGGGCGCCGGCGGCGTTCATGACCGGGGTCCCTGCGGAGAGAAAGGTGTCCGCCGCGAGGTCCAGGGCTAGGAGGGCCCTTTCCTTTTCCTTCTCCGGACCGGAGACGCTTATCCACCCAAGCTTGGCCTGGGGGAGGCAGAGCCGCTTGGAAAACCCGTCCAGGACGAAGGTAAGCACCCCATCGAAGCCGTAGAAACTCGAAATCCCCGCCCCGGCTTCCAGCCTGTAGGGATGGAACACCTCGTCGGCGATCAAGGCGATCCCGTGGCGATCGCAAAGCCTGGCCACTTCCCG
>JBFLXC010000200.1:0-3805 GCA_040757435.1 Spirochaetota bacterium | reverse complement strand
CCATCTTGGCTCCCAGGATCTTCCAGATGGCCTCCGGCGCCCTCAACATGGAAGGCCGCTATTCCATCAACACCTATGAGGCGCTCAAGAAGCTCGGCCACACCGTCACGGTCAGGGGCGACTGGGACGCCTACTTCGGCGGCGTGCACGCCGTTGTCTACGACTACGGCAAGGGAGTGCTGTACGGCGGCGCCGATCCTAGGCGCGACGGCCAGGCTTTCGCGTACTGAGAATACGTTTCCGTGCTTTTAGGGGTCCCGGGAGCATGCCCGGGACCCCTCCAGAGCCGTAAGGCTCTGCTTAGTGTTACGAAGCTTGTGTTTGATTTCGTTGAATACATAGTTGTATCAGGTAAGATTGGCGATTGATGGATTCCGAGCGGATGAATAGACACTTTAAGGCTCATCCATTCGACTATTTATAACTATTCACACAAGCTTTGTGACACTAGCCGATAATTCAATCTAAGGTGAAGCGATGAAAACCATCCCCAAGTTCCTTTTCTCCCTATTTGTCTTCCTCCTTGCCATGGGAACCCTGCCCGAGGGGAGCCTCGCGGCCCAGACTGCTGCCCCTGCCCAGGCTTTCGCCCTCAAGGCTCCGATAGCCGAGAAGCCTGCCCTCCTTACTTCAATCGGCCAGAGCGCCGATGTGGAGATGGTGAAGGTCCTATTCGGTAGGGCGAAGATTCCCTATGCCCTGGATGGGGCGATAAAGCCTTCCGCGCTGGCGGCGGCGAAGGCCAAGACCTTGGTCTTGGCGATAGGCGGTTCTTCCAAGGGCCTTGGGGCGGCGGGCATCTCCGCCGAAGCGGAGCTTGAAAGGACAAGGGCCTTGATAACCGAGGCCAGGAAGCTGGGCATGAAGGTGATAGGGGTCCACGTAGGCGGAGAGGCCCGCCGCGGCGAGCTTTCGGACAAGTTCATCGCCGCTTCCGTCCCCCTGTGCGACTATGTGATCGTGGTGGCGGAAGGGAACCAGGACAAGCTCTTCGACAAGCTCTGCGGAACGAAGATTCCCTTGGACAAAGTGGGCAAGATTGCCGAGGCTGGAGCGCCCCTGGCAGCCGCCTTCATCAAATAAGCCCGGAGGCCAGCCGTGACCCAAGAGTTCGTCGTCTTCGTTGCCATGCTGGGGGTATTCGCCCTGGGAACCTTCGCCCTCAAATGGCCCGTGTCCGTATCCATGCTCCTGGCAGCTGTGGCCGGAGCTCTGGCGGGAGGCTTCGGCATCCCCCTGCGCCACCTGGTGGAAGGCTCCTTCGGCTATGTGGACACCATCCTCACCATAGCCACGGCCATGATCTTCATGAACGCCTTCAAGGATTCAGGCGGCCTAGAGGCTCTATCCGCCGCCACAATCCGCCGCTTCCACAAGATCCCCGGCCTCCTCCTCGTCCTCCTTACCTTGGTGGTGATGTTTCCTGGCATGATCACCGGATCGTCCTCCGCCTCGGTCCTCACCGCCGGCGCCGTGGTGGCCCCCATGTTCGCCGCCCTGGGCATACCGGGCGTCCAGTCAGCCGCCCTCATCGCCATGGCGGGCATCCTGGGCATGATAGCGCCGCCGGTGAACATACCGGTGATGATCATCGGGGGCGGCATCGACATGCCCTACGTGGGCTTCGAAATCCCCCTCCTTCTCATGACCCTTCCCCTGGCCATCTTCTCGGCCTTGTATTTCGGCCTCAAGCACGTGCGCAAGACCGACATGTCCAGGGTCCTCTCCGCCTTGGATACTTCGACCCTGGACAAGTATGGGGCGCCTAGGCTTTTCGCCCCGGCGGTCCTCGTGGTCCTCCTCATGGTCCTGGACAAGGCCATGCCCAAGGTCTTCAACCTGGGCATGCCACTTATCTTTCTGATCGGGGCGATCCTGGCCTTCTTCTCAGGCAGGAAGTTCAACGTCCTTTTGTCGGCCAAGCAGGCGGTGGAGCAGGCCCTCCCGGTCCTGGGAATCCTGGTGGGCGTGGGAATGTTCATCCAGGTCATGACATTGACCGGAGTGAGAGGTTTCATTGTCGTGAATTCCCTTTCGGTGCCTCCCGCCATGTTGTACCTGGCCATAGCAGTGAGCCTGCCCCTCTTCGGGGCGGTTTCATCCTTCGGCGCCTCAAGCGTCCTTGGCGTGCCCTTTCTTTTGGCGTTGCTGGGCAAGGACCAGATCATCACCGCCTCGGCCTTGTCCCTCATAGCCTCGCTTGGAGACTTCATGCCTCCCACGGCCCTGTCGGCTATCTTCGCCGCCCAGGTGGTGGGCCTCGAGGGCTACGGCAAGACCTTGAAGAAGCTCATAATCCCTTCCCTCATCATCATCGTCTGGTCCCTGCTGTTCATCCTGTTCTCAAAGCAGATCCGGACCCTGTACTGACATTGGAGGCGTGCAATGATGACCTACATATACCTTGCGATCCTAGCTTCGGTTCTGGGCCTCACGGTCTGGTGCCTCGTGACATCGAAGAAGCCGAGCCTCCAGGCCACGGCTGCCATGGTGATCGTGCCGCTCCTGCTGCGGCTCTTCCTTATAAAGTGAGGGCGGCATGAAAAAGCACCAGGCAAGCGCGGCATTTTTCCTCATCCTCGCCATAGCCGCGGCCATCGTCACCGGGACTGATTTCCTAGCCAAGCGGGAGCCCTACCCGATCTACAAGGGGCCGGGGGTCACTGAAGTCCGCATGCTCTCCGAGTGGTTCGAGGGCCTCAAAGGCTCGCCGGGCGACACGGAGGTCTACGTCCTCGATTCAGGCGTACCCGGGGCTTCGATGCTGGTCCTGGGCGGCACCCATCCCAACGAACCTTCAAGCCACATCTCCGCGGTCATCCTGGTGGAGAACGCCCTTCCCGCCTCGGGCGTCCTCTACGTCATCCCCAGGGCCAACGCCTCGGGCTTCACCCACAACGATCCCCAGGAAGGAGCCCCCCAATCCTTCGCGATCCAGACACCAGCAGGCCCCAGGACTTTCGCCTACGGTTCCCGGGCCACGAACCCCATCCACCAGTGGCCAGACCCGAACGTATACATCCACGCCTCCTCGGGCCAGTCCCTCTCGGGTTCGGAAACCCGAAACCAAAACCGAGGCTATCCTGGGCGGCCCAACGGGACCCTCACCGAGCAGGTCTGCTATGGCATCACCCAGCTCATACGGGACAGGAAAGTCACGATATCCGTCGACTTGCACGAGGCCTCGCCTGAATATCCGGTGATAAACGCCATCGTCGCCCATCCCCGCGCCATGGGCTTGGCTTCGGAAACAGTCCTGGGCCTGGAGATGCAGAACATCACCATCGGTCTCGAGCCTTCGCCTGTCAATCTGCGGGGCTTGACCCATAGGGAGCTGGGCGACCACACGGAGACCCTGGCCATCCTCATGGAGACGGCCAATCCCTCGCAGGGGCGCCTGCGCGGCCGCACCGACGAGGCCCTGGTCCTCACCGGCGTCGATCCCTGGTACGTGAAAGCCCAGAAGCTGGGTCGCCTGTATGTGCCCTACGACGAATCCGGCCATCCTTTGAAGCAGCGGGTTGGGCGCCATGTGGCTGCCTTGCAGGAAATCGCCTTCGGCTGGACCTTGAACAATCCCGACAAGCCATTGGAGTTCTCGGGCATGCCCTCCTACGAAGAGCTCATGGAGGATGACCTGGGTCCGTACCTGCAGCCCAAGTAGGGTCAGCGGCGCAAGGCGGGCGGCTTTGTTCGGCCGACCCGCCTCGGCATGGATGCCGAGGGATGTTGGTTAGGATTTGTTTGAGGCAAGCGAAGGGGGGGGGGGTGGGGGACGGGCACCGCCCCCCAAATTTTAACCCCC
>JBFLXC010000199.1:0-3847 GCA_040757435.1 Spirochaetota bacterium | reverse complement strand
CCGCTCATAAGGGGAAAACCTTGAAAAGATGGAATAGGCAGGAGAGGAGGATGAGGGTCGAGGTTTCGCCGATCTCCACCGCCGCGCCCAGGCTGTCGCCGGTGAAACCGCCGAGCGCCCTGCCGTAGGCGGATACCATCCACACCGCTGTTCCCAGGGCGGCGAGCGCGCTTGCGGCCAAGCCAAGGACGGCAAGGCCGGGATTCCCCAGCAAGGAGGCGGCCAGAAGGCTGGGCAGGAGGGCGACCGATGCGCCTGCGGCTATCCTGGGAAGGCTGAATCCTTTCATGAGGGAGCCAAGGCCATCGCGCCGGGCGGGCTCCAGTCTGGCCGCCACCAAGGCCGCGGCCGCGCGGCCGGCCGCCGGCGCCAGGCAAAGGCCCAGGGCGAGGGCGAGGAGTCCTTCCGAATCCCTTGAGCCAGCCTCGAAAAGGCTTCCCATTGAGGCAAGGCGTAGGGCGAGCAGGAAAAAGCCGGCGAAGAAGCCGTAGGTGCCCAGCCGTGGGTCCTTGAGGATTTCAAGGCGTCGCTCCCGGGACGCGGCGGGAAGGAGGGCGTCGGCGGTATCGACAAGGCCGTCCAAGTGGAAAAGGTTGAAGAGGAAATATTGGAGACCAAGGCTCGCCAGGATGCCCAGGGCGGGGCTCCCCGTGGCGAGGCGGCCCAGGAGAAAGCCTCCCAGGGCCGCGGAGGCGGGAAAAACCGAGAGGGCGGGGATCCAGAAATCGCAGCGGCTGTAGTCGGCCTCGAATTTCGCCCTCAAAGGGATGCGTGTCATGAGGCTCAAGGAGGTGAGAAAGGCGTTCCGTCCCTTCATCGCCATAGGACGGCCCGGCTTTTCAGCGTTTCCGCGATGGAAAAGGTTTCGAGGTTCACGATCCACCCATTTTCCTTGGCGAGCCGGACTATGTCCAGGGCCCAGGCATCCTTGGGGTCCAATGCCCTGTGGTCCTTGGGCCCAGCGGCGCCGTGGAGGTGGATTTCCTTGACCCGCGGAGCGCGTTGGGAAATCCATGCGGCGGGGTCGATTCCTTCCCGAAGCAGGCAGCCTGTGTCGGCGCAGAGGAGAAGGTCCGGCGCGGCGCCCAAGGCGGTGTCGAAAGCCTGTTTCCCTGTGTATTCAAGCAAGAAGCGCTCCTTTCCATGGCTATCCCTCGCCGCCGCGAGGAGGGCTGCCCAGGAATTCAGGTCTTCGTTACGGGGAGGATGGAGCACATAGTGACCCGCCAAGGCCTCGGTTGCGTCCAGAAGACGCATCAGGCCGGCAGGATCGTCCCCAGCCCCCAAGGATGGCAGGGGATCGGGAAGGTGAAGGGTGAAGGAAAAGCGCCTTGAGTATTCCTTCAACGACGCGAGCTCGGCCATGAAAGAATCACGGGACTCCGAATCATAGGAAAAGAGGAGGAGCTCGACCCCGTCGATCCATTCCATAGGTTCGAGGAAGCGGAGGTTTTCCAGCCAGGTGCCGGGGGTTTGGTAGGAAGGGACGAAAAGCTTCACGGGGCTTTGACGGTCAGGGCATGGCCGGCCACCATGAGGATGACCTGGTCGCAAGCCGAGGCGATCGAGGCATTGAGCCTGCCCAAGGCGTCGCCGTAGCGGCGGGAAAGGGGATCGGCGGGGATGAAGCCCATGCCGATTTCATTGGTGACTATGATGATGTCTCCGGGCAGGGCGGCTGCGAGCCCTGCCGAGGCGGCTTCGATCTCCGTCTCCCTGCCGTAGTGGAACATGTTGTTGAGCCAGAGGGGAAGGCAGTCCAGTACCATCCGCTCCCTCAAGGCGGTTATTATTTCCAGCGGTTCCTCGATGGTGCGGAA
This sequence comes from Spirochaetota bacterium, assembly GCA_040757435.1. GTDB lineage: Bacteria > Spirochaetota > Spirochaetia > Treponematales > Rectinemataceae > VKGY01. The sequence goes on along the minus strand of JBFLXC010000199.1, from coordinate 2,027 downwards.
ATCCGCCGCCCTCTCGGCCTTGTGCCGGGCGATACGTTCCCGCATCTCATCGTCGAAGGCTTCGGCGGTGGCAAGGAAAAAGCGGGGGGCCGGGAAGGCCAGGGCCAGCTCCAAGGCCTTGGAGGACTTGCCCGACTTGATGCCCCCGGTGATGAGTGTTCTCATGCGATGGTTCTCACAGGGGTGCGAACCTCAAGGCCGACCAGTCGTCGTCTATGGCCACGTTCCGGTTGGGTCTGAAGCCCAGGGGCTCCATGAGCTTCCACAGTATGTCCCGGTTGATGTCCGAGCTGTATCTCGGCGAGGTTTTCTTGGGGAAGGCGACCCAGAAGACCGTGCCCGGGCCTACATGGGGGGCGAGGGGAGGTATCCTCGCCTTTACTTCCGATTCCGAGGCGGCGAAGACCAGGAGGAAGGGGACTGCCGCGCCGTCAGCGATGACGCCGTCAGCGATGACGCCGTCAGTGATGACGTCATCGCTGGCTCCGCCCTCGGCGCTAGGCTTCCCGGCCTTGATCTGCCGAACCCCGGCCTCGGATTTCCATCCTCCCAGGACTGAGGCGAATTCCTTCGGGGCGTCGGCCACGAGGATTGTTCCGCCTTTATAGTTCATTTTCTTCAGAAGCTCGTCCATTGAATTCCTCTCAATGATCCTTGGGCGCACACACCCCTAGGCTCGGTAGGCGTCTATTCCCCGGACGGCGAGTATTTCCCCGAAGTAGGCGCGGTGGTAATCCTTCTTGGGATAGTTGGACTCGATGGAGGAGTCGAGGAAGTGGCTAGGATCGAGGTCCTGCCAGTACATCGTGCGGCATTCCACCACAAGCTCGGCTTCCTGGAAGGAGGGCGCCGCGACCCGGCTCGAGGCCATGGGATGGAGGCCCGAGGCGGCGATCTTGTCCCCGTCCCTCCCTGACTTGGAGCCCAGGAGACTCAGGGCGGGCTTTAGGGCTTCGGGGAACACGCTCAAAGTGAAGCTGTCGCCGGATTCCATGAAGCCGAAGGTATGGCGCGTGGGGCGGACCACCACCTGGAAGAAAAGCTTGTTCCAGATCTGGCCCACGGAGCCCCAGGAAATGGTCATGGCGTTGTAGGGGAGGGCGGATCCGGGCGCGGCCTCGGGGTTGCTTTGGGAGGCGAAATTCCCCGCCGCCAGGAGGAGCCAGCGGTTCTTGATGACCAGAGGATCGAATTTGAACCTGTCCAAGGGTATGTCGTGTCGTTCCATGGTTTTAGGGTATCCCGAGGGCGCGGGGAGGGTCAACCTGCGGGCAATGCGAACATGCGGAATGGATCAACCCTGTCATGGGCAGGCCGGATTCTGGCATTTCAAGGTCGTTCAGCATACACTAGGGGAGGATGGCGAAGATGGAAAAGTCGAAGCCCCTCTACCGCAAGGAAAACACCAGGACCCATGGGACTCGGCATAGGTCGGGCAAGGATTATTCCGAGGAGCGGAGCCGCCACAAGGACGTGGCCGACCCTGTGCCTCGGGAAGGGATGCACGGCCGCCAGAGAAGGGGATTGGACTACACGCCATTGTTCAAGTTCCTGCTGTCGAGGGTGGGAGGGGATTGGGACGAGATCTTTTCGGAGGCGAAAAGCAGGCTGGATGTGGCCGATCCGATTTTTTGGATCGTGGCGAGGGCGGAGGAAGAAAGGAAAAACCTTGTGAGGATCGGGCAGGCTACCTTCTACAGCGGCCTATATGTAGACAAGGACAACAAGCTTCAGAAAGTGGACCCGGAGCTTAGGAACGAAGACCTGCGCCCCGATTGCGCCTGTTGCACCCATACCTTCAACGGCGAGGTTTTCATCAACAAATATTGAACCGGCGCCTCTCGCAATCTCCGTCGATCCTGGGTATCCTGGTATCCTGTCTTATTATCCTATCGAAAAATTTTGAATGCTTTCGGAGGCACCATGCAGGAGAAGGCGAGCGGGCAGTTCTACGCCCCCAAGGGTAAGGCGGCGCCGGTCTGCGGCGCCGGGGAGTTCAAGGTAGGCGTGGTGGGCTTGGAGCACGG
>JBFLXC010000198.1:0-3848 GCA_040757435.1 Spirochaetota bacterium | reverse complement strand
ACTCCGGCGACCGCCAATCAATTCTCCGCGCTCTCGAAGAGGGCAAACAGGAAGCTACCAAAAAGGGAGCGGCGGTCCTCATAGGACACGTCTGGTCCTCTGAGCTTGCCCAGACTCTGATGGACATCTATCCAAAGCTCGTGGAAGAGGGCTATTCGCTCTCCACCATCAGCAAGTTCATGATCCGAAGCGCCTCGGAGGACGAGGATGCTCGTCCTTGGAATTGAGTCCTCCTGCGACGAATGCTCCGCCGCGGTGGTTCGGGACGGCGCCGAGATCCTTTCCAATGTAGTAGCCACCCAGATTCCCCATCATGAAGCCTACGCGGGCGTGGTTCCCGAGCTGGCTTCCCGGCTCCACGTGCAGTGGATCCAGGGCGTGGCCCAAGCCGCCCTTGAAGAGGCGGGCGCAAAGACCAGCGACCTAGGCGGCATCGCCGCCACGAGCCAGCCCGGCCTGATAGGCGCCTTGGCCGTGGGCCTGTCCTTCGCAAAGGCGATGGCCTTCGCCCTGGATCTCCCCTTCAAGGGGGTGAACCACATGCTGGCCCACCTCTACGCCCCCCACCTTGAAAGGCCCGTGGAATACCCCTTCCTGGGGCTCCTCGTTTCCGGCGGACACTCCATCATCTGCATCGCCCGGGACTTCGATTCCATCGAAGTGCTGGGGACCACCATCGACGACGCGGTGGGGGAAGCCTTCGACAAGGTGGCCAAGCACTACGGCTTCGGCTACCCGGGAGGCCAGGCCATAGACCGCCTTTCCGAGAAGGGAGACCCCGAGGTCTTCAGGTTTCCCATGCCTTCCCTGCACAAGGGGAAACATCGCTATGACCTATCCTATTCGGGGTTGAAGACGGCGGCCATCCACCACCTTGAGGACTACCGGGCCAAGGCAGGTCCGGCCAATCCCGAGAACATCGCCGCCGGCTTCAGGAAAGCCGCGGTGGACATCCTTGTCTCCCGCCTTTCCAGGGCAGTGAAGGATACAGGCATCCGCAGGGTCGTGGCTGGAGGAGGAGTGGCGGCCAATTCCTACCTGCGCCGGGTTTTGGCGGACTGGAAGGACACGGACATCCGTTTCCCTCCCCTTTCCCTCTGCGGCGACAATGGAGCGATGGTGGCGGGCATCGCATATCGGTATTTTTCGCGCGGCGAGAAGGACGGGCTGGGCCTTGTTCCCAATTCCAGGATACCTATGTACAAGAGAGGAATTACCACATGACAGCTGCACAGAAGGCGGCCAAGGCCGTAGCGGCGGATTGCCTCAGGCTGAAGGAAGGCGAGCGCTTCCTGATCGTCACCAATCCCGGAACGGAACAGGAGGCGGTCGCCCAGGCCTTGGCTGAGGCGGGCCGGGAACAGGGCGCGAAGGTGGAGCTTCAGTTCCAGCCCGTCAAAAACCAAGGCGAGTACGCCGAGGACTACGTGCTCAAAGCCATCGCTTCCAAGCCCGAGGCCTTCGCCTCAATTTCCTCGGAAAAACTGGGAAAGGATCCGCAGGGGCTTAAGAATCCAATGGCCGCGCCGGATGGAAAGACCTACGACCATATTTTCCACTATCTCCTCCACGGAACCAAGGAAATGCGGGCCTTTTGGTCCCCGGGCATCACCATGGACGCTTTCTCCAGGACTGTGGCCATCGACTACAGCCTCATGCGCCGGAGGGCCGACCTGCTGTCCTCGGTCCTCGACGAGGCGGTCTCCCTCCACGTCACCGCTCCGGCGGGAACGGACCTTTGGCTGGGCATCCAGGGCAGGAAGACTTTCCGGGACGACGGGGATTTCAGCGCCTTCGGCTCAGGAGGGAATCTTCCAGCCGGGGAGGTCTTCATTTCACCCCAGCTCAAGACCGCCGAGGGTACAATCGTCTTCGACGGTTCGATCGCCGACATAGCGGGCGTCATTCTCATCCAGACGCCGATCCGCTGCTCCCTCTCCGGCGGCTATGTCCTTGATGTCAAGGGCGGCGCCGAGGCGGAAAGACTCGAATCCGCGTTGAGGAAAGGCATGGACATGGCCTCCGGGTTGGTCAAGCAGGGCAAGTCCGGAGAGGAAGCCCTCAGGTACGCGACCAACGCGAGGAACCTGGGAGAGCTTGGCATAGGGCTGAACACCGAGGCCAGAATCACGGGGAGGATGCTGGAGGATGAAAAAGTGTACGGCACCTGCCACTTCGCGATCGGCTCCAACTACGATGAGGACGCCCCGGCGATGATCCATCTGGACGGGCTGGTCAAGCGTCCCACCATAGCGGCGATGATGGCCGATGGGACAGTCCGGACCCTCATGAAGGACGGAGAGCTTACCCTCGGCTAGCGCGGCGATTGCCCGCATGGCGGGAAAAGGAGGAGGCCCGCGGGCCTCCTCCCCTCGGATCGCCCCATTTTCACGAAAGCGCCCTAAGGGGTATACTCGGGCCCATGGAACAGAATAGGTCGGTTCACTGGGCGGACCAAACCGCCGACAAGATAATCGCCCAATGGGGCGATAAGGAACTTTACACCTGCGCCTCGGGCATCACCCCCTCGGGTACGGTGCACGTGGGCAACTTCAGGGAGATGATCTCCGTGGAGCTTGTGGTGCGGGCCTTGCGCGGAAAGGGCAAGCAGGTGCGCTTCATCTACAGCTGGGACGACTACGATGTCTTCCGCAAGGTGCCCCTCAACATGCCCAAGCCGGAGCTCCTCGAGGACTACCTTCGCTTCCCCATAACCATGGTGCCCGATCCCTGGGACAGGGACGCGTCGTACGCCCGGCACCATGAGGTGGACGTCGAATCCGTCCTTCCGGAGGTGGGGATCCATCCGGAGTTCCTCTACCAGGCCGAGCGCTACAGGGCGGGAACCTATGCCGAGGGCATGCGCCGCGCCTTGGAGATGAAGGAACACCTGAAGACCATCCTGGACAAATATCGCGACGAGGACCATAAGATCCAGGGCGAATGGTGGCCTGTCTCCGTGTTCTGTTCCGCCTGCAACAAGGACACTACGGAGGTGGAGGGCTGGGACGGGGATTGGGGCCTCTCCTACCATTGCGATTCCTGCGGCCATAGGGAAACCGGAGACATGAGGACCTTGAAGGGGGCGAAGCTTGTCTGGCGGGTGGATTGGCCGATGCGCTGGAACTTTGAAAAAGTGGACTTCGAACCCGCGGGCAAGGACCACCACTCCCAGGGCGGCTCCTTCGATACCTCGAAGCACGTCGTGGAGGAAGTATACGGCCGCAAGCCTCCCGTCACCTTCCGCTACGACTTCATAGGCATAAAGGGCTCTCCCGGAAAGATGTCCTCCTCCAAGGGAAAGGTCGTGGACCTTCCCGACCTGCTCCGGGTCTACCAGCCCGAGCTGGTGCGCTACCTGTTCGCCGGCACGAGGCCCAACACTGAGTTCGTCATAAGCTTCGACTTGGACGTGATCAAGATCTACGAAGACTACGACAAGACGGAGAGGATCTACTGGGGCGCCGAGAAGGCGAAGGACGCCGAGGCCGAGGCCAGGGAGAGGCGCATCTACGAGCTTTCCCAGGTGGGCGACGTTCCCTCCAAGGCCCCGTACCAAGTCCCCTTCCGCCATCTATGCTCCCTCCTTCTCATCCATCAAGGAGACGTGGATAGGGTCCTGGAGGCTCTTCCGGGCCTCGAGGAGTCCCAGAGGGAAGGCGTGCGTTCCAGGGCAAGGCGCGCCTGGTACTGGGTCAACGAATGCGCCCCCGAGGAATTCCGCTTCAAGGTCAGGCAGCCGGGCGAGACAGCGGAGCTCTCCGAGCTCGAAACCGCCGCGGTCAGGGCCTTGAGGGACGAGGTGGTTTGCCGGCTTGAGGAGTTCACGGACGAGAAGCGCGTCGCCG
>JBFLXC010000197.1:0-3879 GCA_040757435.1 Spirochaetota bacterium | reverse complement strand
GGCTCCTTCATTGGCGGGATAGTCGCCATACTTTCGCTCACCTTCATCGGGCCTACATTAGCCCGTTTCGCCATCAAGTTCGGTCCCCCGGAATTCTTTTCCGTCATGATGTTCGGCCTACTCCTGATCGTAGGGCTCATGGGAAAATCCATAGTTAAGGGTTTGATAGCTGTAGTCCTGGGCTTACTGTTAGCCATGATTGGGCAGGATCCGGGCTCCGGCGCCTCTAGGTTCATCTTTGGGCAGATCATGCTCTTGGACGGCATAGACTTTGTAGTCCTAGCCATGGGGCTTTTCGGCGTTTCAGAAATTCTCCTCAACGCCGAGAAAAACATGGAAACCGAAACCCCTCCCAAGGTTAAGGGGCTGATCCCGCCCCGGGAGGAGTGGGCTCCGGCCGCCAAGGCTATCGGCCGCGGCACTGCCCTTGGCATGTTGCTAGGTCTCATCCCCGGAGCCTCGGCTTCGATTGCATCCCTTCTTTCCTATTCCTTTGAGAAGAGGGTCGCAAAAGATCCCAGCCGCTTCGGTAAAGGTGCGATCGAAGGGGTTGCGGGTCCTGAGACGGCGAACAATGCTTATGCCGGGGCGGCCCTGATTCCCTTGTTCACCCTGGGCATTCCAAGCTCTCCCACCGTTGCGATCCTACTGGGCGCCTTCACCATGCACGGGCTTATCCCTGGACCTCTGCTGTACGAAAGGAATCCGGATTTCCTTTGGGCGGTCATCGCAAGCATGTTCATAGGGAACGTCATGCTGCTGATCATGAACCTACCCATGGCCAATCTTTGGGCAAAGGTAGCGAGAATTCCCTATAAGCTCCTCGCTCCCCTCATCCTGCTCATCTGCATGCTTGGCGTATTCAGCGTGAATCGCAGCGTATGGGACGTTGGGCTTTTAGTATTCTTCGGCATAGTGGGATACTTTATGAAAAAGCTGGAGATACCCGCCGCGGCTCTCCTGTTGTCCTTCGTGCTGGGAAACAATATTGAATTCACGATGATACAGACATTGTCGCTCTCCGCCAGCGGGCTTCTATATCTATTCCAACGGCCGATCTCGGGAGTGCTCATGTCCTTGTGCATCTTGATCCTTGCCTTGAGCATCTACAGTTCCATCAAGAAGAAGCGAGGTCAGCTTGCCGACGACGCCGAAGTCTGATCTTCCCAGCGCCGTCATCGAACCAGGTTCCAGAGCGGTTTCATGGAAGCCGCCTAGTGTTTTGAAGGAGGAAAGATATGTTAGGGAAAAACATGTTCCGCCGCACGCTTCTGGCGTTCTTCATCGCCGCCGTCGCGTTTTCCCTCGTGGTCCCATCAATGGCGTTCGCCCAGGATTATCCTAAGAAACCCATCACCGCGATCGTAGCATTTAATCCCGGCGGCGGTACCGATGTAGCCGCACGCGTCATCCTCAAGTTCGCAGAAAAATACATAGGTACCCAATTCGTGGTGGAGAATAAACCTGGCGCTGGCGGGGCGGTGGGCTTCACCGCCATCGCAATGGCTCCCAAGGACGGATACACCATAGGGATGATCAATCCGCCCACTGTATTGCTCAAACCCATCCAGGAAGGCAATCTAGTAAAGTATTCCCTGTCGGATTTCGAGCCTATCGCCAATTTTGTATCCGATCCCGGAGCCCTGGTGGTTCCCCCTGATAGTCCCTTCAAGACGATGATGGACGTGGTGGAGGCTGCCAAGGCCAAACCGAATACCATCCGAATGGGTTACGGCGGTCCCGGGACTTCCGAAGCGCTTACTCTGCGAAATTTTGAGAATGCCTTCGGAATCAAGGTCCGGAAGGTTCCTTTCGAGGGTACCGGACCCCAGCTCACCGCCCTCATGGGCAAGAATATCGATGTGATGTTCACCAACGCCTCGGAGATTGTTTCCCAGTATAAAGCCAAGACTGTCAGGGTCGTCGCCGTGGGCGCTCCCAAGCGAATCCCCATGATGCCCGACGTCCCAACGTACAAGGAGTCGGGATTCGACGCCATCCAGTTGGCTATGCGCGGCCTGGCTGCTCCGAAGGGAATCGATCCCAAGCACCTCCAAGTCCTCTCTGACGCCATGGTCAAGGTATTCAACGATCCTGATTTCCAGAAGCGCGCCGACGAGCTGTCCTTGCCTTTGGATTACATGGGGCCTGCGGAATACAAGAAGTTGTTGCAGGAATTGGATGTATTCTACCGGGCGGAGTACGCGAAGAATCCCTGGTAAGCATTTGTCGCGGATCCGCGACACGATAGGGCCGCGGCATAGCCGCGGCCTTTTAAATTTCTCCCAGGAGTACGATATTGAGCACCGAATCACGCTTTCTTCCCTATCGGAGGAGTATTGTAGGCATCGATGCCATGATGCGGCTGGCTTCAGGAGCCGAAGCCCCGCTTGTATACGCGGACTGGACGGCCTCCGGCAGGCTGTATGGCCCAATCGAACACTTCATGCTTCACGAAGTAGGACCTCTTGTGGCTAATACGCACACCGAAACCACCTACTCCGGGGTGGCGATGACCAAGGCCTACCATGGCGCCCGGGATATAATCCGCCAAGCCGTGAACGCGGCGGACGACGACTCGGTGCTCTTCTCGGGTTTCGGCATGACTTCTGCGATCAATAAACTCCAAAGGATAATAGGCTTGAGGCTGCAGGGACGCCGCCAGCCTCCAAAAACAGAGGGGAAGCGGCCGTTGGTCCTAGTGACCCACATGGAGCATCACTCCAACCAAATAACCTGGGAAGAGTGTAACGCCGACGTTCGCATCGTTCCCCGTTCCGAGTCCACCGGTATGCCTGACTTGGAATGGCTGGATAGAACATTGGCTGACAATGGAGACCGTCCGCTTCTCATAGGGGCTTTTACCGCCGCCTCGAACGTAACGGGCATCATGACGGACTACTACGCCATGGCGGCTATCATGCACCGGCATGGTGGTCTGTGCTTCGTCGATTTCGCCGCAGCCGCGCCTTACATAGCCATAGACATGCACCCTCTAAAAAGAGAAGAGCGGCTGGACGCCATAACGTTTTCACCCCATAAGTTCCTCGGTGGGCCAGGATCATCGGGCATCCTCATTCTTTCCAATTCTCTTTATTCTTTGGAAGCCCCGGATCATCCCGGTGGCGGTACCGTTAAGTGGACGACACCTTTTGGAACACATCGATATGTGGATTCCATAGAGGCGAGGGAAGACGGAGGCACCCCTGGATTTCTCCAGGCAATCCGGGCGGCTCTAGCCTTGAAACTGAAGGAGGCAATGGGCATCGAGGCAATAAGGACAAGGGAAGAAGAGCTGAAATCGCTTTTCCTTGAAGAGCTTGGGGGAACAGAGGGGCTTGAGTTGCTGGAATCAGCGAACATGCGGCGGCTTGGCATACTTTCATTCCATTGCCCAAACGTTCATTACAATTTGGTAGTCCGTCTTCTCAACGACCGCTACGGGATCCAGACCCGAGGCGGCTGCTCATGCGCAGGCACTTACGGCCATGTTTTGTTTCACATCACAAAACCAGAGTCGCGGACTATTACAGACCTCATTGATGCAGGCGATCTTTCCCGGAAGCCGGGCTGGGTGCGAATCTCGCTCCACCCAACAATGACCAATGAGGAGGTTGCATTCGTTGCCAAAGCTTTGCGCGAATCGGTGGAGATGGGCAGGGAATGGGCTTCAGCATATGATTTCGACCTTCATAGCGGCGAATATATACCGCGTTTCCCGGCCGTTTCTCCTCCGGATCTTATAAATTCCTTCCGCCCATTGGCATGATGCGGGGCGCCTTGCTTGTTCAGAGTAGGATAACTATCAAAGCCACCTTTTAAGGAGATGAGCGGGCAGGAGGATAAGATTGCCAGGATGGGTGGAAATGCCTGCAAAGA
>JBFLXC010000196.1:0-3899 GCA_040757435.1 Spirochaetota bacterium | reverse complement strand
CCGGCCGCGGGGGACGGGCGGGCCGCAGCTCCTCGGGGGCGAATAGGCTGTCCCGGGCGGCAGGGGCGGCAGGGGCGGGCGGGGTCTGGACGAGGCTCTTCATCCCTTCGCGCAGGAAGATCGGGTCGGCTCCGGAACGGTTGAATCCCCGGAGAGAAAGCTCCTCCAACGAGCCTATCCCTAGGCCGAGGGAGTCGGCCAAGGTGATGAGTTCCCGGGAAAGATAGGCGCTCTCCCTTCCCGCGGCCAGCTTGGCCTTGAGACCCTCGGGCTTCACCTGGTCCAAGGAAGCGTATATATCCTCCAAGCCTGGGAATTGGGCCAGGAGCTTGAGGGCTGTCTTTTCCCCGACTCCCGGCACGCCGGGCACATTGTCCGAGGCGTCGCCGGTGAGGGAAAGAAGGTCGAGGATCCTGGCGGGCTCCACGCCCCACTCTTCCTGGACTTCAAGGGGGCCCAGCTCCCGGACTGTCATTCCCTCCTGGGGCCTCAGGGCCTTGACGGGCCCCCCCACGAGCTGCAGGAGATCCTTGTCCCCGGAGATGATGTAGCACGGCCTTCCCTCGGCGGCGCAGCGCTTGGCAAGGCTGGCGATGATGTCGTCCGCCTCGTAGCCTTCGGCGCGAAGAAGGGGGATGCCCAGGGCCTTGAGGGCCTCCTCCACGATGGGCACCTGGGAGATCAAGTCCTCGGGGGTCTTTTGCCGCGTGGCCTTGTAGCGCTCGAACTTTTGGTGGCGGAAGGTCTTGCCACGGGAGTCGAAACAGGCGGCGAATGACCGGGGCTTCCTTTGCTCGAAGAGGGCGAAGAGGAACTTGAAGAATCCATACACCGCCGAGACATTGGCGCCCGAGGCGTTCCTCAGGGGCCGGGAGAGGAAGGCGAAGTATGACCTGTACACGATGCCGTACACGTCCAGGAGGTAGAGGGGCGCAAGGCCTTGCGGATCGCCCTCGCTGTCCGGGCTCATCGGCCCTTCCTCGACGCTTCGTAGGTCTCGATTATCTGGTAGGCGGCGTTTATCCTCGAGCTTGTCTCCGTCGCCTTCCTGAGGCCCTCCGGGGAGGAGGAATTCCTGTCGGGATGGTATTTGAAAAGGAGCTTCTTGTACGCGGCCTTGACTTCCGGGAAGGGCGCGTAGGGAGCGAGGCCGAGGTAGCGGTAGGCCTCCTGGACCACCGCCGCTGTCTCGGCTCCCGGTGGGGAGCCTTGGGATCCGGCGCCGCCCGCTGAGCTCCGGTAGCTCCGCTGCCTTTCCCTCGCCCTGCGTTCCTCTTCCTCCCTGCGTTCGGATTCGGTTTTCTTGGGATCGAGGAAGTCGTCCAGCTCCTCCATGGCGGCGGCGAGGTCCGGATCGGCGTAGGAAGAGGAGCCCCGGGACCTGGGGGTTCCGTCTGAGGCACCGAAGTTTGTCCAGGCCCGGACGAGGCGTTCAAGGCGGTCGAAAATTTGGTCCACGGCAAAAGCTCCTTGTGCAGGGCGTTACGCTACTGTAGCGCAGGAATAGATCGATTTCAATGACGGCGGTATGGTATCATGGGGCCGAGAAGTTGGGACAGGGAGGAAAAGAGCGTGGGATCCAAGGCGGTCGTGGCCGGCGGGGCCAACATGGACATCCAAGGGTGGCCCCACAATCCCTTCATTCCCGGGGATTCCAATCCCGGGACCATCAGGTCGAGCCCTGGAGGGGTGGGGCGGAACGTGGCGGAAAACCTTGCCCGCCTGGGCATCGAGACGAGGCTGCTCACGGTCCTTGGAGCCGACGCGGACGGGAAGTTCCTTGAAGCGGATTGCGCCGCCAAGGGCGTGGACCTGGGCCTGAGCCTGAGGTCCCGCCTCCCCAGCCCGAGGTATCTATGCCTCCTGGACAGCCGGGGCGATCTCCTGGGGGCGATCGCCGACATGGAGGCCATGGACCTTTTGACTTGGCAAGCGCTTGAGGAGAGGAAGGAAAGCCTTGACGGGGCGGATTTCCTGGTCCTGGATGCCAACCTTCCCGCGGCGAGCCTTGAGTGGCTCGCGGGGCGCTATGGGAGGTCGGCCCGGGCCCGGCGCAGGGCTGCCGGCCCCTTCCTGGCCGTCGATCCAGTCTCGGAGACCAAGGCCTCGCGGCTCAAGGGGATTTTCGGCGAGTTCGACCTCGCCAAGCCTAACATGGCAGAAGCCCGGCTCTTGGCGGGGCTGGAAGAAGGTGGGGAAGATCCCCGGGAGATCAGGAAGGCCCTTGAGGCGACAGGCCGGCTCCCAGGCGAGTTGTTCATCTCCCTGGGTTCCAAGGGGCTCTACGGCTTCGATTCCTCCGGGGAAACCATACAGGCCCTGCCCGCGGCCTGGGACCCGGGACGGACGGTCAACAGGTCCGGAGCCGGGGATGCCCTCCTCGCCGCCTTGCTCTGGTCGGGGAGCAGGGGCTGGCCCTTGGAGAAGCGTTGCAGGCTCGCCTTGGCGGCGGCGCTCCTGACATCCACCACCGAACACGCGGTCCTGGGGACATTGAGCGGGGAAAGCCTTGAGAGGGCGGAGGCCGAATTGTTCGGCCCACGGTAAGGAGGAAGGCGTATGAACAATAGGTACCTTGAAGTGGCGGAGGAAGTGGCCGACGCGCTCGTGTCGGGACTGCCCGTCGTGGCCTTGGAATCCACCATCATTAGCCACGGCATGCCATGGCCGCGCAATCTGGAGACCGCCTTGGCGGTGGAGAAGGTGGTGCGCGACGCCGGGGCGATTCCCGCCACCGTGGCGGTCATGGAGGGCAAGCTCCTCGCGGGTCTGTCCGGCGACAGGCTCGAGCTGCTCGCCAGGCTGGGCCAGAAGGCTGTGAAGGTCTCCCGCCGCGACATTCCTCTTCTTCTGGCGGAAAAGGGCAGCGGCGCCACGACCGTCGCCGGCACCATGATCGTGGCGGCCATGGCGGGGATACGGTTTTTCGCCACCGGGGGCATAGGGGGGGTGCACAGGGGGGCGGAAACGACCTGGGACGTCTCCGCAGACCTGGAGGAATTCGCCCGCAGCTCCGTGGCGGTGGTCTGCGCCGGGGCCAAGCTCATCCTCGACCTGCCCAAGACCCTGGAATACCTGGAGACCCGGGGAGTTCCGGTCATAGGCTTCGGCACCCGGGAGCTTCCCGCCTTCTACACCAGCCGCTCGGGCATCCCCCTGGAGGAAAGCGCATCGAGCCCCGGGGAAGTGGCCTTGCGCCTCAAGGCCAAATGGTCGGCAGGCCTTGAAGGCGGCGCTGTCGTGGCCAATCCCATCCCCGAGGAATATTCCATGGATCCCCTGACCATCGGCGCCGCGGTGGACAAGGCGGTGGCCGAAGCCCGGGAGAGGGGGATAGGGGGCAAGAGACTCACTCCCTTCCTCCTCGAGAAGATAACCGAATTGACAGGAGGCGACAGTTTGGAGTCAAATATCGCCTTGGTCAAGAACAACGCCTCCCTCGCCGCCGCCGTCTCTTGCGCCTTTTCGGCCTTGGGCGAGTAGGGCGAGTGCGGCTACCCAGGAGAAAACAATGAAAATCGCGCGCTACGCCGTGGATGGAAAGGTGGAATACGGGGTGCTGGAGGATGGAAGGATCCGCAAGGCCGCGGGGAATCCCTTCGACGGCCTCACGCTCCTCTCGGAATACCGGGAGCTGGAAAGCGTCAGGCTCCTCTCCCCGAGCCTGCCGGGAAAAGCCCTCTGCATCGGGCTCAACTACCGGGACCACGCCGTGGAATTCGCCCTTCCCATCCCCACCTCGCCTGTAGTCTTCATTAAGCCCTCAACCTCGGTCATCGGTCCCGGCGACCTCATCGACTATCCCGCCCTCTGCACAAGATTGGACTTCGAGGCGGAGCTCGTGGCGGTCATAGGCAAGAAGGCCAAGAATGTTGCGGCCGAGAAGGCGGCGGAGTATA
>JBFLXC010000195.1:0-3944 GCA_040757435.1 Spirochaetota bacterium | reverse complement strand
CGCATGTTCAAGCCGGCGCTCCGCGCCGGCGCCGATGCCTTCAATCCGCCGGTCCCGTCGGGCCCGGAAACCGCCTCGCCCAAGCCTCGGACATGTGCCTCGCCATGGCCTCTCCGGCGGCTTCGGGCTCCCGGGCCAATATGGCGTGGACTATTGCGTCGTGCTCGACGAAGGTAGTCCTGAACCTGTCCGGCTCATTCTCCGCGAACTGGGCGGCGATGGAGATTATCTGCGGGGCGATGAAGCTCGTGAGGGCCAGGCAGACCGAATTCCCGCTGGCCTTGGCTATGGCCAGGTGGAAGAGGTGGTCTTCCTCCAGCGCCCTCTGGCCGCCTTCGGCCTTGGCCCTGAACTCCGAATGCCAGCGCAGGATTTCGGTTATGTCGTCCTGGTCCGCCCTGACCGCGGCCATCCGGGCGGCGAAGGTCTCCATGAGGCTTCGTATCTCGTAGAGCTCGGTGGGCCTGAAGGTTTCGTCCAGGCTCCCCACCGAGGCGATGAGGCCCGAGATTGCCTTGGTGCCCAGGCCGGCCACTATGGTCCCCTTCTGGGGCAGGGTTTCGATGAGTCCGTAGTGCTCAAGCTTGGCCAAGGCCTTGCGCACGTATCCCCGGCTCACGCCCAGGTCGGCGCAGAGGGACCGTTCGGACGGCAGCTTGGTCCCCGCCTTGAGGACGCCGCCCACGATCTGGTCCCTGAGGTAGTTGAGCACGGCCAAGTCGTCGCCGACCCCGTCGCTTCTCCTCCCGTTCATCCCTGCCGCCTCCCGCGCCATCGCCCGTCGCCGCTCTGGTTACCAATAGTGGTTAACCAGTTAGAGAGTATTCACCCGATCGGCGGATTTGTCAAATGGAAATTTTCCGAAGGAGCGGTGGAGAGGCGGACAGGGCAAGGAATCGGACAGGATGCCAGGATACGCAGGATCAACAGGATTGTTCCAGGGAATGGGCGTCCCACGGACATCGCCGGCGCGGCCCTGCCCGGCGCCGCTCCCCCCGCGGCATTTCAAGTCAGTTTTAAAAAAGACGTATTATATCAACGAAGCGACGTCGCATACCTTTCCGGCCCCCCCGGAGCGGCGCCGAAATAGGCCATGACGGAAAATCCCAAGCCTCGTTCCCCGCGGGATCGGATGCGAAAGCCAATGCTTGAAGATCCGCCCGGCCATCCTGGCGGGTCAAATCCTGTTTATCCTGACGATCCTGTCATCCTGTCCCATGATCCTGCATGATCACACCCGGCCCAGGCGGCGCACCTCGCGGACCAAGAGGGTGGTGGTGACTGAGGAGGAGAGGAGGTCGGCCAGGGGATAGGCCATCCATATCCCATCCAGGCCGAAGATGGGAGGCAGGATGAGGATAAGGGGGATGAGGATGAAGAACTGGCGCGACAAGCCCAGGACCACCGACTCCGTCGCCTTGCCTATGGCCTGGAAATAAGTCGCGCCGGTGATCTGGACCGCCGCCAGGGGAACGAACATCACCATGATCCGCAGGACCCGGGCGCTCGCGTCCACCAAGGCCGCGTCGGAAGTGAAGAAGCCCATCCCCACCCTGGGAAGCAGCATCATGAAGGCGTAGCCCAGCCCGGCCAGCCCCGTGGCGGTGAAGATCGTAGTCCTCAGGGTGGCCTTGACCCGGTCGTAGCGCTTCGCGCCGTAGTTGTAGCCAGCTATGGGCTGGAAGCCCTGGACTATGCCCAGGACGGGCATAATCACGATCATGTTGAGCCGGTGGATCATGCCGAAGGTGGTGATCGCCGGATCGCCGCCGTACCTGCCCAGGGACGTGTTCACAAGGAGCATCAAAAGGCTCATGCCCGCGGACTGGATGAAGGCCGGGGTGCCCAGGAGGAAACTCTGCCCCAGGATCCTGGGCCGGATGCGGAATTCCGAGGCCAGGAGGGGCACCACGGTCTTTTTCCGGGCGTAGAGCGAGAGAAGATAGGCTGAGGAGGCTACCTGGCTTATCACCGTGGCTATCGCCGCGCCCCGCACCCCCATGCCGAAGCCGAAGATGAAAATCGGGTCGAGCATGGTGTTGAGCCCAGCCCCAAGGAGCATCCCCTTCATGGAAGCCTTGGTGTTCCCCTCGGATCGGACCAGGTTCGAGGCGCACATGGAGAGGGCGAAGAAGAAGAACCCCGCCCCTACGATGCCCAGGTAATCCATGGCCAGGGGCATGATCTCCGGGCTTGCCCCGAAAAACGATAGGATGGGCCGCATGAAGAGGAAAAGAAGGGCCACAAGGATGGCGTTCACCAGGATGACCGTGGCGTAGGCCGTGCCCACCGCCCTCGCCGCCTCGGCGTGGCGCTTCTCGCCCAGCCGCCTGGAGACGATGGATGCCGTGCCTATGCCCGTGGCCTGGGCGACGGAGGAGACTATCATCTGGATGGGAAAGACGATGGAAAGGGCGGCGATGGCCAGGGGCCCCACCCCCTGGCCTACGAAGATGGTGTCCACGATGTTGTAGAGGGCGTTGACCAGCATGCCAACGGCCGCCGGGGCGCCCATCTTCACAAGGAGGGGAAATATCCTGTCGTTTTCCAGGTACGCTGTTCTATGGGAACTGTCCACCCGGGGATACTACACCTTTTTGGCCCTGAATGGGCAGGCCACGCGGCCGTAGGCGAAGGAGAAAAGGATGAGAGCAGCCGCCAGCCCCGCCGCGCCCGCCACCAGGGACTCCGGAGATTCGCCGGCGGCTGCGGCCTGCAGCCGCTTGAGCACGATGCCCGCGTAGGCCCAGACCACCACCAAGGGCGCGGCAACCTGGCGCTTCCATACGGAAAAGCCCAGCGCCACCGCCAGCCCCGCTGCGATCACGAGCACCGTCCAAAACCGCTCGGAAAGCCCGAACCCTCCCCAGCCCAGGGTCACCAGCAAGGCGGTGGCGTTCGCGATCGTCGCCACGGAGATCCAGCCCAGGTAGACCCGCAAGGGAACGGTGAGGAAAAACATCCGGGACCTTGAGGACCCCGGTCCGCCCTTCGCGGCCGCGTCGCCCAGGAGACCTCCCGGTCCCAGCTTGGCCTGGCTCGCCTGCTCAAGGGCTATGAGGGTGGCCAGGATGACCAGCATGATGGCCATGGCCACGCCCACCAGCCTCCAGTGCCAGGCGAAGATCCAAAGCGCGTTGGCCGCCATGTTTACGGCAAACAGGATCCCGTCCCGTACAGTCCAAGCCGACTTTCGCCCCTGCTTGAAGGCCTCCCGCATAACGGCCGCGGAATAGCCCGCTAAAAGCAAGTAGATCACCCCCCAGACGGAAAAGGTAAGCCCCGCGGGCACGAAGAGGTTGGGTATCTCGTCCGAGAGCTGTCCCGTGTTCACTCCGTTCAAGGGAAGGGCGTTGGCAAGTCCGTTCACCGCCACCACCCCCAGGAACCCGAGGACCGAAAGAACCGCGAGAGCCTTCAATGCCCCTGCGGAATTGTTTTCCAATGTAGGATTTGATTTGATGCTCGCCGCCATGCCTTCCTCCCGGCTACTATATTAGATTGGGCTAATATACCCATCTTCCAGGTCGCAGGCAAAGCTTGGGAGGCGGCGCTCCGCCTCCCGTCGGAATGCCAAGGCTGGGCGGCTTCCCTCAGGGAAGGAAAAGAGCGTTCGCCGGGTCTATTGCCGCAAGGACCCTGTCCCCTTCCTGGAAGAGTGAGGAGCCGGGATCGAAGGTCTGCTCCGCGGAAATGATGCCCAGGGAGCCCAGATCCAATTCGTACTCCACGTGGCGCCCAACGAAGACCGTGGAGACCACCTTCGCCTCCAGGATGGCCCCATGGCTGGAAGCGGCTTCGCCGGGACCCAGCACGCCCACCTTCTCGGGCCGGACGACCAGATGGATGTCCTTCCCGGCGGAGTCAGGGCGAAGGATCCTGGCGCGGAGCTCCCCCCCTGCCGGGAGAGCCGCCGCCGCATAGGCCTCCTGCCGATCCTCTCC
>JBFLXC010000194.1:0-4016 GCA_040757435.1 Spirochaetota bacterium | reverse complement strand
GGCTGCTCAGGCTTCACAGGCACCATCCATTCCAAGGATTTCGAGCCTTCCGATCCGGAAAGGGCTTACTTAAGGCCAGCCCGGATACTGGCGCGGACCGCTGAGCTTCTTGCTGCGGAGAAGGGGAAGGCGGCCAGAAAGATTATCGCGGGCTTCGAGCCGCGGTTTACGAAGTCCCAGTATCTTGAGTCCCTGGAAGGGATGTTTTCAGTCCGGGAGTATCGGGAGGGAGACTAGGGGAGGACTTTTCCGGGACCTTAGAAGCCTTCCGGGCCTGTTTCGGCGCCCGGCCCCGCCCTGCCGCGCTCGCTTTTTTGGGCGCATGGTCCGGCTTTGCCGTCCCGGCGCGGCGGACCTTGGGAGGCACGGAAAAATTGGTCCGAAGGTAGAGCCTCTCAACCTTTTCCCTCGCCCAGGGAGTCCTGCGCAGGAAGGTAAGGCTCGACTTAAGGCTGGGATCGAGGTTGAATGAATTGATGCTGATCCGTCTCCCCAGGCTTTCCCAGCCGTAGTAGTCCACCAATTTTTGCAGGATGGCCTCCAGGGTGATGCCGTGGAGGGGATTGTTCGGTTGTTCTTCGGACATGGCCCATAGTACAATGCCTGCCACGATGTATAAAGCGGCAATATTCGATTTCGGCAACGTGCTGTGCGAAGTGGACAGGATGGCCTTCGCCCTGAGGGCGGCGCCCTTCTCCAGGATGGATCCCGAAGCCTTCGACGCGGCGATCTGGAACGGCAGGCTGGAGACGGCCCACGAGACGGGAGCCCTGGACTCCCGAGGCTACTACAGGGAGATAGCCCGGGAAACCGGCCTGTCGCCGGAGTACGGGTACGAGCGCTTCGTGGAGGACTACAAGCTGATCATCAAGCCCAATCCCGACGGAGAGGCCGGCCTGGTGGAGGCAAGGAACCTGGGGGCCAGGACCTTCATCCTTTCAAACACCTCCTGGATCCACGGCTGCACAATCTTCGGCAACGAGATACTGGCCACCATCCCGGAGCTCCACATCCTTTCCTTCAAGGTGGGGATCATGAAGCCCGATCCCAGGATCTGGCGCATCCTCCTTGAGTACGCCCGCCTCGAAGCCAGGGAGTGCATCTATGTGGACGACGCCCCCAGGAATTGCGAGACATCGGAGAGGCTGGGATTCGCCACGGTGCTTTACGATAAAAAAAAGCATAATCTCGCGCAAATCGTTAGAAATATGTTAAAATAGAAAGGTAAAGACAAAAACCTTCAGGAGGTTTCAATGAAACGCTTAATCGCGGCGCTGTTCTGCGTGGCGCTCCTGGGCTCCGCCTGGGCCGCCAACGAAGTCGTGGTCTACACAGCCCACGAGGAATCCATCATCAATGCCCTGGTCCCCATGTTCGAGAAAGAAACGGGAATCAAGGTCAACTATGTCAAGCTCGGTTCGGGAGACGTCATCAAGAGAGCCAAGGCCGAGATGGGCAATCCCCAGGCCGACGTGATCTGGAGCATCGGCGGGGAGCAGCTGGAGGCTGAAAACCAGATCCTCCAAGCCTACACCCCCAAGGATTGGGACAAGATCGCCCCTGTGTACAAAGTCGGAACCAACTGGCTTCCCTACACGGGCATCATGAACGTCTTCGTGGTCAACACCAAGATGCTCAAGGCCGACCAGTATCCCAGGAAGTGGACCGACCTCACCGCCTCCAGGTTCAAGAAGCTCATCTCCTCCGCCCGGGCGGACAAGTCCGGCTCCTCCTACATGCAGCTGGCCAACGTCATCTCCATCTACGGCGACAAGGGCTGGGACGTGTACACAGGCATCATGAAGAACATGGTCATCTCCGCCTCCTCCGGCGCCGTCTCCAAGTTCGTCAACGACGGGGAGCAGGCCGTGGGCCTTACCCTAGAGGACAACGCCTTCCGGTACTTCGCCGGCGGCGGCCCCGTGGCCATCGTCTATCCCGAGGACGGCACCGTGGCGGCGCCGGACGGGATAGCCCTGCTCAAGGGAGCTCCCAACCTTGAAAACGCCAAGAAGTTCATCGACTGGTGCCTCTCCAAGCCGGTGCAGGAATACCTGGTGGACGCCATGGCCCGCAGGCCCGTTCGCACCGACACCAGGGACCCCAAGGGCCTTCCCGCCCTCTCCACCATCAAGACCGTTCCCTACGATTTCGGCTGGGCGGCCAAGAATAAAGACGCCTTCGTGAAGAAGTTCGTGAACATCGCCATGGATCTCGGCCTGTAGGCGGGATTCTTTCATCCTAAAGCCCGGAAATCCCTAGCGGGGCTTCCGGGCTTTTCTTATAATAAGAATGTGCATTCCAATTCTTCCCCCTGGAGCTGTCCATGACTTCCATAAAGATCAGCGGCGTGGAAAAGCGGTTCGGCGAGCTTGTCGCCCTTTCCGACATCAACCTGGAAATTGAGAAGGGGGAATTCTTCACCCTCCTGGGTCCGTCGGGCTGCGGCAAGACTACCCTCCTGCGCACGATCGCGGGCTTCTACCGCCAGGACAAGGGAGACATTTACCTGGGCGATGAACTTATCAACGAGGTACCCGCCTATCGGCGCAACACAGGCATGGTATTCCAGAACTACGCCGTCTTTCCCCACATGACAGTCTTCGAGAACGTGGCCTACGGACTGAAGGTCCGCAAGCTCTCCTCCTCGGAGATCGAAAAGCGCGTAGCCCAGGCCCTAAAGAATGTCCATCTAACGGGCTACGAGGCCCGGACTCCGGACAAGCTCTCCGGAGGGCAGCAGCAGCGTGTGGGGCTGGCCAGGGCCATGGCCATAGAACCCAGGGTCCTTCTCTTCGACGAACCCCTCTCAAACCTGGATGCCAAGCTCAGGGTGGACATGAGGGACGAAATCAGGGCGGTGCAGAAGTCCCTGGGCATAACCGCCGTCTACGTCACCCACGACCAGGAGGAAGCCCTGGTCATATCGGATAGGATAGCCGTGGTGAACCTTGGCAAGATCCAGCAGGTGGGCGCGCCCTGGGAGATCTACAAGAATCCCGTAAACCGCTTCGTAGCCACCTTCGTCGGCAAGATCAACACCCTCGAGGTCTCCTTGGGAGAGGGATCCGGAGCGGGAAGGCGCAAGGCCAAGTCCGGAGCCGTGGATTTCCTTGTGCCCGCGGAAGGCACCGAGGGCCTGGACAAAGCCATCCTGGCCTTCAGGCCCGAGGATGTGGTTGAGGTGGGGGAGGAGGCCAAGACGGCGGGCACCCTCTCGGGCACCTTGAAGAACGCATCCTTCCTAGGCACCGTGGCGAGCCTTGAGATGGATGTCCAAGGAACGGGCATTGTGATCGAGCGCCACAGGCCCAAGAAATCCGACATCCCCGCCCTGGGGCAGAAAGTCGAGTTCGCCGTGCCTCCCGAAGCGTGCCTCCTTTTCGACGCGGATAC
This sequence comes from Spirochaetota bacterium, assembly GCA_040757435.1. Lineage (GTDB taxonomy): Bacteria > Spirochaetota > Spirochaetia > Treponematales > Rectinemataceae > VKGY01. The sequence continues at coordinate 620 of JBFLXC010000194.1, read as the reverse complement.
CGGCGCTCGGCTGGGCAGGGGGAAAGCCTGATGGCCGGGGGAAGGAGAAGGGCGGACATCTGGGCCCTGGTTGTCTTCGCGGGCTTCGCCATCGTGATAATTTTCCTCATCTACCCGCTTTTCGATGTGTTCAAGTACTCCTTCGCCGACAAGGAGACAGGCCAGGCCTCCCTGGCGAACTGGAAGGAATTCTTCGGCCGGGCCTATTACATGAGGGCGTTCCGCCATTCCATCTCCGTGGCCCTCCTCACCACGTTCTTTTCCGCCCTCCTGGGCATTCCCCTGGCCTTCTTCACTTCCCGCTACCGGATAAAGGGCTCGAACCTCCTGTCCACCCTGTCGGTGCTGGCCTTGCTGTCCCCGCCCTTCATCGGCGCCTACTCCTGGATCACCATGCTGGGCAGGAACGGTTTCCTGAGGACTTTCTTCCTATCAATAGGCATCAAGCTGCCCCAGATCTACGGCCTTTTCGGCATAGTGCTGGCGGACACCCTGCAGTACTATCCCTTCATCTCCCTCATGCTCGCAGGCTCCCTCATGACCATAGACAGGTCCCTGGAGGAAGCTTCCGAAAACCTGGGGGCCCGGTCCCTGCGCACCTTCTTCTCCGTCACCATGCC
>JBFLXC010000193.1:0-4052 GCA_040757435.1 Spirochaetota bacterium | reverse complement strand
CAAGACCTTAGGCGAAAAGTACTTCGTCTCGGACCAGGAATACGCCGCCGCGGGGGGCTGCTTTCCCATCCTGGTCCGCGGCACAGGCCTTGTGGGGACAGTGGCGGTCTCAGGCCTGCCCCAGGAGGAAGACCACAGGCTGGTGGTGCGTTGCCTGGAGGCGGTCCTGGGACAGGCGTGACGAAACGGATCAGTCCACCAGGTGGATCCAGCCTTCCGGGGCCTTCACGTCGCCGTATTGGATCCCCACGAGGGTTTCGTACAACTTCTTGGTGACCGGTCCGACCTGGGTCTCGGAATGGAAGACGTGGAGCTTTCCCTTGTGGTAGATGCCTCCGATGGGGGTGATCACCGCCGCCGTCCCGCAGGCTCCGGCCTCGGCGAACTCATCGATATTGTCGATGTAGACGTCCCTCTCCTCGGTCTTCATGCCGAAGTAACTCTTGGCCACCTCAAGCAGGGAGTACTTTGTGATGGAGGGAAGGATGGAGGGGGATTTGGGGGTGACGAAGGTCCCATCCTTCGTGATGCCGAAGAAGTTGGCCGCACCCACTTCCTCGATCTTGGTATGGGTGGCGGGGTCAAGGTAGATGCAGTCGGCGAATCCCTTGTGGGCCGCTTCCTCGTGGGGCAGGAGGCTGCCTGCGTAGTTGCCGCCCACCTTGGCGGCGCCGGTGCCGTTGGGAGCCGCGCGGTCGTAGCCTGAGACCATGAAGTTGACCGGGGTCATGCCGCCCTTGAAATAGGGGCCCACGGGCATGCAGAAGACGGAGAAGATATATTCCTTGGCGGGGCTCACGCCGATGTTGTCTCCCACGCCGATGAGGAAGGGCCTAAGGTAGAGCGTGGCGCCTGTGCCGTAGGGGGGCACGTATTTCCAGTTCGCCTTCACAACTTGGTCGCAGGCGTCGATGAATTTCTCCGTGGGGACGTGGGGCATCATGATGCGGTCGCAGGTGGCCTGCATGCGCGCGGCGTTCCGGTCAGGCCGGAAGAGCTGGATATGCCCATCCTTGCGGGTATAGGCCTTCAGGCCCTCGAAGCACTGCTGGCCGTAGTGCAAGGCTGTGGAGCCTTCGGAGATCGAGAGGGTGTTTTCGGTGACGAGGCGCCCCTCGTCCCAGGCGCCGTTTTTCCAATGGGAAATGTAGCGGTAATCGGTCTTCATGTAGGAAAAGGCGAGTTTTCCCCAATCCAGCGGCGCTTTGTCCATGGCTTTCTCCTTAAGTCGGCAAATATTAATGTATACTTATACATTCGGCCCCAAGGCTCGTCAACTCATGGGACGGCGAAGCTCAACGCTGGCCGCGCCCAAGCTTCCGCCGCACCCCCTTGCAGCCGTATACTCTTCCCATGAAAGTGGAGGATTTTCTTTCGATCCGATGGGGAGAGCCCGAGGGGCCCCTCATCCAACCCCCCGGCCTGTCCCCGGTCATCGCCGATCCCAGCTTTCTATTCCCCTGGGAAAGTCCCGACGGCCTTTGGGAACTCTTCGCCCACTCGGCCTTCGGCATCCATAGATACTCGTCTCGGGACGGGGTCGTCTGGGACCACCGGAGGATGGTCATTGGAAACGCGATGCGCGGCTTCGCAAGGCCGATTGCTGCGCCGCACAACGTAAAATCATCGATTGCGCGTTATGCGATATATTTTGAGTCCTACCATCCCTTCGCGCTGGCGATGACCGCCCTTCCCTTCCGCAGGCGTTGGAAATCGCGTATTGCGATGGCGGAGAGCGCAAATCTTTCGGAATGGTCGAAGCCGAAGTCAATCCTTGAACCTCTCAGGTCCTGGGCCAGGGATGAAACGTTGGGCGAATCAGTATCCAATCCCTGCGTCATCCAGGCCGGCGGCGCTTGGCGGCTCTACTTTTCCGCATCCCTCGCCTGGATCGAGGACTGCGGCTTCTGCGAACCCCTGCGCCTTGGCATGGCGGAAGGTCCTAGCCCTGTGGGCCCCTTTGCCTTCCCCGAAAATCCCCTTCCTCCGCCCCAGGCAAAGATCGGGAATCCAGCCGGGGCTCCGGCCGCCGCTCCGGCGCGCGGTTTGTTCGGAGAGGGCTCGATCAAGGTTCTTCCCATGGAAGACGGATTCATCGGCCTTCAGAACAAGATCTACCGCGATCCGCAGGGCAAATCGAGATCTGCCATCTTTATCCTTCGCTCCGGGGATGGCATCCGGTGGGAAGCCGCATATGAAAAGCCCTTGGTCTCTCCCGGCTCGGGTTGGATGAGCTCCCATGTCTACGCCTGCGATTGCCGCCTGGACGAATCCCAAGGGGTCGCCTATCTCTATTTCAACGCCCGGGACGGCTGGCGGATCAGCCAGGGGAAGGAAAGGATAGGAAGGCTCGTAGGGCGCTTCTAGGCCGGCGCCGAGGTAGCAAATACGACAGGACAACAAGATTTTTCAGGATAGACGGGATTGATCCTGCCAATCGGGCCGATCCTGCCATCATGTCCAGTTATTCGGCTCCCCCGCTTCGGTACGCGACAATCCAAATCATCGAAACCGCCTTAGCGGAAAAGCCTGGAACGGCGTGCGCTTCGCCAACGCATCCCTTACGCTCGGCCGCCAAGTCAAGATCTTCCCCATGAATGCGGGCGTGGAGATAGAGAGCATCACCCATGAAAAGAACTACGCCAAGAAACAACTTGACGACTTCGTCTCCCAGAAGGGAGACGTCCTCGCCTTCGGAACCTGCATCAAAGCCCGGAATTATGCCGATATCGCAGGTGCCGCGATAACGGCAGCCTGTCCCATCTCAACCATGAACGGCTGCGTGATGATGGTGGATTGGGCGGACAGGGTGGTCACCTTCCAGACCTTGCCCAACCATCCTGTCTATCCTGTCCATCCTGTCTTCCTGTCCAATTTTTCATCACGTCCAATCCTCTATCCATTTGGCCACCCTCAGCCGGCGGAGACGAAATTGGATTTTTCCACATTCTTGAGGGCCGCGTCGGCGAACAAGGCCAGGAAGGCCACCGGAAGGGAGCCCTGGATCATGAGGATTGGATCGAAGGCCCTGATGCCCGAGACTATCGGAATGCCCAAGCCCCCCGCGCCGACCACGGCCCCCAGGGTGGCTGCGGAAATATTGATGATCAGTGAAACGCGGAAGCCTTGAACCACCATAGGCTTGGCCAAGGGAAGGCGCAGCTTCCAAAGGATCTGGTCCTCGTCCATCCCGGCGCCCAAGGCGGCGTCCACAAGCTCCGGAGGAGCGGACAAAAGCCCCTCCGTGGTGTTGCGGAAGACCGGAAGCAGGCCGTAGAGGAAGAGGGCCGCCGCCACGGGGACGAAACCGTAGCCCGTGAGGGGAATGAGTAGGGCGATTATAGCCATGGACGGAAAGGTCTCGAGAAAGGAGGCGGCTGAAGTCGCTAGATCGCGAAGGCTTCCGTACCGCTCGCGGGACAGGTGCAGGGCCAGCCCGAAGGCTATTGTTCCAGAGAGGCCTGAGGAAACCACGACCAAGGCGAGGTGCTCGAATGCAAGCTTCCAAAGAGGATCGCGCTGTACGAACACAGCCTTGCGGCGCACAAGGGGCTTCAGCAGTTCCTCGATCGAGGGAAAGAAAAAAACCGAGACGAGGAACAAGGCCAGGTAGGCCGCAGGCTCGATCCATGCGGCTCCCTTCCTAGGCTTATTCCCCATTCCCCCGCTCCACCGCCAAATCGCTGAATCGCACGACGCCCTCGATTTCCCCGCCCCTGACCAAGACCTCGGGCACCCCCGATTCCAGCATGGCCAGGAGGGCATCAGCCAAAGTGCCGCCTGATTCCACCACCGGCCTGCCGTCGCCGGAGGAATCCGCCGCCCCGGCCATTGCTATGGATTTGAGCGGTATGCGGCCCAGCAGCTCCAGCCTGTATTTGGCGCCGAAAAATTCCGTCACGAAGGCATCCGCGGGGCGGGAAAGAAAATCTATAGCCTGCCCAGCCTGGACAAGCCTTCCGCCCTTGAGCAAGGCCAGGATATCCCCAACCCGAACCGCCTCGGCCACGTCGTGGGTCACGAATACCACAGTCTTTTTCAATTCGCCCTGG
>JBFLXC010000192.1:0-4198 GCA_040757435.1 Spirochaetota bacterium | reverse complement strand
CCTGGCTATCAGGGCTATGGAAGACAACGCCCGCCCACCCCGGGGACCCGCAGCCCTCTGATCTCCCCCGAATTGTAGGCCTGCGGCAGCCCTCCGGACTCCCGGATCAATAGGGAACCTTCCGCGTCCACACCCTCAAGGACGCCGGACCTTAGCCTCTCCCCATGGGGGTGGCCCTCCAGGAATTCCACGGCTTCGCCCAAGCCCCACATGCGAGAAAGATAGGCGTTCCTCCAATCCTCATCGTGAAGCCGTCCCAGGAAGGCCTCGCCGAACCGCCGCGCCAGGGCGAGGCGGAACTCCGGACCGGCGAAATCGGTTTCGAATACCGTATTTAGACAGCTTTCCTCCAGGCTCGTGCTCGTTTCCTCCAAGGCATGGGGGTATGAGCCCTTGGCAAGGTTGACGCCGATTCCCACCAACACCCATCCGCCCGTGGCTTCGCAAAGGATGCCCGAGATTTTCCTCCATGCCCTCACAGGGATGCCGGCCTGGGCCAGGAGATCATTGGGCCACTTGACCGCCAGCCTGGCTCCGTAACCCTCCAGGCAGTCGCAGGCCGCGAGCCCGGCCTTTAGGGGCAGGGCCGGGATGCCTGAGGCCCGGTCCCGGAGGGCGAGGGTGAGGAGAAGGGCCTTGCCGGGCGCGGTTTCCCAGGTCCTGCCGGGGACCCGGCCTCTTCCCGCGCTTTGGCTTTCCGCGAGGACGCCGAAGAGTTCAGGCGCGCCGGGCTGTGAGCAGAGCTCCCTGGCCTTCGACATCGTGGAATCGAGGAGGTCGAATTGCCAAATCTTCATCGCCATACCCCCGAAGGCTAGCCCACGCGGAGCTTTCGCGCAATCGGTCATGCGCGGCGTCGCCCTGGCCCGGCGATTCCTGGATCACCGCCGCCACCCCGGGGGCGCACTTTTTTTCCCTCCCGTCCTGTGCCATAATTCGCGGAGCCATTAAAAACTTGGACCAGGAGCATTCCATGTGCGGGATTATCGGATACACCGGACCTAGAAAGACAAGCACCATTCTGTTGGAAGGATTGAGAAGGTTGGAATACCGCGGCTACGATTCCGCCGGCATTGCCGTAGGCAATGCCGAGGGCGTCGCCGTAGGCAATGCCGAGGGCGTCGCCGTAGGCAATACCGAGGGCGTCGCCGTAGGCAATGCCGGCGGCGAGGGGCGGCTGCGGGTGGTGAAGTCGGTGGGCAAGATCGCGGCCTTGAAGGCCGCCATGCCCGCGGAGCTTGACGGAACCTGGGGAATCGGCCACACCCGATGGGCGACCCACGGAGGGGTGACCCAGGCCAACGCCCATCCCCACTGCTCCTGCGATGGTAAAATCGCCGTCGTCCACAACGGCATAATCGAAAACCACGGTTCCATCCGCGCCATGCTGGAGAAGAGGGGCTGCCCCTTCGCGAGCGAGACGGACACTGAAGTCATCCCCCACCTCATTTCCTTGTATTACAAAGGCGATCTTCTGGAAGCCCTCAAGGCGGCGGTTGAGAACCTCCAGGGAACCTACGGCATAGCCTGCGTCCACGCCGACGAGCCTGGCCGCATCGTCGGCGCGAGGAACGGAAGCCCCCTGGTGGTGGGCGTTGGGGCGGGGGAGATGTTCCTGGCCAGCGACATCACCGCCATGGTGGCGTATACCGACAAGGTCGTCTACCTCAACGACGGGGAGATCGTGGACATCCATCGCGACACCTATTCCATAACCGATAGGGAAGAGCGGAAGATCGACAAAAAAGTGGACACCATAACCTGGGAGCTGGGATCCATCGAAAAGGGCGACTTCCCCTGCTATATGGAAAAGGAAATCTTCGAGCAGCCCGAATCCATAGCCCGGGCCTTGTCAGGCCGACTGGACGCGGAAAACGCCACCGCCAAGCTGGGAGGGCTGAACCTCGAGCGGGGCAGGCTTTCCGAAGTGGGAAGGGTGAAGGTCATCGCCGCGGGCACGAGCTGGCATGCGGGCCTGGTGGGAAGCCTCCTGCTCGAGCAGGTGGCGCGCATTCCCGCCCAGGCGGAGCTTGCGAGCGAAATCCGGTACAGGAATCCGGTGGTGGAGAAGGACAGTCTTTGGTTCACCGTAAGCCAATCCGGAGAGACCGCAGACTCCCTCTACGCCATGAGGGAGATCCAGAGGAAGGGCGCAACCGTGCTGGGCATCTGCAATGTCGTGGGCTCCACCATTGCCCGTGAGTCCGACGGAGGAATCTACGTCCACTCGGGACCGGAGATAGCCGTAGCCTCCACGAAGGCCTTCACGAGCCAGCTGGCAGCCTTCTACCTCTTTGTCCTCCATATGGCGAGGATGCGCCACCTCTCAAGGGAAGAGGGCGCCGCCTTCCTCGCAAGCCTCCAGGCCGTGCCCGCCAATGTGGCGAAGGCCCTCGGGCAGAGGGACCATGTCCAGCAGATAGCCAAAAAGTACCACAAGGCCAAGGATTTTCTCTTCCTGGGCAGGGGCATCCTCTATCCAATAGCCCTCGAGGGAGCTTTGAAGCTCAAGGAAATCTCCTATATCCACGCCGAAGGCTGCTCCGCCGGGGAAATGAAGCACGGCCCCATCGCCCTGGTCAGCCCCGAAGTGCCTTCTCTTTTCCTCGTTTCCGACGATTACCTCCGTGAGAAGACGATTTCGAACATCCGCGAGATAAAGGCCCGGGGCGGGCCGGTCATCGCCGTGGGCGTGGAGGGGGACGAGGAAGTGAAGGCCTTGGCGGACGACTTCATTCCCGTTCCGAAGAGCGATCCTCGGTTCTATCCCTTCACCATGGTCATACCACTGCAGCTGCTTGCCTATTTCTGCGCCCTGGAGCTTGGAAGGGACGTAGACCAGCCGAGGAACCTTGCCAAGAGCGTCACGGTGGAATGAGGACGCGGAAAGAACGCATTGGCTCTAAAACTATCCATTTTTCATTGTCCAAACTCCGTCCGGGGTTTATACTGTCCGGGCATCACGAAGGAGCCCAAGGAGGAAGTATGAAACGGGCGTTTGGTTCACTCATTCTCATTCTTATTCTCGCTATCGCGCTGACAGGCTGCGCAGGGAGCGGCAAAAGCGACACCATCAAGGTAGGCTGGTTCGGAGCCCTTACAGGCGACCAGGCGGTCTGGGGCGAGAACGAGTTCAATACCGTGAAGATGCTGTTCGAAGAATACAACGCCGCGGGCGGCATTGAAGTGGGGGGGAAGAAATACAAGCTCGAAGCCATCGGCTACGACAACAAGGGCGACGCCCAGGAAGCGGTGAACGTCGTCAAGCGCCTGACCGGGCAGGACAAGGTCGTGGCAATCCTCGGCCCCAACGCCTCGGGAAACGCCATCCCCATAGCGCCGGTACTTGAGCAGGCAAAGGTTCCCGACATCGCCACGGTGGCCACCAATCCCAAGGTCACGGTGCTGGACGGCAAGGTCAAGCCCTACAATTTCCGCGTCTGCTTCATCGACCCCTACCAGGGGGCGGTGGCGGCGGGCTACGCCTTCGACAGGCTCGGCGCCAAGAAGGCAGCCATCCTCTACGACGTCTCGGACGACTACTCCCAGGGCCTGAGGGAATTCTTCAAGAACAATTTCGTCGCCAAGGGCGGCGAGATCGTGGCTGACGAGTCCTTCAACGGCGGCGACGTGGATTTCCGGCCCCAGCTCTCCAAGATCAAGGCCGCCAATCCCGACATCATCTTCATGCCCTACTTCTTCAAGGAAGTTGCCCTCTCGGCCAACCAGGCCAGGGAGCTGGGGATCACCCAGGTCATGATGGGCGGAGACGGATGGCCCTCGGACCAGCTCATCTCCATGGGCGGGGCCGCGGTTGAGGGCAGCTACTTCGTCAACCACCTCGACTACGCCGACCCCGCAGTCCAGGACTACAAGGCCAGGTACAAGGCCAAGTTCGGCAAGGAAACCGAACTCAACGGCTACCTCGTCCACGACGCCGTCCTCGTCCTTGTCGCCGCCCTGCAGAAAGCCGGGAAGGCCAACGGCGAAGCCATAGCCAAGGCCCTTGCGGGCATCGAAGTCCAGGGAATCACGGGCATGATCAAGATCAGCCCCGAGACCCACAATCCGGAAGGCAAGGACGCGGCGATCATAAAGATCGTCGGCGGCCAGTATGTCTTCCAAGAGAAGTACGCTGCCCAATAAAGGCGGCGTCGTCGTCGCCGAGCTTTGGGCGCCCGGGGGGGGGGGCGCCCCC
>JBFLXC010000191.1:0-4205 GCA_040757435.1 Spirochaetota bacterium | reverse complement strand
CAACACCGCCTGCGAACTCCTGGCCTTTAGGAGGGAATCGGATGGCAGGATCGTAAAGATCGAGGGCGATCCCTCGTCGCCGGTCACCAAAGGCGTCCTTTGCCCCAAGGGACTTGCCGCGGCTGACCTGCTCTACAATCCCAACAGGCTCAAGAAGCCTCTGCGCCGCCTCGGCCCTCCCCTAAGGGATCCGGGGGCGAAGGTGGAGTGGGAGGAGATTTCCTGGGACGAAGCCCTGGACGAAGTGGCGGGTAAGCTGCTCGGGTATAGGGAGAAGGAAGGAGCCCGTTCCGTGGCTTTCCTCGAGGGGACGCGCCGGGGATGGAGCAGGGTGTATTCCAGGCTGTCGAACGCCTTCGGTACCCCCAACCATGGAGCCGCGGGCTGGGCCCAGTGCCTCTGGCCCCGGCTCGTGGACTGCAAGGTGACCTTCGGAGCCCAGTACTCCGAAGCCTGCGATCTTCCCAACACCAATTGCATCCTTGTCTGGGGTTCGAATCCACCCTCCACCTGGCCTATCCTCGGCGCGGACATCATGGATGCGGCGGAGCGGGGAGCAGCCCTCATCGTCGTGGATCCAAGGCTCTCCGAGACAGCCGCCAAGGCCGACCTCTGGCTCAGGCTCAAGCCTGGAAGCGATACGGACCTGGCCTTGGGAATGCTGGCCGTCATCGTCCAGGAGAAGCTGTACGATGTGGAATTCGTACGGGACTGGACCACGGGCTTCGAACTGCTCGCCCGGGATCTGGCGTGGAGGACTCCCGAGGCCACCCAGTCCCTCACCGGCGTGCCTGCCTCCCAGGTGACGGCGGCGGCGAGGCTTTTCGCCTCGGCCCGACCGGCTTGCATAAGCCGCTGCGTCTCCGTGGACCAGACTTCCGATTCCCTGCAAACCTGCCGGGCCCTTTCCATCCTTTCGGCGGTCACGGGCAATGTGGACGTGCCGGGGGGGAACGTGGCGGTCTCCGTAAGGGGTGAAAAATCCCAAAACACCCATGAATTCATCCTCGCGGACCGGGTCCCGAAGGAGGCCTTGAAGGACAGGTCGGGGTACGAGGAATACCCCCTCCTCTGCGGCCCCTTGAGTCCCGTCCCGTCCAACCACATGCCGAGCTTCTGGGAGCAAGCCGCCACGGGAAAGCCCTATAGGATCAAGGCGGCTCTGATCTTCGGCTCCAACGCCGCGGTGTCCTACACGAATTCCCTACGGGTTTTGGAAGGCATGGGCAATTTCGAGTACCTGGTGGTCTGCGACCAGTTCATGACCGAGACCGCGAAATTGGCCGACCTCGTCCTTCCCGCCACCTCATGGCTGGAACGGGACAATGTCATTTCTTCCTTCCAGACGGCGAACGAGCATACGGTGTTGCAGAGGGCCTGCGCCGCTCCTGTGGGCGAGGCGAGGTCCGACGTCGCCATCATAGGCGACTTGGCGGAAAGGCTGGGCCTGGGCGACCTGTTCTGGAAGGAACCCAGGGATCTCTACGACTACCTCCTCAGTCCAACAGGCCTGCGCTTCAGCCAAGCCTTGGAGAAGCGAAGGCTCTACGCCCCCCTGGTCTTCGGCGGTTTCCGGAAGTCCGGATTCAAGACGCCCTCGGGGAAGGTGGAGATTTATTCCAGCCTTCTGGAGGCGAACCGGACGGACCCGATCCCCCGCGGCAGTCCACGGGAAAAGGCGCTTGGGCCGAAGCCGGGCGCGGCCGCCGGGGGCGATCCCTATCCCTTCGCCTTCAGCACCGGAGCCCGGTCCATTTTCTTCAGGCATACGGAGAACAGAAGGAACCCCTGGCTCATCGCCCGGGATCCCGATCCCGTGGTCTACCTCAACGAAACGACAGCCCTAAGGCTCGGAATCGCCGATGGGGACATGGCGGAAGTCTACACACCCTGGGGCTCAGCCCGCCTTAGGGCGAGGCTGGATCCCTGGGTCGCCGAGGATTTCGTCCAAGCCGTCCCGGGTTGGGAAGGGGAGGGCAACATCAACCGGGCCCTGGGCTGGGAAAATTTCGCCCAGGGCATCGGGACGGTTCCCATGCGGGGCCTCAAATGCGGGGTAAGGAAGGCGGAATATGGGCGATAATCGAATCCTGGCCCTTGAGGTCGACCTGGACCGCTGCTGGGGCTGCAGGACCTGCGAAGTGGCCTGCTCCTTGGAGCATGGGCTGGAGCCGGGAAGCTCCTTCGTGCTGGTGGCGGAACATAGGGGACAGGGCAGGATCCCCGGATCGGCCCAGGGCAGGAGCTTCGTCCCCGTGCTCTGCCAGCACTGCTCCAGCCCGGCGTGTGTGGCCGCCTGCGCGGCGGGCGCGCTGGCCAAGGGAGAGGATGGCGTAGTGAGGGCGAATCCCGAGGCCTGCCTTGGCTGCGGCCTCTGCGAAGAGGCCTGCCCCTACGGAGCCCTCATGATCCTGCCCGGCGGAACGCCCGGGCTCTGCGATCTTTGCGTGTCCCGGCAGGAGACCGCAAGGCTCCCCGCCTGCGTCCAGCATTGTCCGGGCCGGGCCTTGGCCCTTGCTGGCCGGGAGGATCGCTCCGGCGCGGAGGAGGAGGGGAAAAAGACTTGGGGAAGGGGGCTGACCAGGTACGCGGCCCGGTAGGCCGAGGTTAGGCCCCGCCTGCGCGGTCCGGGCTATATTTCCCATCACAGCTGGGCTATGCTGTGCGCAAGACGTTGTGCGCGCGGAGCCTGCCCTGTGACCAAGAGATGTACAATCGGCCTCGTCCTGAAAACCGCCGTGGCCGCTTCCGCGGCGGCGGGCATAGTCCTTCAGGCTGGCTCGGAGGCCGGTCCCCATGGCGCCTCGGGCAGCCTGTTCTACTATTTCACGATCCAGAGCAACATGTGGATAGGCGCCGCCGCCCTCGCCTTCGGCGCGATCGACCTGGCCTCGAAGGGAAGACCAAGGCTGCCCCAGGCCGCCTACGCGCTCAAATTCATGTTCACATCCTCGATTTGCCTTACATTCGCGGTGTTTTCCCTCCTGCTCGCACCCCTCATGCCAAGGTCGTACCTTCTATCCCCCTCCAATATCCTTCTGCACAATCTCACCGCCCTTCTTGCGGCGGGGGATTTCCTGGCTTGCGACGTCGACTTCAGGCCCGGCAAGGCAAGCTGGCTCCTCGCCTCGGCCATGCCGGGGCTTTATCTGGCGTTCATCCTCATCCTTTCGGCATCGGGCCCTCCTCGGTTCTCAGGGAAGCCGGTCCCTTACTTCTTCCTGGATTATGAAAAGCTCGGCTGGTTCAGGGTGGGGAAGGGGAGTCTCGGCGCCGCCTACTGGATCGCCGCAGTGTTCGTCCTTGCGAGCCTCATAGGCGCTGGGCTGTTGAAGGCGTTGAGCAAGGCCGAAGCAAGGCGCGGGGGACGGCGGGAGATTTACTCCTCCCCGGGGGGCGATAATGGGACCTAAGACCGGCAAGGCGGCATTGTCGGCCTCAGGCCTGGCGCCCTGCGGCCTGCACTGCGAACTCTGCCTCGGGTTCCAGAGGGAAAAGAACCGCTGCGGGGGCTGCAAGGGCGACGGCGAAAAGCCCGCATACTGCGGGCGATGCTCCATCCGGAACTGTCCTGAGAAGATGGGCGATCCCTTAAAGTTGTGCGACACATGCAGGAAGTACCCTTGCCGAAGGCTGAAGGACCTCGATAGGCGATACAGGACGAGGTACGGAGAAAGCCTCGCCGCCAATTTCGAAGCCATCGCCAAATCAGGGCTCAATGCTTTCCTCAAGGATGCGTCGGCGCATTGGAGCTGCCCTGCATGCGGCTCCCTGCTCTGCGTCCACCGCCCCTCCTGCCCGGCCTGCGGGGCTCCCAACCCCCATCATCCCGGCGGAGGCAAGGACTAAAGAACCGCGTCCTCCGCTATCCTCAGATTCCCATCCCCCCGTCGATGTTGATCACCGCGCCGGTCATGAATCCCGCTCCTTCCCAGGCGGCGAACAGGATGGCTTGGGCGATCTCTTCGGCCTTCCCGAGCCTTCCCATGGGCTGGCGGGCCGTGAAGGCCGCCTTGGCGGCTTCGGGATCGGGGAAGGCGGCCAGACGCGCCTCAAGGGAGGGGGTCTCCGTCGTGCCAGGGCAGACGGCGTTCACCCGGATGTTCTCCTTGATGTAGTCGGCGGCCATGGCCTTGGTGAGGGAGAGGACGGCACCCTTGGAGGCGGAATACAGGGCCCGGTCGGGCAAGCCCTTCACGGCGAGG
>JBFLXC010000190.1:0-4228 GCA_040757435.1 Spirochaetota bacterium | reverse complement strand
GGATTTTCTTGAGGATTTCCAAGCCTTTGTCCACCCATAGCGGGGTTGTGAAGAAATCATAGGACTTGAGCGTGAATTCCGCATGATCGAAGATGGGTATGTTCACGCCGGCGATATTCCCTTCTGAGGTGGAAATGGAAGAGATTTCCAGCAACATGTTGCCTTCGCCATCCCTGAGGGCGTCCTTTTCGGAAAACAGGGCAACCCAGGCTGAAAGCTTAGTTTCAAGTTCATCCTTGAGCAGGGACAATTGGGTGAGCCTTGCCTCCACGCCGCGTATTTCCATCTGCAGCTGCTGTTTTTTCAACTGCAAGGTTGGAAGGTATCGGCGGTACATCTTCAAGGCGTCCTTTTTCTTTTTCAGCTCATTTTTAGTGAGCTTGATCTTCGCCATGGTGAACCTCGCGCCTTAGCCTTGGGAACCTGGGGAACTATCGTCTCCCCGCTTTTTCCAGAACTTTTGGATCAGTTCCGTCCTGAGGCCGGTTTCCCGGGGCTCGAAGCAGTCCGCGAGGATTTCCCACCCCGAATCCAAGGCTTTCTCCAAAGGCGTGTTCACCGAAAGGTCCATCATATTTGCCTCGAAGAGTTCCCCATACTTGAGTAGCTTCTTGTCCCATGCAGTCATCTGGAATCCCATGGATTTCTTCTCCAAGGTGTCCCGGTAGGAGGCGAACAATTTGATCATGCCGTCCATGATTGCCCGATGGTCTTCCCTTGTCTTCCCGTTCACCTGTTGCTTGAGGCGCGACAATGACCCGAAGGGTTCTATCTTTCCGCCTTTGAGGTAGAACTGGCCCTCCGTTATGTAGCCTGTGTTGTCGGGTATCGGATGGGTCACGTCGTCGCCGGGCATGGTGGTCACCGCAAGGGTGGTGATCGAGCCGGCGTCGTCGAAATCGACCGCCTTTTCATAGCGGGCGGCAAGTTGGGAATAAAGATCGCCGGGGTATCCTCTGTTCGAAGGAACCTGTTCCTGGGTGATGGAAATCTCCTTGAGGGAATCGGCGAAATTGGTCATGTCCGTCAGGAGCACGAGAACGTTTTTCCCTTTTAAGGCGAACTTCTCCGCCACGGCCAAGGCGATGTCCGGAACCATGAGACACTCCACCACGGGATCCGCGGCGGTGTGGACGAACATGATCGTCTTCGCCAGAGCCCCTCCTTCTTCCAAGGAATCCTTGAAGAAGAGATAGTCGTCGAACTTCAATCCCATGCCGCCCAGGATGATCAAGTCTACCTCGGCCTGCATGGCGATCCTGGCCAGGAGTTGGTTGTACGGTTCTCCGGACACGGAAAAAATTGGAAGCTTCTGGCTCTTTACCAAGGTATTGGGTATGATCCGCTTGAATGGATTGACCGAGGGGCCGGCTATGGTGATGAGGTTTTCCGATAACTCAGGCCCTCCGTCCCTTGGGCTTCCGGCGCCGTCGAAGATCCTGCCCATCAGGGAGTCGGAGAAACTGACACGCATGGGATTTCCCAGGAACCGAACCTCGTCGCCTGTGGAAATTCCTCTTCCGCCGGCGAAAACCTGCAGGTACGCCTTGTCCTTGTCCAGGCGGATCGTCTCCGCCAATGAAACTCCATAGCGCGTCGTGACTTCAGCCAGTTCACCATAGGCTACCGACGTTGCCCTGACCGAGATGACGTTGCCTACGATGGATTCGATATGGGAGTATACTTTGTTCATCGCTCACTCCAGGCTCGCGAGGATCTGCTGCGCCTTGGCGGCATACCTTGGGTTTTTTGACAGCAACAATGATTCGACTTTCGAAAGGGATGCTCCGTACAAATCCGATTTTTCTGCCGCCCCGTTCAAATCGAGGAAGGCCTGCCGGACTTCATAGAACCATGACCTGGCCGCCTCCTTGTCCTTCAGTTCCAAATCGGCGCCAAGTATCCTCAGGGCGAGCCTGAACATCGCCTTCTGCCGTTCCGGAGACACCGATGCGTCCACAGGATCGAAGGAGTTCTGCTGCAGGTACACAGCGTCGAGGAACTCTCCCTTTAGATAGTATACATAATCATCCAGGCTCGTACCCTCTTCGCCCACTACCTTCATCATCGCCCCAACCTCGGCGCTTCGCTCAAGGTAGCCGTGGGCGTATTCCACCGCCTTCCGGGGCATTATCCCCGGGTACTTCGACCAGGAATCCAAAGGATGGATGGCCGGGTACTTCCTCGCGTCCGATCTCTCCCTGGAAAGACCATGGAAGGCTCCCACCACCTTGAGGGTCGCCTGGGTCACCGGCTCCTCAAAGTTTCCGCCCGCCGGCGACACCGTTCCTCCGATGGTCACCGAACCGGTGCTCCCGTCCGCAAGCCTCACAATGCCGGCTCTTTCATAAAACGCCGCTATCACGGACTCAAGATACGCTGGGAAAGCCTCTTCGCCAGGGATCTCCTCTAGCCTTCCCGACATCTCCCTCATCGCTTGGGCCCAGCGGCTCGTAGAATCGGCGAGGAGCAATATGTTGAGCCCCATCTGCCTATAGTATTCCGCCAAGGATACGGCGGTGTACACCGAGGCCTCCCGGGCGGCGACCGGCATGCTTGAAGTGTTGCAGATGATGATCGTCCGCTCCATGAGGGAACGACCTGTCCGGGGATCGGTTATTTCAGGGAATTCCTTGAGGGTTTCCACAACCTCCCCTGCCCGCTCCCCGCAGGCGGCGATTATGACTATGTCGACATCGGCGTTGCGGCTCGTAACCTGCTGCAGCACCGTTTTCCCTGCTCCGAATGGCCCGGGGATGCAATAGGTGCCACCCTTGGCCACGGGGAAGAAGGTGTCGATAATCCTGGTCTTGGTCACCATGGGCTGCTGGGGCTTCAATCGCTCCACATAGCAATCCACTGCGCGCTTCACGGGCCAGAAGAAGGTCATGGAGAGATCTTTCCTGGAGCCCCGAGAATCTTCCACCACAGCGATCGTGTCGTCGATCCGATATTCGCCTTCGGGCTTGATCTCAGCCACCTTCCACTCTCCCAGGAGGCCGAAAGGCACCATGATCCTATGGACGAAGGTCCGCTCCGGCACCGTGCCGAGGCTGTCTCCCCGTCGAACGATGTCTCCCGGCTTGACCGAGGGAGAAAATTTCCACGGCGTGGAGCGTGAAAGGGCTTTCAAATATACCCCAGGCTCAAGGAAATACCCGGTCTGTTCAGCTATTTCGGGTAGGGGGTTTTGAAGGCCATCGTAGATTTGGCCCAGGAGCCCCGGGCCGAGCTCCACGGAGAGCATCTCACCCGAAAACTCCACCGAATCTCCTACCCTGACCCCCTTGGTGGCTTCGAACACCTGGGTTTGGGCTTCGCTGCCCCGCACGCGAATGGTTTCGCATTTCAGCTTCTTGCCTTGGGAAAGGATATAGGCTACTTCATTCATGGATACGTCGCCTTCGAAGCGGACGGAAACCATGTTGCCGTTGACTGCGGTCACTTCGCCACGAGTGTGACTCATCATTGTTCTCTCCGTTCTGCGGTTTCGGTGGTATTGGACTTCCCGCCGAGAATTTCTTCGTATATCAAGGCGTATTGTTCCTTTCCGGCTTCCGCCTGGATGGCCTGTACCCTCTCCGCGATCCTAATCCTCAGGCCATAGGCGATGATTCCATCCAGCTGGAAATCCGAAAGGGCCGCAAGGCTTTCTATGGCGGACCAGCGTTCCTTTTCCAGGAAAAACTCAGCTTGGAGTGGGTCCTCCATCGCAAAGGCAGCTTGGGCTATTCGTATTCCTTCGGAGGAAATTTCCGACTCCCTCAGATACTGGTCTTCGTTTCCCTGGACTCTCCGCGCCCTGAGCCTTGACAATTCGTTCCTCAGGCTTCGCTCCCAGGCGATGTATGCGGCGAGGAAGGGAGATTCTTCGTTTGTCACTTTTCCTTGGCCGAAGGCCGCGCCGGATGACAGGCTCACGGTCGAATAAGACGCCGCATCGAGGTGGCATTCGCACTGGTCCAGGAACTCCTGGCTGGAAAGGGGCGGAGGGGAGGAAAACGCAAAGCCCGGCAAAGTTGAGAAAAAATACCAATACCGAGGCACGGGGATTATTCCTTGGCCATCGCGGCCGCGACGCACTCGGCGAGAGTTGCGTTTACCCTGGCGGCGAGAATCGCGCTTATCGCCTCGGCGGAAAAATCGTAATGGGCTGTGCCGCCCTCCACGGCTATCCTGAATCCGGCATCGATGGCCGCGAAGGGCTTGAAAGTCACTCCCACCGACA
>JBFLXC010000189.1:0-4320 GCA_040757435.1 Spirochaetota bacterium | reverse complement strand
ACCAGGTCGGCGGTGAGCGGCACAGGCATGTTCTTGAGCTTCATTTCCAGCTGGGGATCCTTCGCGGCGGCGAGCGCCCTCTGGATATGCTGCTCCCCGAATCCCTTCAGTTCCCCGAGCGTGGTCGGCGCGCCGATGGATTTTGCGAAGGCCACCATGCCCTTGGCTACGGCCAGCCCCAGCTCGCGTCCGGAAAGGGAGCCCAGGTTCTCGGGGATGAAGCCGTGCTTTTTGAATATCTCACCCACGATCCTCAGTTTATCCTCGATCGCGGAGGCGAAGAAGACGGCATAGTAGGGATTCATTATCCCGCAAGCCGTGCCGTGGGCCGCTATGTCCACCAGGGAGAAGCTGGTAAGGTGGGCTCCGTTGGTGCCGCCCACCATGATGGCATATCCGCCTAGGTCGGTGGCCATTCCTATGGCTTCCCTGGCTTCCATATCCTTCGGGTCCGCGATCACCCGGGGAGCGTAGCGTACCACAAGCTCGATCGCGTTCTTCGCAATTTCCGAAGCCAGCTCGTATTTAGCCGAAGGTATGCCTGTGAACACCTCGAAGACGTGGGCGATGGCGTCCAAGGCTCCGTCCAGGGTCACGCTCAAAGGCATGCTGGCGGTGGTCTCATAATCGAACATTGATTTCGGCGGGACTATGGCCTCGTCAACGATCAGCTTCTTCTGGCCTATGACCGGATCTGTGATGTTCGAATATTTGGTAAGGTGGGCGCCCGAGCTGGCCGAAGTCTGGACGGCGATGACAGGCACAAGGCTGGCGCCGGTTTTTTTCAGCGCCTCGGTGACCATGTTGGTTCCGAAATATCGGTCGATCTCCGGGGAATGGGCGGCCCCGAGCCCCGCGAGGAGGCTCGCCGCCTTGCAGGCGTCGATGGTGGAGCCTCCCCCCACCGCCACGATGCAGTCCGGCTTGTGGTGGAGCACATAGGTCTCCAGGCGGTACACATCGACCCGAGGCGCGTTCGGTCCAGCGTCCGGGGCGATGACTCCCCCCGCCAGCTCGACCCCCGCCGCCTTCAAGGAAACGGCGACCTGGTCGGCCAGGGGCTTCATGTAGGTGGTGTTGCAGACCAGGAGGGCCCTATTGCCGTATTCCTTCGCGATTGCGCCGATTTGTGGCAGGACTCCCCGGCCAAACACATAGCTATCCCCTTTCCACGCCTTCAGCAGGGCCTTAGATTTTTCCAGCAAGGTGTCCATGGTTCCTCCAAAAAAAAATATGATTTCAGCAGATGGAAGCAGCCTGCCGGGCAATGGCCTCGGCGGAGATTCCGTATTTTGCCAGGAGTCTGTCGTAGGGACCCGATTCGGTGAAGCAGTCCGCCACTCCCACTCGCCTGAGACAGAAGGGAATTCCCCTTTCCGCCAGGGCCTCTGCGCAGGCCGATCCCAACCCGCCTATGACGCTGTGCTCCTCCGCGGTCACAAGATGTCCTGTCTTTGCCACCGAGGCGGCCAAGGTTTCGGCATCCAAAGGCTTCAAGCAGGTCACGTCCAGGACCTCCGCCGTCTTGCCTTGGACCTTCAGAAGCTCCGCCGCCTTTAGAGCCATGGCGACGCACAATCCTGTGGCGGCGATAGTAACATCCTCCCCCGCGGCGAGACGGCGGATTTTCGTGATCGGAAGAGCGCCCGGCCTTTCCTCCAGGGTCGGAGCCTCGTTTCTTGTGAGCCTTAAATACACAGGTCCATCCTGGGAAAGGGCGTAGTCCAGGGACATCCTCATCTCCTGGGCGTCGCCGGGAACCAGGACCTGCAGGTTGGGCAGGGCCCTCATTATGGCCACATCCTCAATTGACTGGTGGCTCGCCCCGTCGAATGAATCGGAGAGGCCGCCGTAGGCTCCCGCGACTACCACAGGCAGCTTGTTGTACGCCAGGACGTTTCGTATCTGGTCCGTGGACTTCAAGGCTAGGAAGATTGCGAAGGCGTTTACCACAGGCCTCAATCCCGCCGTGGCGAGCCCCGCCGCAAGATCCACGAGGTTGGCTTCCGCCACCCCAACATTGAAAAACCGCTCCGGGTACGCCTTGGCGAAATAGCTTGACTTGGTGCTGGACGAGACATCCGCGTCCAACACCACAAGGTCCCTCTTGGCGGCTCCGAGTTCGACCAGGTATTTCCCGAATGAATCCCTCATCGTCTCGCCCATCACCTCACCTCCGCCAAAGCTTGCTGCAAGGCTGCCTTGAGCTCCGGTCTCCCTGAACCGTAGGAGCCCTTGTCGATGGGCGCTCCGTGCCAGGCGTTCTTCCCCTCCATGAAGGAGACCCCCTTCCCCTTCACCGTCTTGTATACAACCGCCTTTGGCCACCCTTCCGTCTTGTCCAAGTCTTCGAAGGATCGAAGGATGTCGCCCATGTCGTGGCCGTCGTAGGCCTTGGGCAACAGCTTCCACCCAAAGGCGCGCAGCTTGTCGCCCAAGGGTTCCAAGGGCATTATCTCTCCGCTTGTTCCGTCCAGCTGGACGTCGTTGTTGTCGACGAGGAGCGTAAGGCCTCGGGGCTTGAACTTCCCCGCGCCCATGAGGGCTTCCCAGCTTTGGCCCTCGTCGAGGCAGCCCTCCCCCACCATCACGTAGGTTTGGTAGTCTTTTTTATTGAGCGCCGCCGCCATCGCCATTCCCAACCCCACGGATAGGCCGTGGCCCAAGGCGCCGGTGGACATATCCACTCCCGGCGTCTTGTTCATGCAAGGATGGCCTTGGAGAGAGGAGTCCAAGTCCCTGAAGCTGCGCAGCAAGGAGACCGGGAAGAAACCCCTATGGGCGAGGACGGCGTAGAGCATGATGGAGGCATGACCCTTGGAGAGGACGAACCTGTCTCTTTCCCCCCAATCCGGCATTCCGGGATCCAGGCGCATCCTATGGAAATACAAGGCCGTGGCCACGTCGCAGGCTGAGGCCGATCCGCCCCAGTGGCCAGTCTGTTTTTCATGGAGTATATCGAAGACCTGAAGCCTGATGGCCCGGGAAAGGGCGGAAAGCAACTTGGCTTTTCTCCTCTCCTCAGCTTCACCTAATGCCTGCCGCGCCAATGCTTCCGTTTCCAGTTCCAGGCTCATGCTTTGTTCCTTTCCCAGGGAGAGACGGGGCGATGCACGATATGGAGGCGGTTACCCTCCGGATCGGAGAAGAACCGGGCTTTACCGCCGGAAAATACCTGCCTAGGCTCTCCGAGGAACCGAAGGCCCCGGGCTTCCAAGTCCGCGCAGGCTTCGTCGAAATCCTCCACGGCGATGGCAAGATGCACCCCTGTCCTATCCTCGAAACCCGGTTTTCCCTCCGCGGGATTCCGGGCGAACACTTCCACCGCGGCGCCGGAGGGGTCCTCCAGAAAAATGGTGGGCCGATCCCCCTGGGTCCTGAAGAATTCCCTAAAGCCCAGGGTCCGGATGTACCATGACGCCAGGGCTTCCGTGTCGTCCGCGGCTATTCCGACATGCTCTATTTTGTACGACTTCATTCCTGCCTCATGCAAATCGCCGAAGAAAGCGTATGGCCTCCCTGGCGGCTGTGTCGGGATCGGGGAGAGGAAGAATCTCCACCCCTATCCATTCCTTGTACGCCACGGCGTTGAGCGCGGCGATGATGCTCGAAAAATCAAGGTGTCCATCCCCCGGGAAGTGGCGGTTGGAATCGGCGAAATGGACGTAGCCGATCCTGTCTATCCACCGCATCAGGCTCCCTTCGATGGAAGGATCCTCGATGTTCATATGGAAGACGTCGGGCATGATCTTTATGTCAGATAGACTGTAGGCGTCCAGGAAACCGACCGCTTCTTCGCAGGAATTCAGAAAATCTATCTCGTAGCGGTTTACAGGTTCGAGGATGATTGATGTTCCCGCCTTCCGAGCCGTTTCCCCCAGGCGGAAAAGGGAATCCGCCACCCGGGCTTCCGTCTCCCGACGATTTCCTCCAGGACCGACGGAACCTCTTACCCTTCCAACGTTGATCTTCGCCCCCAGCTCCCCGGCTATCTCCGCAAGGCCGGAAAACAGGCGCTCCGCCTTGGCTCTGACTTCCTTGTCCGACGAGGCGAAGGAGCAGTTCCCCGCCGCGAATACCTGTCCTGTGGACACCGCGGGGACGGAGAGCCCCGTCTGGGCGAGCAGCCGCCTCAATTCCCCGATATCAACCTGGGACCGGTCGAGCAGGGCTAGCTCCACCCCGTCGTAGCCCATTGCCGCGATCTTCGGCAGGGCTTCTTCCAAGGGCAACCTATACACCACGAAGGCCGAAGGCAGGGCTCCCGGCGTAGCCACGGTCAGTGCGAAGCGCATGTGGTTCCTATTCCTTTTTCCTTCA
>JBFLXC010000188.1:0-4487 GCA_040757435.1 Spirochaetota bacterium | reverse complement strand
TTGCGGGTTACGACCACGGCGAGCCCCGAGTTCATCTGCCGCTTGGCTTCATATTTGAAGAGTTCGGCGAAGCTTGTGTATTTTTCCGGGCCCCGGTCGGGCAGGTAGACCGCCACGGCCGCGGCCGCGACGATGATGAGGTAGGGGAGGAGCCTTCGAAGCGCGCGCATCGGTCCGAGTATACCACCGCCCCGCCCCGAGGGAGAAGCTCGGGGCGGGGCGGTGGCTTAGGCTGGGATCCCAGGGCTTTCGCCTCAGAGGGAATACAGGAGGTCCTCGTAGCTCGGCAGGGGCCAGTCGGTCTTGGGCATCAGCTTCTCAAGCTCGTCGCAGACTTCCCGGAGCGAATCCATCCTGGGGATAACGGTCTCACGGTAGGCCTTGGCGTGGGATAGAGGGTCTTCGATCCTCTGGGCGTCGGAGAGGGCGATCTCCAGCCTGTCCGCCTCCTCGACCACCCGGCCGGTGAGGGCTGCTATGCGGCGGGACCGCTGCTCCTGGACAACGCTCGGAGCCGCGACAGCGGCTAGGGCCGAGGCCGCACGGGCGTAGGATTCGGCGCTTTTCGAAGCGGAGGGCAGGATGTAGCGCCGCGCCAGGTCCAGGGCCACTCCCGCTTCGATGTTGACCTGCTTCGAGTAGCGCTCCAGGTAGATGGAGCACCGCGATTCCGCCTCCTCCACGGTGAGGATGCCGAACTTGGTGAAGACCTGGACGTTGGATTCCTTCATGAATTCCGGTATGGCGTCCACGGCGGAGCGGAAGATGGGCAGGCCCCTGGTGGCGGCTTCCTTTATCCATTCCGCGGAATATCCGTTTCCGTTGAATACGATCCTCTTGTGCTTCTTCCAGATCGAGCCGGCAACCTCCATCGCCGCGTCGACGGGGTTCTTCCCCGAGGCTATGGAAACCTCGAGCTGGGCGGCGATATCCGAGAGGCTCTCCGCCACCGCCGCGTTGATCACCATGGTGGGCGTCGCCGCGGACTGGGAGGAGGCGACCATCCGGAATTCGAACTTGTTTCCGGTATAGGCGAAGGGGCTGGTCCTGTTACGGTCCGTGAAGTCGATGGGGAGCTTGGGAAGGCTCTTGACTCCCAGCTCGATCTTCGAAGCCGCGAGGTTCACCTTCTTTCGCCCATTGCCCAGGGCGTCGAAAAGCTGGGTAAGGGGCTCGCCCAGGAAGATGGAGATGATGGAGGGGGGAGCCTCGTTGCCGCCGAGCCGCCGGTCGTTCCCCGCCGTGGAGGCCGAGGCCCTGAGGAGGGCCGCCCGGCTGTCCACCGCCTGGATGACCGCCATGACGAAGAGGATGTACCTGGCCACCGCCCGGGCTCCTTCCCCGCCCGCTTCGGAGTCGAAGGACCTGGGCGGGTCCAGGAGGTTCAGGCCTGTGTTTGTGCTTATGGACCAGTTCACATGCTTTCCGGAGCCGTTCACCCCTGCGAAGGGCTTCTCGTGCAGGAGGGCGGCCATGCCGTGGCGCTCCGCCACCTTGCGCAGGGTTTCCATCACCAGCTGGTTGGCGTCGGCGGCGATGTTGGCCTGGGAGAATATGCAGGCGATCTCGAATTGGTTGGGGGCGACTTCGTTGTGCTGGGTCTTGGCCGCGACCCCCATGGACCAGAGTTCGGTGTTGAGCTCGCTCATGAATGCGGCCACCTTCTCCTCAAGGGCGCCGAAATAGTGGTCTTCCATCTCCTGGCCCTTGGCGGGCATGGAGCCGAACACCGTCCTTCCCGTGAGGAGAAGGTCGGGCCGGCGGCGGTAGAGCCCGGCGTTCACGAGGAAGTATTCCTGCTCAGGCCCCGCGGTGGGAATGACCCGGTCAACATCCTTGTCGCCAAGCAGTTGGAGCACCTTCACCGCCTCCTTGGAGATGGCGTCCATGGAGCGCAAAAGGGGCACTTTCTTGTCCAGGGCATGGCCGTAGTAGGAGACGAAGGCCGTGGGAATGCAGAGGGTGATTCCCTTGGGATTGGACTTGAGGAAGGCTGGGCTCGTGACATCCCAGGCGGTGTAGCCCCGGGCTTCGAAGGTGGCCCTTAGGCCTCCGGAGGGGAAGCTTGAGGCGTCGGGTTCGCCCTTCACCAGCTCCTTGCCCGAGAACTCCACCACCACGCCGCCGTTGGGCAGGGGCGAGACGAAGGATTCGTGCTTTTCCGCCGTGAGGCCCGAGAGGGGATGGAACCAGTGGGTGTAGTGGGTCGCCCCGTGCTCGGAGGCCCATTCCTTCATCGCCGCCGCCACAACCTCAGCCACTTCCAAGGTGAGTTCTTTCTTCCCCGCCTGAACCAGGAGGATCTCGTTGTATATGGAATGGGGAAGCCTTTCCCTCATCACGTCGTTTGAAAAGCAATGGCTTCCGTAGATTTCCGTGATTCCTTCGCCGAATCCGTTGGCTCCCGCCCCATGTCTAAGCATAGTCTCTCCTTCAATCCGATGTCTTCGATTGGATATCCTTTTGTAGCAATTACCGTGCCAGACGAGGGTTTTGTTTTAAGGATTTCGTACCGAAGTATTTCGAGGCCTTAATCCCGCAAGGGAAAGAAAATCCGCTTCCGGCCGGGAGCCGGTCCGAGACTGCCTGCATCACCGGACGAGGTTGGAATCGAAAATAAAACGACAATAATGTAATAATTAAAAAGTTTCTTACAATTTTGTCCGAAATCCTCGGTAGTCTATCTTGTATTTCTGCAGGGCGAAGCGGAACCGGCGCTCCGTCATGCCCAGGCGCCGGGCTGCGGAGGAGGAATTGCCCCTCTCTATCTTCAAGGCCTCCACGAGGAGTTCCTTTTCCAGACGGGCCACGGCGCCGTCGAAGGTTGAGGTTGGCTCGGTCCCCGTGGAGCTGGCGGATTGGAGGCTGGGAGGGAGATTGTAGGAGTGGATGACGCCGTCGGAGGAGAGGATAGCCGCCCGGGAAATGCAGTTCTCCAGCTCCCGAACATTTCCGGGCCAATGGTAGATCATGAGAAGGTCAAGGGCCGGGCTGGAGATCCGCTTTATGCGGGTATCCGAATCGCGGGAGAATTTTTCAGCGAAGTGGTCCGCCAGGAGGAGAATGTCCGCCCCCCGTTCTCGCAAGGGGGGGATATGGAGGGGAAACACATTGAGCCTGAAGAAAAGGTCTTCGCGGAAACTGCCCCCCCGCACCGCGGATTGGAGGTCCTTGTTGGTGGCCGCCACGATCCGGGCATTGGTCCTAAGGGTCTTTTGGCCCCCGACCCGCTCGAAGGTCTTTTCCTGGAGGATCCTCAGCAGCTTTGTCTGCACCGTGAGGGAGAGATCGCCTATTTCGTCCAGGAAGAGGGTGCCGTCCTTGGCCGCCTCGAACCTTCCCACCCGGGATGCCACGGCTCCCGTGAAGGAGCCCTTCTCATGGCCGAAGAGCTCGCTCTCCACGATGCTTTCCGGAAGGGCGGCGCAATTGACGGCTATAAAAGGACCTTGGGCCCTCTGGCTGCATTCATGGATAGCCCGGGCGGCCAATTCCTTCCCCGTGCCGGACTCGCCGGTCAGGAGAACGGTGGCGGAGGTGCCGGCCACCTGGCCGATCATGGCGTATACTTCCCGCATCGCCGCCGAGCTGCCGATCATGCCGTGGAAGGAGAGGGCCGAGGAGCCTAGATCCCGGCCCTGCCTTTCCTGGGGGCGCTGGAGACTTTCCTCCTCCCTGGGCATGCGCGATTCCAGGGATTTCCGAAGGACGGCCTCCTCCTCGATCAGGTACCGCGTCCAAAGGCAGAGCTCCGTCGCCCTTTCCAAGGCATCCTTTCCAGCCGAGGGCGGCAGGCGCAGGCAGAGGATGCCCAATAGAAGGCCTTCGTGCTTTATCGGCGCCTCCAGGTACGCGCCGCCTTCAGAAAGGGGGCCAGAGGCGAGCTCATCCTTTTCCATGGCGAAGCCGAAGGGGAATTGCCCCATCCTTGGTTCCTTGCCTATGTATCTCTTCGACGCCTCCTCCGGATATCCCGCGGCGTAGCGCAGGGGGAGTGCACGGCCTCCCTCCCGGCTCCCCTCCCGGCCTGCGGCGAAGGCGAAGTGGACCTCGCAGCGGGGAAGGGCTTCTCCGAGGATCTTCGCCAAGGACGGAAGGCCCTCCAGAAGGGAGCTGTGGACATTAAGGCTCCTTTGGAGAGAGAAAAGCGTGGGCAGTGCGGCTGCGGATGGGTCCTTCCTCAGGGCGGATTGGGCTGTCATGGAGCCTCCATTTTTAGATAAGGCCATATTCCTACAAAAATGTCAATAAATATTCTTTTGCGTCGACCCCTTGCGTCGCCGGACAGCCTGTGGTATTTTCCCCGGAACCGATGGAGGAGCGATTCCCATCAGTACGGCGCAGGAGGGTCAGGGACCCGCGGAAAGCGCCGGAAAGGGGAGGATCGCCGAAGGATCAAGGAAACCCGATACTTGGTCTTGGACGTCCGGGCTAATACCCGGCGGCTGTCGCGGAAAATCTACATTCCGCGGAGCGCCATGCGTACG
>JBFLXC010000187.1:0-4499 GCA_040757435.1 Spirochaetota bacterium | reverse complement strand
CGGAGGCAAGGAGGACATTTCGGTGCAGATCCTGGCCGCCCTCGGCGCCCTGGCGACGGGGAGGCCGGTGAAGTACAGCTTCAGCCGCCGGGAGTCGATAGCGGTGAGCGGAAAACGCCACGCCACGCGGCTGCGGTACTCCCTCGGCGTCGACGCCGAGGGCAGGATAACGGCCTTGAAGGCGAGGATCGACGCCCTGGCCGGCGCATACGCCTCCGTGGAGGAGGCGGTCATCCTGAGGAGCGCAAGCTTCGCGGGAGGGCCCTACACGATCCCCGCGGCGGACGTGGTCGCCAGGGCGGTCTACCAAACCCACGCCCCGGCCTGCGCCATGAGGGGATTCGGGAATCCCGTGGCGACCTTCGGCGCCGAGATGACTATGAACAGGATCGCCGAAGCCCTGGGGATGGACCCCCTGGAGCTGAGGCTCAGGAACGCCCTGGAGGCGGGGAAGCCCACCCTCACGGGGGACAGGCCCTCCACCAGCGTCGGCATCAAGGAATGCCTCGAGGCTGTGCGCGGCGCCCTGGCGGGCTACGAACCCCCCGACCTCGGGGAGGGCTGGAGCTCCGGCATCGGCGTGGCCTGCTCCTACAAGAACGTGGGGCTCGGCATTGGCATGGAGGATTCGGCAGGCGCGTCGGGAGAAGTCTTGGCGGACGGGACCCTCCTCCTGCGGATCGGGGCGGTGGACATGGGCCAGGGATCCAACTCAGCCATGGCCCAGATCCTTTCCGCCCGGCTTGGCTGGCCCATCTCGCGCATCCAGGTCCACTCCGCCGACACGATGCTCGATCCCCTGGCGGGGATGACCACAGCCTCCCGGCAGACCTTCATCACCGGCAACGCCGTCCTGGCCATGGCGGACAGGCTGGAGGAGGAACTCGCCGCATTCGCCTCGGAGATCTCCGGGATCCCCAGGGAGGAGCTATCCCTCTCCGGTTCCGCCTTCCGCCGCCGCGGCTCGGGCCGGACGGTCGCGACCCTGGCGGAGCTTGCGGCGACAGCCGGGTCCAGGGGGCGGAACCTGTCCGCCCAGGCCAGGTACGTCGCGCCCGCCACCCGATTCAGCCTCAAGGAGCCTCCCCAGGGATACGGGACGGCGGCGGAAGGCGCCCTGCACGCCGCCTATTGCTTCGCCGCCCAGGCCACTTCCCTATCCGTCCACCTTCCCACGGGAACCATCAAAGTCCACGACGTCTTCATCGCCTGCGACGCGGGAAGGGTGATCAACCGCGCCGCGGTCGAGGGGCAGATGCAGGGCGGGGTGATGATGGGCCTGGGCTACGCGCTCTCGGAGGAATACAGGGAGCGGCTGGGCGTGCCCGAGACCGACAGCTTCGGAAAGCTGGGAATACCCAGGATAGGGCAGACTCCGAGAATCCATTGCTTCATCATAGAGAACCCCCACGCCCAGGGGCCCTTCGGAGCCAAGGGCATGGGCGAGCTCCCCCTATCCATGGGAGCACCTTCGGCTGCCCACGCGGTCCGCAGGGCCGCGGGCGTATGGATCCATTCCCTCCCCCTAAGGCCCGAGAAGATCCTCGCGGCCCTCAAGGAAGCGGGGGGCGGCACAAGGAGCGCCAAGCGATGACAGAATCCTTCGAATCCCCCGAATCCCTCGAGAAAGCCTTCCGGGAAATCAGGGGCTACATCCTCATAGCCCTCCACTGCGCAGGCTCGGGCCACTCAGGCGGCTCCCTCTCCGCGGTGGAACTGGCGGGAACCGCCTTCCTGAGAGAGATGCGGCACCGGCCCCATGAGCCCTCCTGGCCCGACAGGGACCGCCTGTACTTTTCCGCCGGCCACAAGGCTCCCCTCTGGTACGCCCTCCTGGGCTACTGCGGCTATTTCCCAATCCAGGAAACAGCCCTCCTGAGGAAATTCGGCTCGCCCTTCCAGGGCCATCCCGACATGAGCAAGCTTCCGGGGCTGGAGCTCTCCTGCGGCTCCCTGGGCCAGGGCTTGAGCGTGGCGGTGGGGGACGCCCTCTCGGCCCGGATCCAGAAGAAGGACTACCGCGTGTTCTGCCTCATGGGGGACGGGGAACAGCAGGAGGGGCAGATTTGGGAGGCCGCCATGGCGGCCGGCCATTACGCCCTGGAAAACCTGGTCGGCATGGTGGACAAGAACAGCCTCCAGATTGACGGCCTGGTGGACGAAGTGATGCGCATCGACCCGTTGAAGGAAAAGTACGAAGCCTTCGGCTGGAGGGTGCTTGAGTGCGAGGGGAACTCCGCCCCCTCGGTCCTGGAGGCCTTCGAGAAGGCCCGCGTCCCATCCGGAAAGCCGACCCTCATCATAGGCCGGACGGTCAAGGGCGCGGGGGTGAGCTTCATGGAGGGCCAGGCGTCCTGGCACGGCAAGTCCCCGGACTTCCCCGAACTCATGAAGGCCCTCTCGGAGCTGGGACTCGAGCATCTTCCCTATCGCGAAATGATCCAGCGCGCCGCGGAGCACCAGCGGAGCATGGACGCCGAGATCTCCCGCTCCATGCCCGCGTTTTCACGCTCCTACTGGTGGAACGAAGGTCCCGCCATGGCTGTGGACATGAAGCCCACCCGGAAGGGTTTCGGGGAAGCCCTCAGGGAAACGAAGGACGAGAGGGTCTGCGCCCTGGGTTCCGACATTTCCGCATCGATCTGCATCGACGAATTCCACAAGGGCAGGCCGGACAGGAAGGAGCGGTGGATCAGCATGGGCATAGCCGAGCAATCCGCAACCTCGGCCGCCGCCGGCCTTGCGAAGAACGGCTTCGTCCCCTTCATCGGTACCTACGGAGTCTTCGCCGCCGGGCGCGCCCTGGACCAGCTGCGCACCACGATCTGCTATGGGAATTTCGACGTCAAGATAGCCGGCGCCCACGCGGGGATCTCCGTCGGGCCCGACGGAGCCACCCACCAGGCCCTGGAGGAGATCTACCAGATCGCCGGGCTTCCCAACATGTGCCTCCTCTCCGGCGCCGACGCCGAGGAGACTAGGAAGGCCACCCACGGGGCCATAGCGAGGCCCGGACCCTGCTACATCCGCTTCGCCCGGGAAGCGACCCCGGCGGTGAGCCTCCCTGACAGCCCCTTCGAAATCGGCAAGGCTACGGTCATCAAGTACCTGGGGGAGGAAAAACCCCGGTTCATCGACGCCTTCTCGACTGTCTTCGCGGCTGATTACCGTGGCCCCGGGGACGACGTGGCCCTGGCGGCCACAGGACCCGTGGTCGCCGAGGCCATGCGCGCCGCCTGGATCCTCAAGCGGGAATTCGGGATCGAGGCGAGGGTCTTGAATTTCTCCACCCTGAAGCCTTTGGACATCGAGGCGATCGAAAGGACGGCCGGGGAAGTGAAGGCTATGGTCACCGTCGAGGAGCACCAGAAGGGGGGATTCGGAAACCTCGTGGCCGCCGCGCTCATGGCCGGAAACCAGCGAAACGGACTCCGCTTCGCCATGATGGGGATCGAGGACCGCTTCGGCACCTCCGGGGCCCCTTGGGAATTGATGAAGCACTTCGGCCTTACGGCCGAGCATATCGCCCAAAAGGCGGCCGGGCTCCTTGGGATGCCGGCGAAGCCTCCAAAGCCGGACTCGCCGTGAAAAGGCGGCCTTCCTCCCTGCTGCTCCGGGGTGGCGAGCTCGTCCTCCCCCAGGGAATCCGGAGGGGAGACATCCTGGTCGAGGGCGAAAGGATAGCCCTCATCGCCCCTGGCATCGATCCTTCCGGCTTGAGTCCCGCCCCCGCTGTCATGGATTGCGGGGGCCTATACATCTTTCCCGGCTTCATCGACGCCCACACCCACTTCGGCCTTGGGGAAGGGGAATCGCGCACGGCGGACGGTTTTTTCGAAGGTAGCGCCGCCGCCGCGGCCGGTGGCGTGACCTGCTTCGTGGACTTCGCGGACCAGCTCCCGGGGAAGACGCTTCTCCAGGGAAGCCTGAGGCGCATCGAGGAGGCGGCGGAGGCGGCGGTGGATTATTCCCTCCACCAGGGGATCTACCGATACCATCCGGGTCTGGAGGGGGAATTGGAGGAGCTTGGGGAGTTCGGAGTCCGGGCCGCCAAGCTCTTCACCACCTACGAGCAGTTCGGCGTCCGCCTCGATCCCGGGGAATGGCCCCGCGTGCTCGGCCTCTGCGCCAAGAAGAAGATCCTGCCCGCCATCCACGCCGAGGACGACGGCCTCATCGAGGCGGCGGAAAAGAGGCTCCTTGCGGAAGGCCAGGTTCCCGGGCCTGCGCTGCACGCCGCGCTCCGCCCCGCCGAGGCGGAGGCCGCGGCGATCCTTTCCTGCGGGCGCGCCGCCTTGGGAAGCGCGGCTCCTCTCTACTTCGTCCATGTCTCCTCAAGCCTGGGTCTGGGGGCGGTCCGGGATCTGCGGGGCGAGGGGCTCCGGGTCGCGGCGGAGACCGCCCCCCATTACCTCCTTCTCACGGAGGACCACCTGTCCGGCCCCGAGGGCGCCCTGGCCCTCATGACGCCGCCCCTTCGCCGGGACCAGGACAGGAAA
>JBFLXC010000186.1:0-4585 GCA_040757435.1 Spirochaetota bacterium | reverse complement strand
CGCCGGAAAGTACCGGCGGCGACGCCAGGTGCGAGGACATGGCCACCTATTCCAGGCTCTTCGCCGAAAGCGGAAAGACGGCTGGGGAGTTCGCCGCTTCCATGGGCATAAGCCGAACCACCCTGTGGCGACGCATCAAAGAGGAACGAATCCTCGCAAAGCCGGCCAGAGGTGGGGCCCCTCATTGAAATAATGCTGAAACACTTGTTCCAAGATTTGTTTCAAATCTGAAACAAAGCTTGGAACACTTCCTGGCTAATGAAGGCTATCCTTTCTTAATTTTTTCGGAAAAAATCAAAAATAATAAAATAATTTACTATATTGAATATACATAAATACTATTTTCATACATCTCGCTGTAATTGGCACATTATTAGCTATAGCGTAAGGGCGTTGAATTCTGTGAACCAGTCTGTTTCAACGGCATGGAGTTGCAAAGCATGGTGAAAGAACCGAGGATCGGCGTCTTGCTTGGAGACGGGGCGGGGATAGGCCCCGAGTTGGTGGCGAAATTGTGCGCCAGCCATTTTTTCGACGGCCTTTGCGTTCCCGTGGTCATTGGCGATGCGCGGGTATTGGAGCTTGGGATGAGGATCGCCGGCGTTAAATTTTCGTATGCGGCGATAGCCAAGGCGTCGGAAGCGGACGTGGTTTCGGAAATCGCGGTGCTTGACCAGGGCGACTTGGACCCGGCCAGTGATTTTTCCGTCGGCGAATTGAGCGTGAAAAGCGGATCGGCATGCTTGGCCATGCTTGAAAAGGGCGTCGAACTCTACAAGGCGGGCGAGATCGACGGTTTTTGTTTCGCTCCCTTGAACAAGGCGGCAATGAAGATGGCGGGCTGCGAATTCGAAAGCGAGCATCATTTCCTGGCCCACCTGTTCGGCCATACGGAGCCCTTCGGGGAGATCAACGTGGTTGGAAAACTCTGGACCACCAGGACCACCAGCCACATTCCCATCAAGGACGTGAGCCAGAACCTCAGCCTCGAATCCATCGGCCGGGCCATCCGCCTGGCAAGCTTCTCGTTGAAGAAAGCGGGATTGGACAATCCCAAGATCGCCCTGGCGGCCCTCAATCCCCATGGCGGAGAGAACGGGCATTGCGGCCGGGAAGAGATAGATGTCATTGCCCCCGCCATCGCCGCGGCCAGGCAGGCCGGCATAGACACCTACGGCCCCTATCCTTCGGACATCCTGTTCATTAAAGCCTTCTCCGGAGACTTTGACGCGGTGGTCACCATGTACCACGACCAGGGACAGATCGCCTTGAAGCTCAAGGGCTTCGACGAAGGGATCACCATCGCCGGCGGCTTGCCCGCTCCCATAGTGACCTGCGGGCATGGCACGGCCTACGATATAGCTGGGAAGGGCATAGCCAATACGGGCGCCTTCGAGCACGCCGTGCGGATGACCTGCCGGATGGCGGCGAATTCCCTGGAGGGATCAAAGCGATGAAAACGGCGCAGCCTGGTCGAAGAGCATTTTCGGCAAACCAATTGATACCCCTGGCCTCGGCCTTGGTGGCGGGATTGTTCATTTGGCTGGGGCTGACAAAATATGGGTTCTGGCACGAACAGCAAGGACCTATGGCGGGCTTCTACCCCACGGTGATCGGGTTCGGCCTTCTGGCCATGGCAATCCTGGGATTTTTCTTTTCATTCAAGGACGAAGCCCCCATCTTCCCAAAGGAAAGCTGGATGGCCGTGATTGGCGGCCTGGGGATCATCGGGGCTACTTTCCTGATAGGACTTATTCCCAGCGCGGGATTATACGTGATCGTATGGCTCAAAGCCTACGAGAAGTTTTCCTGGAAAACCACCCTCGTCAGCTTCGCCGTCATCATGGCCATA
Organism: Spirochaetota bacterium; assembly: GCA_040757435.1. Classification (GTDB taxonomy): domain Bacteria; phylum Spirochaetota; class Spirochaetia; order Treponematales; family Rectinemataceae; genus VKGY01. The sequence continues at coordinate 2,733 of JBFLXC010000186.1, read as the reverse complement.
GTCGTGGGGTGCTTCGTCCTTTGGCTGCAGGTTCCCTTTCCCCGGGGCATGCTTTTCGACGCATTACTGAAGTAGGGGAGGGGATATGGAAAACCTAGAATTTTTATTGCAGGGCTTCCAGGTGGTCTTCACCTTGGAGAATCTAGGCGCCACCCTCTTGGGCTGCGTCCTGGGGCTCATCATCGGAGCTATGCCAGGGATCGGATCCCTGGCGGGATGCGCCCTCCTCTTGCCACTGACCTACAAGTTCAATCCCACCACAGCCATCATCATGCTTGGCGGCCTCTACTACTCCAATATGTTCGGCGGAGCCTTCAGCGCCATACTGCTGAACATCCCCGGCGACACCCCCGCCATCATGACGACTTTGGACGGCTATCCCATGGCCACGGCAAAGAAACGGCCCGGCCAGGCTCTCCTGACTTCCAACATTTCCTCCTTCATCGGCGGACTCCTGGGGATGATCATCCTCACCTTCACCGGACCTGCCTTGGCCAACATAGGACTCAAGTTCGGACCCGTTGAAATGACGACCCTCCTCTTGTTCGCCATGACATCCATTGGATGGCTGGTGGGAGAGAACCCGGTGAAAGGCCTCATCCTCACCCTTCTTGGGATGCTCGTGGCCAGCATGGGCATGGATACCCTCACAGGAAGCCCCAGGTACGATTTCGGCAACATCTACCTCCTGGGAGGAGTCCCTTTCACTCCCTTCGTGATAGGGATCGTGGGATTCTCCCAAGTGATCATGCTCATGGAACAGCGCAACGTGGCGCCCAAGCTGGTGACGGACAAGCTTACCTTGCGTGGGAGCATGCTCACAGGCCGAGACTTGAAGCGCTTGACCCTGCCTTCGATCCGTGGAGGTATCTTGGGCACCTTCATAGGCGTTTTGCCTGGCGCCGGAGCCACCGCCGCCTCCATCATGTCGTATTCGGCCCAAAAATCCTTCAAATCCGAAGAACCCCTTGGCACCGGCGCCGTGGAGGGCATCGCGGCCTGCGAGTCGGCCAACAACGGAGCCGCCGCCGGCGCCTTCGCGCCGCTTCTTGCCCTGGGGATCCCGGGATCGGGCACCGGGGCGGTATTGTTGGGAGGCCTGATGCTCTGGGGCCTCAATCCCGGCCCCCTCCTCTTTAAGAATTCCCCTGATTTCGCCTGGGGCCTCATCGCATCGCTGTTCATCGCGAACATCGTCGCCTTGGCGGTTTCCTGGGGAGTGATCCCCTTCCTGGTAAAGATCCTGTCGGTGCCGACCAAGGTGCTCATCCCAGCGATCACCGTGGTCTGCATCGTCGGATCCTATTCGACCAGCAATTCCATGTACGGCGTGGTGATCATGTTCATCTCGGGCATCGTCGGGTACGTCATGCAGAAGTTCAAGTACTCCTACGCCCCCTTGCTTCTGGCTTTCGTGCTTTCCCCCATGCTGGAGTCGAACATGAGGAAGGCCTTCATCATTTCCCGGGGCCGCGTGGGGATTTTCTTTGAAAAGCCCATTTCCCTGGCCTTCGCCATAGCCATCGCGGGGATAGCGCTATTCCCTTTGGTAAGATATTTCCTTGTAAAAAAAGGAATAATTAAGAACAAAAAGAAAGCTTGAGGACCCTGAGCTAGACGGAAGGCCTATTATGAATTTCATTGGGCCGCTCGGTCGGCCCGTAGGAAGGTTGATCTTAATCAGACCTAGTCTGATGGAGAATATTGGTTTCAAGAAGGAGCGAAGTATGAAAAGAGGAATCGCGCTTGTCGCGCTGTTGTCCATGGCGGCCTTCGCCGCGCCGCTGTTCGCCCAGTCGGGGTTCGCCCCCTCCCAGAACATCGAATGGATCGTTACCTCCAGCCCCGGCGGCGGCAGCGATATCTATACCAGGATGATCGGAGACATAATGACCAAAGCCAACCTGGTGGGCGGAAAGACAATCCTTGTGAACAACAAGACTGACGGCGGCGGAGAAGTAGGCCGTTTGACCGTAAGCCGGGTATCGGTTCCCCGCCAGGCGGACCACACCCTGCTCACCTTCAACTCCGGCGACCTGATGCCCATGGTGGCCAACACAGCCAACCGGGTCGAGAATTTCACGCCCATCGCCCTCATGGCGGTTGACAAGCAGCTTCTGTACGCCACGCCGACGGCGAAGTACAAGACCTTCGCCGAGGTCGTCGCCGCGGTCAAGGCTGGACAGAACGTAGTGATCGCCGGTTCCAAGGGCGACGATGTGGCCACCTACAAGCTCCTCATAAAGGAATTAGGCTTCACCGAGACCCAGCTCGCCTTCATCACCAACAACGCCACCTCCGACGCCATCACTTCCGGCCTGGGTGGACACGTGGACCTCGTTATGTCCAAGCCCGCAGCCGCGGACCAGTATGTCGTGGCGGGGAAACTCGTCCCCGTCCTCGCCCTCTCCAAGTCCCGCTTCTCTGGCAACCTGGCTTCGGCTCCCCGCCTGAGCGAAATCGGGGCGTACAAGGACGTGGAATACCCGGTCTGGCGCGGTGTCGTAGGACCCAAGGCCATGAGCGCCGCGGCTGCCAAGTTCTGGTCCGGCGTTTTCAAGGCTGTCTCCGAGTCCGAGGCATGGAAGGCCACCTACATCGACAAGTTCAAGCTCCAGCCCTTCTACCTGGATTATGAGGAAGCCAAGACCTTCATGGCGGAGTACCAGGCGGATTATCTGAAGTCCATAGGAAAATAAGCGATGCCGCCTGGCGCGGCGGGATGTCGCGCCA
>JBFLXC010000185.1:0-4599 GCA_040757435.1 Spirochaetota bacterium | reverse complement strand
GTCCCTCCCTCTTCCCGGAGACCAGCTCCTCGGAGCCCATCGCATCTTGTCCTGGGAACGCCTGTATCATCTCCCCAGCCTCTCCCCTCGCGGGACCATCGATCCCAGTGCCCAGGATTCCATCCAGCACAACATCAGCCTGTCCCATCATCCTCCGGGCCATTTCCAGCCCTACGTCACTCCAAGGGTGCATTCGGGCGCCGATTGAAGCAAGGGATTCCGCCTGGGCCGAGCAGGAAGGTGAAAGATGCTCTGAGGACACAATGGCCGAGACGTTTTCGAAGCCCGCGCTCCAAGCATGGCGAAGGACTGCCAAGGCATCCCCCCCGTTGTTTCCTTTCCCCGCCACGGCAAGGATCTTCATATCCTTGCTGCCTTTGTTGGGAAGCGCAGCCCTGATAGAGTCCCACAGCCTGATCGTGGCCTTCTCCATGAGCTGAAGCTCCCGAAGGCATAGGTCATTCTTCGTCCTGATATCCAAAGCGGCGGCTTCAGAACTGGAGACCAAGGTTTTCATAGGCTCATCTCCTCTTAAGCCCAAGGTTCCACCAGAATACCCTAGCCTTCCGATCCCCCAATGATAGGCCATAAAGCTGGCCTTCCGGCGAAAGCTTCAGCACAGGCGCAGCCAAGGCATCCGCGGGAGCCTTAAGCTCATATCGAGCCTGAACTCCCCCGCTTCGATCCGCCAGAATCAATTCCCATCTCAAGCCGGGCGGAGGCAGATATGAGAGCAGGAAGAAGCTTTCACCCCTCGTGCCGATCAGTTCGGGGACCTCTCCTCTCATTCCGGGAGAAAAAATCTCCTCGCTCTCAAGGTATTTCCCTGAAGTTCCATCAACGGTGAAAATCCAGGAACCGAGGAATTCCACCTCCGGTCCGGACACTGCCATGCCTGCCTCGGACTCCCGAGGCGCGTCTTGGTTCCCGTAATAATCCATCTTAAGGTATATCAGATAATCGGCGCCCTTGAGCCGGGGCACGATTTGTTCCACATCGGCGTAGATCTGGCGCGATTCCGGAGCGCCCCTCGTGAGGGACCCAGGCACGGGGAGGGAGGATTCGGAGATCCTAAGGCTCGAGAGAAGGCTGTCGCTCCTCCCGAAGCGATTGATGAGCCAGGAGCGACCTGAGGAAGACAGGACTACGAGGCTTGAATCCTGGAGGACTTCAAGACTGGAGATCCTTGGGAAAGGGGTTCCTCCGGAGCCTTCCTGGCCTATGAACCCTCGATATGTTCCATCCGATGAAAATTTCCTCACAACCCAATCAGCGGAGGTGCCTGAAAATTTGTCCACCACCGGCGTGGCTTCCCTGGACTGCCTGTCCGCTACGTACAGCACATCGCCGTCGCCGGAGGAAACCAAGGTTGGAGACTCAAGCCAAGGAGAATCGGGCGGGGCGACGATGGACAAGACATCCCCGAAGGAGGTGAAACGCGTGGCTTTTTTTCCGCTTCCGTCAAGAAGGGTGAAAATGCCTTGGCTCATGGCGAGGTCCATGACTGGAGCCGAAATCCCCTGCGCGGTTATCTGGGTTTGGAAATCCCCAAAATCCAATTCAAACAGATCCTCCCTTTCCAGCGGCCGTGCCATTGGACTTCCGGAGCAGGCCCAAAGGATCGGTAGGATTGCTGCGGCGAGGAGAATCGCCTTGAGCCGATGCGCGATCGCGCGGTGACTGTTGTTCATCCGACTCCCATGCTTATCCATCCGGCGCATTCCTGTCAACGTGAATCCTTCTTCCTTGATTCTTTCCCCCTCCGGAAGTATCCTTGCCCCTATGGCACAGAATTTCCTCACAGCCCTCTTCGGCTCGAAGAAAGACAGGGACATAAAGAATCTCCTTCCTTTGCTTCATTCCGTGAATTCCCTCGAATCCTGGGCATTTTCACTCACAGATGATGATTTTCCCAGCCAAACGGAACAGCTGCGCGAAAAAGTGCGGGGCGGGACAACCTTGGACGAGGTGCTGCCACAGGCCTTCGCCTTGGCCCGCGAAGCGGCGCGCAGGGTGCTGGGCGAGCGTCCCTTCGACGTGCAGGTATTGGGCGGCATTGTGCTTCACTCAGGGAAGATCGTAGAGATGAAGACAGGCGAAGGGAAGACCCTTTCGTCCGTGAGCGCGGCTTATCTCAACGCCCTATCCGGAAAAGGTGTCCACATAGTGACGGTCAACGATTATCTCGCCGAGAGGGATAGCCGATGGATGGGCAGGATTTTCAGCTTCCTCGGCCTTACCGTAGGGTGCATCCTATCGAATATGGACAACGAAGCGCGCAGGTTGTCCTATTCCAAAGACATCACCTACGGAACCAACAACGAATTCGGCTTCGACTACCTTAGGGACAACATGACCTGGACGCCTGAGTCCCGGGTCCAACGGGGGCACAACTATTGCATAGTCGATGAGATAGACTCCATCCTCATCGACGAGGCGAGGACTCCGCTCATCATTTCCGGTCCAGCCGAGGACGATACCTACAAGGTCAATGAAGTCAATCGCCTCGCCCTTTCGCTCTCGGAGGTCAAGAAAAACCCCGCCACAGGCTCCTATCCTGATGAATCGGAGGGAGAAGAGACCGAGGGCGACTACAGGCTGGATGAAAAGTCGAAGCGAGTGATGTTCACAAGCCAAGGCTTGGGGCACATCGAGGAACTACTCCAGAAAAGGGGCCTGATCAAGGGAAGCCTTTTCGATGAGGGCAATTTCGAGTTCACCCATTATTTCACTCAGGCGGTACGGTCACATACCTTGTTCCACAAGGATGTGGACTATGTCGTACAGGACGGATTGGTTCAGATCGTCGATGAGTTCACCGGGCGCATCCTACATGGGCGTCGCTATTCAGACGGCTTGCATGAGGCGATCGAAGCGAAGGAAAGGATAAAAATCGCCAGGCGGAATAGGACTCTGGCAACCATTACGTTCCAAAATTACTTCAGAATGTATAATAAAATATCCGGCATGACTGGAACGGCGGATACAGAAGCGCCTGAGTTTAATAAAATATACAACCTCGATGTGATAGTAATTCCCTCCAACCGACCTGTGGTAAGGAACGACAAGGACGACCTGGTCTTCCTGAGCGAATCTGACAAGTTCTATGCCATTTGCGACGAAATTGCCCAAGCCCATAAAAAAGGACAGCCTGTCCTTGTGGGCACCGTATCCATTGAAAAATCGGAGAAACTGTCCCAAATCCTCACAGGCAAGGGTATCCCCCATGAAATACTCAATGCCAAGAACCATGCCCGTGAAGCGCTTATCATCGCAGAGGCTGGATCCAGCGGAGCCGTCACCATAGCGACCAACATGGCTGGGCGAGGCACGGACATCAAGCTTGGCGGCAATCCCGAGTTCAGGGCCAGGAGGAAGGCCGGTACCGAGGCGGAAGAAGCGGTATTCCGCGCAGTTTTCGAAAAGGAGTTCGAGGCCTGGAGGAAGGAGTCTGAGGCGGTCAAGAAATCTGGCGGCTTGTACGTCATCGGCACGGAACGACATGAGTCGCGGCGCATAGACAATCAGCTTCGGGGTCGTTCGGGCCGCCAAGGGGATCCTGGCGAATCGGTCTTTTTCCTTTCTTTGGATGACGACTTGATGAGGCTCTTTGGTGGAGAAAGCTTCAAGGGCATGATGAGCAAAGTGGGAATGAAGCCCGGAGAGCCGATTTACCACCCACTTTTGAACAAGACGATAGAAGGAGCCCAGAAAAAAGTCGAAGAGCGGAACTTTGAAATCCGCAAGCATCTCCTCGAATACGACGATGTCCTCAACCGCCAGCGCGCTTACATCTACGAGCAGCGGGATTTGATATTGAAGGATGAAGCCCTGCTCGATAGGGTCAGGAGCGCCGCGAAGGAAATGGCCGCCGCCCTTGCGCTGGAAATCGCGGAAAGGGCGAAGGCTGGAGACAAGACTCTCGGAGCCGAACTGCCGATCATCTTGAGGGATCAATTCGGAATAGCCCTGCCTCCCCAGGAGGTACAGCCTCTGGTTGAGGCGGTATCGAAGGCTCAACCCTCCGAAGATTCCATGATCTCCACCGCCATAGACTCAGACCTGGACGCCAAGCTCGCCTTGGTCGGCGGGGAAAACCTGAACCTATTCATCCGTTACCAATATCTCCAGGAGATCGACGCGAAATGGCTGGACCATCTCGATAGGATGGAAGCATTGAGGGAAGCGGTCTACCTGCGCCACTACGCCCAGAAGAATCCTCTCCTGGAATACAAGATAGAGGGTTCCGACATCTTCGAACAGCTCATCGAGGGGATAAGGAAGAACATCGCCACCCGTGTCCTGAGGGTCCAGATACGAAGCCAGGAGGAACGCAACGCCCCCTTGCGAGGTTCAAGGCCCGTGACCACCCAGCATGAGAGCCACAGCCAATTCTCAAGCGCCCCTGCGGCCCAGGAACAGCCTTCCTCCATGGGGAGGCCTCCCCAGGCTTCCTCCATATCCCAGGCCTCTGCGCCTGAGAACGTGACGGTCGTGAGGACCGGGGAGAAAGTTGGCAGGAACGATCCCTGCCCCTGCGGATCGGGAAAGAAATACAAGCATTGCCATGGCCGCTGACAAGGACAGGGCCCAATGTCG
>JBFLXC010000184.1:0-4616 GCA_040757435.1 Spirochaetota bacterium | reverse complement strand
GTCATCCAAGGTTTTCTTGGGGAAAAGGGCGCCTTCGAGCTCGATGGTGGTTTTCCCCGGCCCCTGGAGATAGGTGCAGTACATGCGGGGAGCCTCGATGGCCTCCTGGATCCCCATGCCGTAGTCGATGAGGTTGGTCACTATCTGGGTCAGGGTGGGGATTATCCTCATGGCTCCCGGGGTTCCCAAGGTGGCGAAGGACTGGCCGTCCTTCATGATGAGGGTGGGGGCTATGGTCGTGTTCATGCGTTTGCCGGGGAGATAGGCGGAAGATCCCTTCTTGCCGTTGAAGTTTCCCATCTCGTTGTTGAGGATGATCCCCGTGCCGGGAACCGCGACGGCGGCGCCGAAGAAGCTGGACAGGGTCTGGGTGAGGGCTACCACATTGCCGGCCTTGTCCACCACGGACATGTGTGTGGTGCTCCAATGCTCGCTGTTGGGATTGACCTTCTCGTACTTGACGGTCATGGCGTCAAGCTTGATCGAGGCGGCCTTGGCGTTCGCGTAGCCCTGGGAAGTGAGGGCTTTCATGGGGACGTCCACGAAGTCGGGGTCGCCCAGCACGTCGTAGTAGTCGTCGAAGGCACGGGCGAGGACTTCGGAGAACAGATGGAGCTTCATGGCCGAGTCGAAGCCTAGGAACTTGAGGTTGTAGTTCTCCAGCATGTTCAAGGACTGGATGAGGAGGAATCCTCCCACGGGCGCCGGCGCGGAGACGATGTCGTAGCCCCGGTATTTTCCTCCCGCGGGCTCGCGCTCCACGGCCTTGTAGGTCGCAAGGTCGTTTTCGTCGATCAGACCGTTGTTGGCCTTCATGTCCGCGGCGATCGCCTTGGCGACTTCTCCCTTGTAGAAGGCGTCGGGGCCGTCCTTCGCGATGAGGCGCAGGGTCTTGGCTAGGTCGGGGTTCTTGTAGAGGTCCCCGGCCTCGAGGGGTAGGCCTGAGGGCGCGATGATGGACATGAGGTACGCGTTGGGCATGGCCCTCTTGAAGTTGTCCGCGATGACCCCAGCCAGGGTCTCGCTGACCACGAATCCCTGCTCGGCCAGCTTGGCCGCGGGCTCTATGACCTGGGCGAGGCTCATGGTGCCGTATTTCTCAAGCGCCAAGGCAAGGCCGGCCACTGTACCCGGAACCGCCACGCCCCGATGCCCGGCGGAAGGCCATTTCTCGCCCTCCTGGGCTTTATTGAAGGAGGCCCGGCTGCGGTAGTCGATGGAAGTCGCCTTGTTTTCGCCCTTGAGGTAGATGACGATGTAGCCCTCTCCTCCAATGCCGTTCGCGTTGGGCTCGACGACGCCGTTGGCGAAGGCGGTGGCCACCACCGCGTCTATGGCGTTGCCTCCGGCCTTGAGGATGTCCAGACCCACCTGGGATGCCAGTGGATGGGCGGACGCCACCATGCCTTGGCTGGAAACCACCTCGGGGATGACCGTGGGAGTCTTCTGGGCGAATGCCGCTCCCGCGGCGCCTGCCAGGAACAGAGCGACCAATGCCAGGGATACGCACTTTTTCAGCATCTTCATCTGCAATCCTCCTCTGCGATTAGGGTGGGCGACCAGGCGCCCGCCCGGACTGCCGTACGGCAGAACAAAGCCTATGCTATTTCAAGAAGGGGCCAAGGCCCCGCTGGGAGAGTTCCTCATAGCCCGGCAGGCCGGAAACCCGGATGGCCCTGGCCGGATTGGCGTCGCTGAAGACCCGCGCCACAGCCAAGGCGCTGTAGATGTGCTTCGCGACCCTGGAGCCAAGGGGGTTCGCGGGATCGTTCACGACGTCGACCTCCGCCGGGGCGCTTTCAACCATGGCGGGATTGGGTGTCTCGGTGAGGAAGGCTTGGGCTTGGGTGCCCGCGCCCCACTCCCTGTGGGAAAGTCCGCGGAACTCCATGTTGGAGGGCTCGAGCTTGAGGGACAGGCCGAAGTCCAATTCAAGGTCGAAGAGGGCTGCGGCGGCTGTACCTATGTTCTTGGGGTTGGAGACCATCATGTTGGCCAGCCTTCCCCCGGCGTCGGCCTCATGGTAGTCGAAGGCGACGTCCACCTTTTCCTTTATAAGCAGCTGGGTCACCGCGTAGGCGATCTTTTGGGTGAGGCCGGAATCGGTCCTGCCGGGATAGGCGCGGTTGAGATTTCTGAACTCCCAGCCCGGCAGGGGGCTTTCGCCGCTGTCGGGGTGCACATAGCCGCCTGCGGGATCGGGAACGCCCTGGTGCGCCGCGTTGGTGCATCGGGAGCCGTACTTGAAATAACGGTCGCCGCTGGCTGTAGCGATGCGGATCCACGCCGGCCCGCGGACGGTATAGGCGGGCAGGCTGGCTTCCTTCTCCTGGTGGGTGACGGCGGAATTGTTCATGTTGGGGACTACGATGACCCTCCCCGCCTCGACCTTCAGGTTTTCCACCAAGACCACAGCGGCCATGATGCCCGCGATCTCGTTGGCATGGGTGCCCCCGCCTACGAAGAGGGTTCCTCCCGGAGCGGGACCTTCGAAATAATAGACCTTGCTGTCCCCGGGGGTGCCGAGCAACCCAGGATAATAGTCGGACAGCCAACCGGTCTTGGCCAGGCCGGCGGACGGCCTATAGTCGTGGTTGATGAGATACCGGCCCTGGATTTCCTGGGCCGAGGCGGGGAAGATCGCGGCGAACAGCATGGCCAGGGCGACGAAGAGCGCCGGAGCGGCGAAAGGCGCGCGTTTTCCTTTCATGGCTATCTTCCTGCGGATCACTTGAACGCCGCGGCCAAGGGAGTTCCGGCGGAGGAAAGCCTATCGACCTTGACGAGGGGGATCTTGGCCTGGGCGGCCAGGGAGGTGAACAGGCCGTCCTCGTCTCCCGAGGCCACGACGATGGCATAGTCCGAAGCCGCCATGCAGGGCTTGATTAGGCTGTCCGACATGGCTCCGCGCCTCGAGGCTCCCCCAACGTGCAGGGTTATGACGCTCATCTTAAGTTCCTTGGCCTTCTTGAGCAGGGCCTGGGTCCGCTTGAGCTCGTCCTCGGCGCTGATGCCAGCGGCTCCCAGCCCCTTGGAGCTGGCGCCCACCACGATGACGAGGGTTTTCGAGGAGGCGTTGAGCGATTCCGCCTTCACCATGGGATCCGCCTGGAAGGTGATCTTAGCCCGTGTGAGTAGCACCTTGATCATTTCGAAATCGGCGCTCTGGCCGATGGAGGTCACGAGTGCGGGCTTTTCGGCGAAAGCCGCGACTTGGCCGAAGGCCGAGGCCGCTATGGCCGCGAGGAGAGCGAAGACGAGAAATGTCCTTTTCATACCTTTCCCTTATGAATTTGAATTCCGATATGACCGGCGCGAGACTACCCGGATACCCAGAATGGCCGGAGCAATGAGAGTACGGATGAGCGTGGTCATTGGCGGTGGGGGAATTATCCACCCTCGAGCGGCTAATGTCAACCGCAATGTCTTTCCTCTCGACGGGGCTTGGCCGGCGTGTTACTCTGGCCCGTGGAGGAAGAACAAATGAAACGAACGGTCTTCAGGATGCTGGACGAAGCGGCGGTCGATTGGGCCAACGACCCCTATGCCCTCAGGAAGACCGACCAAGGATATCTTCCCACCACCTTTGCCCAAGCCCGGGAGAAAGCCCGGGGATTCGGGGCATGGATCCTCTCGAGGGGCTACGCCAAGGGAGACCGCTTCGCGGTCCTGGGAGAAGGCAGCCCCGAATGGATATGCGGGGAGTTCGGCCTCATGTGCGGGGGCCTGATCTCGGTCCCCCTCTCCATCAAGCTCCTCAGCGAGGAAATCCCCTTCAGACTGGAGCACTCCGAGGCGAAGGGCATCCTCACCACCCACAACCAATTCGAAAAGGTCATGGGCGCCCTCAAGCGCCTGCCTTCCGGCGACCTCATCCTCGTCTACCTGGACGAGGACATCCAGTGGGCGAAGGAAACGGCGGAAAAGCAGGAGTTTTCCCCAGACAGGATCTTCCGCTTCTCGGATTGCGTGGGCGAAGGACTGGCCCTCCTGGCGGACAAGGCTTCCGGCGCGGCGGCGAGCCTTGACCGGATAGCCCAGTCGGCGGAAGAGGACGATGTGGTCACCATCTCCTACACCTCCGGCACCACGGGCAATCCCAAGGGCATCATGCTGACCCAGCTCAACTACTGGTCCAATTGCCACGACGCAGTGGCCCTCTTCGACGATCCCATCCACTTCCGCACCCTGCTTGTCCTTCCCGTGGACCACTCCTTCGCCCACACCGTGGGCCTGTACACCGCCTTGGTCTGCGGCATAGCCCTGTATTTCGTGGATTCCCGGGGAGGAGGCATCGCCACCTTGAGGAACATCCCCATCAACCTCAAGGAAGCCAACCCGACATTCCTCTTCACCGTCCCTTCCCTCTCGGGCAACTTCATGAAGAAAATCATCGCCGGAATCGAGGAAAAGGGCGGCATCCTGGAAAAGATCTTCAAGGCCGGCATCGGGGCGGGAATCCGATGGAATGGGAACGGCTACCAGAAGACCTCCTTCCTGACCAAGGCGGGAGCCTTCCTCCCCTATCATCTCGCCAAGCTTCTCATGTTCAGGAAGATCATTAGGATGGTCTTCGGCGAGTCGATCAAGTTCTGCGTGGGCGGGGGAGCCCTCCT
>JBFLXC010000183.1:0-4670 GCA_040757435.1 Spirochaetota bacterium | reverse complement strand
GGCCCGCCTGGCGAGGGTGATCTCCCTGCAGAAGGAACTCACCCAGGATGCCTTGAAGTCCCGCCTGGGCGCCGTGGACACCATCCTCCTGGAGGAACGGTCCAGGAAATCGGCCAAGGAGCTCCTGGGGCGTACGGCGCGGGACGAGATGGTTGTCCTGGCGGCTGAGCCCTCGAGGCTTGGCGGATTCGCGCGGGTGCGCCTTGTCAGGCTGTCTGGAAACACCTTCAAGGCGGAGGAGCTGGGCCTGGAAAACCATGCATGAATGCCGGAAGGTAAGAGGCCGCAGGCATGCGGTCCTATGCCTCGCCTGGGCGCTGATGTTTTTCGCGGGAACCCAGGCGCTCCACGCCCAAAGCCCGTCCGAGGCGGGCCCCTCCACGCTCTCCGCAGCCAGGGCCGCCCTCGCGAAGCGCCTGGGGGGGGCGGATTTCGCGATTCACCTGGAAGCCTACGCCCTGGGTCTCAAGGCTCAGGATTCCCTTGCTCTCTTCGACGAGTTCATACCTAAGGCGGACAAGCAGAGGCAGCCTGCCCTCTACAGGACAGCGGGGGACCTGGCCTATGCGGGAAGTCTCTTCTCCGCCTCCGCCCGTTTTTACGCGAAGGCCTTGCCGGCCTTCCCCGAGTTGGGTTTAAAGATCGCGCTATGCCATATCATGGCCGGGGAGGGGCAGAAGGCCCTTGCCCTCCTGGACTCCCTGCCGGACCTGTCAGGCGCCGCTGGCATCGCAGGGGAGAAGAATCTCCTGAAGGCTTGGCTAGCCTACGAGGCCATGGACATACGGCGCGCCGTGGACCTCCTGGCGCCCCTTGCCAGGAAGGAAGGACAGGGCGCCCTGGCCCGGCAAGCCCTATACATGCTCTGGGCGATAGGCGTCTCCCTTGGCGAAGGGGAGGCGGCGGGAACCTTGGTGCCCAGGGATCTCTCGCCTTCGGCCGTCAAGGCCATCCTCTCCTCCCGGTTCCCCGGTTCCCTCGAGGCTGCCTTGGTACAAGGAAGGGCGGTCCAAAGGCCTTCGCCCCTCATACTGGCCGGCTTCGGCCAGGAGTTGGAGCCCTCCCGCGCCGCCCAGGACACCCAAGGTTCCATGGCCGTACCTTTGGCTTCCGCGGTCCAGGACGAGCCGCCCGCCTTCTCCCGCCTGCAGGTGGGGCTGTTTTCCCGGAAGGAGAACGCCGCAGCCCTGTCGGCCAAGCTCCTGGAGCATGGATTTTCCGCCGTCGCGGAGGAGAGGGTCTCCCCGGAGGAGCCCGGACCCCGATGGGCGGTGGTTGTGGTCACGGCGAGGGACTGGGCCGCGACGGTGGCGAAGCTTAAAGACCTGGGATACGAAACCTACCTGCTTCCCTGATCTTCCCCCAAGACCCTCCGCAGCACGATGTCAGGCTTGTACAATAGTTCCGGGGCGTCAATTTTCCTAACCGCCGGAGAAAGGACCAGGCTTTCCGCATCCTCTCCGGCCTTGGATACGATAAACGTCTTCCTGATCGAATCCGACCGCGGCAGGGGGCTCTGGACGAGGTCCAGCACCGCAAGACCCCCCGCTTCCTGCATCATATAGAATCCCTTTTCCCCTTCGCCCCCCCCATCCATGGAGTATGCTCCGCCTGAGAACGACCAAATCCGCCCTTGGCCGTCCTTGAAATCTCCATGGATGATGTCTCCCGGATCCGAAGAGGCCTTCCCGCCAGCAAGTGATTCCAGGCCATCCCTTCCGGCCCGTTCGTATTGGCCGTTCCAACTCTCCCTCACCGGAAACCTGAGGAATTGCTGGGCCACGGCCTGTATCCTTATCTTTTCCACGCCAATCAGCTCAACGCTGAGAAGCCTGAGCATGCCGGAAAGGAGGGCGTTGTTGATCGGCGCACGGAGGCCCGCGAAGGCATGGCTGGATTCTCCCCAACGCCACCGTTGTTGGATTTCGCCTTCCTGGAGGATGATCTCCCGATCCGAGGGGGAAAAGTAGACCAGCACAGGATCGGCGGCACCAACGGAGGCTCCGGAGCCCGACTTTTTCCACAATCCTTCGAGGTAGGATTCGAAATCCCTTGGATCATTCGTCACGATGGAATCCATGAGATTCCTTTCGATGTTCGCCCCCGGTATGGGAAGGGGGCGGTCGGGAACGAACTTCTCCGTCCTCGCGTTCCATCGGTAGCGGATCCTCAGCCTGTCCAGGGGCGATCCTTCCTTGGGATCAGGGAGGATCAGGTCTATGGCCGCCTGGTCCTCTGCGGTTTCCTCGCCCTCCGCCTGGGCCGGCTCCACCAGGGAAACGTCCAGGCCGGCATGGGAAAACACCACGTTGAAGGATCCGTCCGATTTCGCGGATTGACGGAAAATCGTAAGGCTTTGGTTGTCTTCCCCATCCACGCCGAAGCAGAGGATTTCCAGCCTGCCGTCCTTGAGGAGGTCCCTGGGTTGGATGACCAAGGTTGTGGCCTTGACCACCGGCGTAAGTCCCTTCCATACCCTGGCGTAGACTCCCGTGGCCGGTAGGATGTCGGCGACGATGAGCGAAAGGCCTCTGGGATCCCCCGTCGCGGACTTCGCCACCACAAGTTGCTCAAGATCCAGGTCGTCGTCCAGGTTGATGTCCAGGGCGTCGAGGAAGACTTCATTGTAATCCGGCGAAATCCTCGACCTCAAGGCTTCCCGGCCTTGCTGCTCGGGCCCCGCCGATCCTTGGCCCGCCATGGAGAAGTCCTGGATCCTTCCCGCCACAGGGAGGGAGGCTTCAATCTGTTCCCTCCTCAGACGGGCGAAAAAGAACATGAAGATAGCGAAGGCGGAGATGAAGGATACCTGGAGTATGATCTTGATTGCTCTCTTCATAGTGTGGGGCCAGGATATGTGTACCACGGAGGGCGAAACCGGCACAAGCGCCGGTCTTACCCAAGTGGGCCGGGGCATGGTAGGATTTTCCCCGGAGATCGGCGTCCATGCGAAGAAAGACTTTCACATCAATCCTCGTTCCGGGGGTGTCGGCCCTCGTGCTCGGCATATCCATAGCCCTCCTCTGGGTAGTCGTCCTCAGGGAAACCTCGAGGAAGGACCTTCTCTTGGAATACGAGGCCTTCAGAGCCTCAAGCGCCTTGGCGGACGAATACCGCCGCGACCAGTCCTTCTCCCCCAGCGTTGACAAACGGGTCTTGGGCTTTGGTTTCTTCCGGATCGACGGCGCGGGTCTCCAGGTCTATGGAAGCGCTCCTTCGAAAATCGCCATCCCCGCCCAATTTTCAAGCGACCGGACTTCCCAAAGGGGCCCGGCCCTCCAAGGAATGGCGAACAGCCACGTGGAGAACAGGGGAAGGAGCATCGTCCTCATCCGCTATTCGGGATTGCAGAATCCCTTGCGTCCCATGGGGATGGGGCAGGGGATGGGGCGGAACCGCTCGGATCCTTCCCTGGCCCCGCCCTGGCCTGCAGTGCCCCAGGGCGGGCAGGGTACACAAAGCCTCCAAGGCCCCCAAGGCTCATCGCTTTTGCCCGCCCTCTTCAGCCCCCATTTCATCTGGATAGAATACAGCGCCCAGGACTATGGACCTGAGCGCCTCCAAAGCTTTGTAGTCGCCGCCCTGGTGAGCCTTGCGCTCCTGGCCTTCTATTTTCTTTTCCTAGGAATGTTTAAGAAAAACGAACTGCTCGCCGCCCAGGAGTTGGAATCACGGGAGCTGGTGCAGTTGGGAGAGGCGGCCAGGACGCTCGTGCATGAGATCAAGAATCCCTTGGGAATCATGCGGATCCAAACCGCCAGGATCAGAAAGGGCTTGGGCGAGGACGGGTCCGCCCAAGGCCCCGAGGCTACGGCCTCCGCCAGGGCAGCTGCCGGGATAATCGATGGAGAAATCCGGCGCCTTTCCGATCTGGCGGACCGCATCAGGGAATTCTTGAAATCCGGCGCGGCCAAGGTCGAGACCCTGGACCTGTCCGCCTTCCTCAAGGAATTCTCCGAACGCTACGCGAGCCTCGAGGCTTCGGGCATCGACTTCACCCTTGAACTCCCCGCCGTCCCGGCGGCCTTCGCCGAGGCGGACAGGGACAAGCTGGTAATCGTCCTGGACAATCTTGTGGGAAACGCCATAGAAGCCGTCCATGAGGCGCCGCAAGGGGAGAGGAAGATACGCCTTAGGCTCTTCGAGCAGGATAGGAACTGGTCCGTGGCCGTCATCGACTCGGGGCACGGGGTTGATCCCAGCCACCAAGGCAGGATTTTCACTCCCTTCTTCACCACAAAGGAAAAGGGCTCGGGAATAGGGCTCTCCCTGGCTCGCCGCTTCGCCGAATCCTTCGGCGCGACCCTGGTCCTGGAAAGCCAGGGATCAGCCCCGGGGGCGGTGTTCGTCCTGCGAATGCGAGGAGCGAAGCCTCCCCGGGGCGACGGCCTATAAGGCGGCGAAGACCTTGGCTATCCGGCCCAAAGCGTCCAGCATTTCCACTTCGGAAATAACCAAGGGCGGGGCGAACCGTATGATGTTGCCATGGGTTTGCTTGGCCAGCACGCCTTCGTCCTTGAGGGCCAGGCAGACCGGATAGGCTTCGTATCCATCCTCGAACACGACTGCGTTGAGGAGGCCCTTTCCGCGGACGAGCCTCATGGGCCCGCAGGACATGGCCGAAACCCCGTTCCGGAAGATTTCCCCCATTCGCATCGCCCTTTCATCCA
>JBFLXC010000182.1:0-4781 GCA_040757435.1 Spirochaetota bacterium | reverse complement strand
GAAATGGCGAGGCTGGCCAAGGAACACCGCCCCAAGCTCATAATAGCCGGAGCCTCGGCCTACCCGCGCACCATCGACTTCGGGCGCTTCAAGGCTGTGGCCGACGAGGTGGGGGCCTACTTCATGGCCGACATGGCCCACATAGCGGGCCTCGTGGCAACGGGTTTCCATCCCAGCCCGGTAAGGCTCGCCCACTTCACCACAACCACCACCCACAAGACGCTCCGCGGACCCCGCGGGGGCATGATCCTCGTCGGCCAGGATGGATTCAACGACCGGGGCATCAAGACCTACAAGGGCGACGGGCTCAAGAGATGGTCGGAAGTCGTGGATTCAACGATCATGCCCGGCATCCAGGGCGGCCCCCTCATGCATGTCATAGCAGGCAAGGCCGTGGCCTTCAAGGAAGCCCTTGAACCAGGCTTCAAGACCTACATGAAGAAGGTGGTGGAAAATGCCGCCGCCCTGGCCCAGGATCTCGCCGAAGGAGGAATCCGGATCGTCTCCGGCGGAACGGACAACCACCTGATGCTCCTGGACCTCTCTCCCTTGGGGATCTCGGGCAGGGATGCGGAGCATTGGCTTGAATCCGCGAACATCACCACCAACAAGAACGCGATACCCTTCGATACCAAGGGACCTTTCGTAACTTCGGGCATCAGGGTGGGGACTCCCGCCCTCACAACCCGGGGAATGGGGCGCAAGGAGATGTCCCAGGTGGCTGATTGCATCCTCGAAGTGCTGAAATCCTCAGGGGACCAGGGGACTGTCTCCGCCGTGCGAGGCAAGGTCAAAGCCCTGACCGAGCGCTTTCCCATAGATTTCTGACCTTCATGGAAAAGGCCGGAGCTCCTTGTTTCCCAGTCCGCCTTTTCTTGGGCGAGGAGCTGTCCGCCCGGGGATTTTTTTCACATGGATTTCTTTCCCGCGCCGAATTCCTGGCCATCCTTGAGAGGGAGGGAAGGAGCGGCGACCTGAGGGAGTATCTGGGCGATGGATTCGGAGGCCTCGCGGCGGTAGCCTTGAGATATGGCGAAGGGGAGTACGGGCTTCCGGGCTGGGCTTCAGGGCATCGCGCCGATCCATCCACGGTCCAACTTTCCTTGGGCAGGTTCTGCCGCGCCGATTGGTACGGAGAGATCCTTCAAAGGCTGCGGCTGGCGGCGGCGGCGGGGGTTTCCAGGGCCGCCGCCGCAGGGGTAATCCTGCCTCCGGCGCGCATGTGGAAGCGCCTGGCGAATTCGCGGCTTCCCGAAAAGTCCTTGGCCTTGGCGGCAGGGCTGGGATTCCTCGGCAGGAACAGCATCCTCATAGCCCGGCGCCGGATAGGCGAGGGTCCTTCCTATTCTTCCGCCGTCGTCCTTGGGTTCCTCCTATGTCCCGAAGGCTTGGATTTCGAAGCGCCGGAGAAGGCCGGAGCCGGAGCACCTGAGGTCCAGCCGGGATGCGGCTCCTGCTCACGCTGCATAGCGGCCTGCCCTACCGGAGCCCTGGGGGAGGGAGGCGGATTCATCAGGGAGAAATGCATACAACATTGGACATCCAGGGATGAAAGTCCGCCCGGGGAGGTGGCCGACGCCAGGGGGCTCAGGCTCTACGGCTGCGACAGTTGCCTTGAGGCCTGCCCCTATTTCCTCACCGATCCAGGGGCTCAAGCCGGAAGCGGAAGGCTTGGCCCGGGGATTCCGGTACCGTACTTCCTTGCTTCGACACCGGAGAAGATCCAGGCAGATCTTAAGGGAAGCGCCCTCGGACCCCGCTGGATATCGAAGAAATCGTTCAAGCGCTTCGCGGAGGGATTCAAAGCATGACAATCGCGGCGATGCAAGCCCGTTCGCGGCTCACCACCATCACAAGGGATTTTTTTCTCTCCCGGGGCTACCTTGAGACCGAGACTCCCCTCCTGGCGCCTTCCCTCATCCCGGAATCGAGCCTCGAGGCCTTCGCGACCCAGTATGTCCATCCCTACAGGCCGGGGCTGCCCCTGTATCTGCTCCCTTCCCCTGAATTCTGGATGAAGAAGCTGATAGCGGAAACCCATGCCAATGTATTCCAGATATGCAGGGCTTTCAGGAACGCCGAAGCGGTGGGCAGGATACACAATCCTGAATTCACCATGCTCGAATACTACACCCTCGGAGCGTCCAGCGCGGACAACATTGGGCTGACCGAGGAACTTTTCAGCGCCGCGGCGGGGGAGGATTCGCCGGCCGACGCCAAGCCGCCCTTCCGGCGGCTCACCATGGCCCAGGCATTCTGGGACCTGGCGCGTCTTGACCTGGATGGCTTGGGCGAAAAGGATGGGATGATAGAGGCCGCCCGCTCGAAAGATTTGATGGTATCCCAGGAGGCGACCTGGGAGGAAGCCTTCAACGTGGTTTTCCTCTCCCTGGTCGAGCCCAGGCTGCCTGCGGACAGGCCTCTGGTCCTGGACGAGTATCCCTCCCAGATCGAGTGCCTGGCGAAGGACATCCCCGGAAGACCCTACAAGGAGCGCTGGGAGCTCTACGTCCGTGGCATCGAGATCGCCAACTGCTACACCGAGGAGGCGAGCCCGGCTTCGGTGCGGGAGTATTTCAAAAGCCAGGGACTGAAAAAATCGGAAAGCCTGGTCCCCCACAGGATAGATCCGGGCTACGCGGAAATCTTCGAGGCCTTTCCGACCTGCTCCGGGGTGGCGGTGGGCTTCGACCGCCTCGCCATGGTCTTGCTCGGCCTGGACAGCATAGGGGAAGTGCTGAACTTCCCCTTCTCCCGGGATTTCAGTATCGGTATCTGAAGGAAGCGTTCACTCCGAAATCGAGGCCCGGATTGCTTATGAACCTGCCTATGTAGAGGAACTGGAGCTCCTGGCTGAAGTGCTTGAAGAGGATGGTCTCTATCCCTATCCCCGCTCCCGCCAAAAGGGAAGGCGAGAAACCTGTCCTGACGTAGCTGCCGTCCCCTCCCCCCGAAGGAACCTGGTAATCGTATCCGTCTTCGCCGGTATGGCCCGCGTAGGCCACGAGGTAGAGGCCGCCTGAGAGCCATTTGGCGAAATCCTCGGCGTAGAGCCTGTAGGAAAGGGCGGAGGTCAGGGCGTACCAATAGATGGTGCCGTATTCCGATGCGGGATCCCAGGCGCCTCCCGCCGATATTTCAACCCCCACTTTCCCGAACCAGCGCTTCCATGAGAGGCCGAAGGTATCCAAGCCCGAAAGGCTCACGCCCAGGGAAGACGGATACTCCTGGAAAACAGTCCCTGCCGGTTTTGGGCTCCCCGGATCCTGGGCGAAGGCCCTGGAGCCAAGAGTTGAAAACACGACTGCCAAGAAAAGGACCAGGATGCGGGTTCTCATTTTGCCTCCTCCCTGCGCGATTGGGGATCGTACCCTGGTTTCCAGGGCTTTGGAAAGGACTGGCATTGCGGTGGGTGGCGGAGTATGGTCAAGGCATGAAGCTCCTCAGCCGCAAACTTGCCTTTCTCGCCTTCCTCGCCTTCGCCCTTTTCCTTTCTCCCTTCGGGATTACCGAGGCCCAGGGCGCCTCGCAAGGCCCTAGGGACGTGGAATTCGGCGGCTTTCCCTGGGGGCTGCGCCAGACCTCGGGACCTGTGGACCCTGGCCCGAACACCTTCAGCAACGCCCAGGACCAGGTATGGGTGGACCAGGAGGGGAAGGCCCACCTCCGGCTCCAGGAAAAGGGCGGGGTTTGGTTCGCTTCCGAGATGATGGCCAAGCGCGACGCAGGCTACGGGACCTATCGCTTCACCGCCTCATCCTCCTTGCGGTCCCTGGATCCCAACATTGTCTTCGGATTTTTCACCTGGGACAGGAATCCGGGAGAGTTCAACAGGGAGATGGATATCGAGATCTCCCGATGGGGAGAGACCGAAGGTCCCGACCTTTGGTTCACCGTGCAGCCTTACGACCGGCCAGGCAACCAATTTTCCTCCCGGCTTCCCCGCGCGCCCGCCTATGATTTCGAGATGCGGTGGCTCAAGGATAGGGTGGAATTCTCTCGTTCCGTCCTGGGGAAGAAGGTGGAGTCCTGGGTGTACTCCGGAGAAGTGCCCGATCCTGGGCGGGCGCGCCTTAGGATCAACCTTTGGCTGTTCCGCGGCAGGGCCCCCCAAGGCCCCGGCCCCTACGAGGTTGTCGTTTCCGGATTTTCCTACGAGCCTGCGCCATAAGGCGCGGATTCGGGTGTTTCCCTGCCTACTTGTCGGACTTGAGCCCCGCGCCGCATAGGGGAACAAGGCAATCACCCTTCCAAAGCCCCCTGTCCCTGCCGGAGAGATAGGCGGCGTAGGTGGCGGCGGTGGTGTGCTCGCAGTATGCGCCCTTGGCCGCCAAGGCTTTCCTGGCCGGCATTATCATGTCTTCGGGAACAGTGACGAATTCAGCCTTTAGCTGGCGGGCGATTTCCAGTATCCTGCCTCCGCGCATGGGTTCGCCTATCGCGATTCCCTCCGCCAGTGTAGGGCGGGGAAGGATTGAGGCGGGCACCTTCGAGCCAGACGAAGCGGCCTGGGCGAGAGGCGCGCAGGCCGCGCTCTGGACCGCGACGATGTGCGGCATCGACCGTATGGCTCCGGAATCGCGCAACTCTACGAGAGCCTTCGCCGCGCCTAGGAACAGAGTACCGTTCCCGACGGGAATGAAAAGGTTGTCCGGAATGCGCCCAAGCTGCTCGAAGGTTTCATAAATGTATGTCTTCGTGCCTTCGTAGAAGAAGGGATTGTAGACATGGCTGGCGTAATACAGACCCTCTTCCTCGACCTTGCGCCTGCATGCCCTGGC
>JBFLXC010000181.1:0-4825 GCA_040757435.1 Spirochaetota bacterium | reverse complement strand
CGGCACGTACTTGACCTCCTTGGCTCCCGCCACTTCCACGGCGAACATCTCAAGGAATCCTAAAAGTGTCCGAAGCGAGACGTCTTCTCCCAGCACGATGCCTTCGGTCTGATAGAAATCGGAAAGATGCGTTGCGTCCACCTTGTCGTACCTGAAGCAACGAACGATGCCGAAATACTTGCCGGGTATCTTTGCCTTGGGAAGCTGCCGGGCGGACAAAACCGTGCCCTGGCTGCGTAGTATCAAGCGCTTGGTGAATTCCCGGTCGAAAGAGTAGTTCCATCCCCTGCTTCCCGAAGGGCCGCCGTTCTCATGGGTCGCGGCGACGTTGGACAGATGGGGTTCCTCGATCTGCCTGGCATACCTGGGCTCGTCTATGTAATACACATCGTGGATGTCCCTGGCGGAGTGGAACTGGGGCATGAAGAGGGCGTCGGAATTCCAGAACTCCGTCTCCACCATATTTCCGTCGAATTCCTCGAATCCCAGGGAGACAAGCTTGTCCTTCACACTCTCAAGGAATTCCACGTAAGGGTTTTTCCTGCCTGGTATGGACCTCGCCGGAGCTACGCCGATGTTGTAAGGCCTGAAGACAGCGTTCTTCCACTGTCCTCTCTCAAGGATCCCGGGAGTCAAGGCTCCCAGTTCCTCTCCCGTCACGCCCAAGGCTTCCAGGGCTTTCTGGACCGCCTTGGCTTCCGGGAGAATGGTAAAGACGACCCGTTCCCTTTCGGCGATCCTGAAGGGGGAATCGCCGGAGCCCCTCTTCTTGGCGACGCCTTTCATCACTTCCAGGGCTTCCGGGGAAAGGGAGGACTCTTCCACAGATCCTCCGGCGGTCTTCGCCATCTCCAAAAGATCCTTCAAGACCAGGGTTTTGGGCGGCAGGCCGGCTTCTCTCGATATGACAGCCTTTTTATCCGAATCCAGCCCCATGACTCCCGCCTTTGAAAGGGATCCAAAGGCGGAACCGATGGTTTTTTGGTCAAACCCAAGCGCCTGGGCAAGGTCGCTGAGTTTTGCCGGTCCTTCCTTGGCCACAAGGGAAAAAATCCGTTCCTCCGGGCTGCCTTTCTCAGCGTACTCAAGGCCCAGGGGAGTAATCTCGAAGAACGTAGTGGCGGTCCTGGACTGTTCCTGTATGAGACCCTTTCCAAGGAGCCAGGAAAAAGCCTGGTTTTCCTGCCCTTCCCTATACCCAAGGTCGGCCCTCACAGCCGCTGCGTCGACAGTCGCACCTGCCTCGTAATTGAGGAGGATCTTGACCTCCAGGGGGTGGAGGGTTTTCGCTACATTCATAGCATCCATCGTGGTAGACTCCATAGGAGGATTGGGAAATACGTGGCCAGGAGTATTGCCCGAAACGAGCTTAACCGTCAATTATACCCATATAGGTGCCAGGGTCCATTTCCAAGGCGGGACTTCGTCCCTCACCGGGAGCCGAGGCGGCTCCAGGCTTCATGATCGCTCCTGTGCTCGACCTTCCGTCCATGCATATCTCCACCATCGACTCCAGTCGGGTCCATACGCAGTATTCACCTCTGGACAGGGCTTTTTGGTTCCTAAGCCAATCCCAGTCGATCTTGTCCTTGCCTCCAAGGCCGATCTTGGCATAGCCGATGTTCATGCTCGTCAAATTGTGGAAAAAATGGGAGCCTAGGGAAGATTCTACAATGAAATCAGGAAGATCCGCCTCAACGATCATCTTTGCCTTGGAAATCTGGGAAAATGCCACCGGGATTCCAAGCCAACGGTCCCTGGTGCCCCAGCGCCCGGGACCCAGGAGGATGTATCCATCCCCCGATTCCTTGAACTTCGCGTCGATATCCCCGATTTCCCTGGCCATATCCTCCGTCCTGGCCCTGTCGAACCTCTCGGGATCTATCCATACTATGTCCCGTATCCCCGAAAGCCTCCCGTTGCCCATAGTCTTGTTTGAATACATGAGGCAATCCTCGAGGCGTATCGAGTCGATGGATATGTTCACCCTATCTTCCAGGTGGATCAAGGGTTTCAGCTGAAGGACATAGAGCGCGGGCTTCCCAGAAGCCTCGTCTAGATTGAGGGCGTATTCAATCTCAACCGGCGTTCCCATGGAACGTGAGCCGATGTCCAGGATCATGGAAATCGCCTTGGCGAATGGAAGAGCATCGTATTTCAGAATATTCGCGAAATCGACGATCCTTGGCCCTCTTCCCGAGTTCCCGGGAACGAACTTCAAGTCCTCCGTATCCCAGGTGGACACGAGCATGGAATACCACTTGTCTTCCTCTCCTTCGGATACGGACAATTCAGAAAGGCTGGCCATCTCTCCGGAATAGAGGTCAGGAACCTGGCGCCGCATATCCAAGGCGTGGAAGCCTCTTTGAGTGTTTTCAAGGGCATGGTCGGGTGACAGAACATCCAGCTTCGGGTACTTCGGGCAGAACCTGTGGGCTACGCCGCCGCCCACAACCCAGGTCCCCAACCCCATCCCGGCGATGCACAGCCCATCTTCGGGCTTGACGTAGGAAACCGGATAGTAGTTGTAGGATTGGGCTATCCCCGAAATGTGGGGATAATAATAATCCCCATGGCGGGAACCCACCAGTTCCTGGACTACGATCGCCATCCTTTCCTCTTCGAGGTTGTATTTTGCCAGGTCGAAATAGGACCGGGCCTCTTCGGAAAACAGACTCGCGTAGATGAGACGGATTGCGTCGCACAGCTGGTTGAGGCGGATCTCAAGATCCGGATGGTTGTTGGGGATGATGTAGGTTTCGTATATTCCCGAGAAAGGCACCATCAGCATGTCCTCGAACAGGCCTGAGGAGCGTACCGCCAAAGGCTTGACCGTCGTCTGGAGAAAGTTCCTCAGCCTAAGGACAAGTCCTCTGGAGAGGGGGATGGTGAGGAAGGTCCTTCTCAGCTCCTGGGAATAAGGTCCGTAGAATGCCTCTGACCATAAATTGTGGGATTCAAGGAAATTCTCGAATTCGTCGATACCTATGAAAACGGTCCTAGGGATCTTGATATCGATGCCGTCTATGTAGCGGGAAAAATCCAGGTTTTCCAGAAGGGAGTGGATGAAAATCAACCCCCTGCCCTTCCCCCCAAGGGATCCGTCCACGAGCCTGGATACCGAATTCTCCTCCTTCATCATCGATTCGTCGAAATGAGGCACCACGCCCCGGGATTTTTCCTTCCGAACGGTATCCAAGATCTTCACTATGAAATCCCTCATGGCGGTAATGTCCGGAAAATCCGCCAGTTGGTAGGGCTTGAGGACCTTGGCCATCTGGATTTCTCCCCTTGCCATGAGCCATGCGGAAAAATGGTTCCGCTCCGCATGGTAGGCCAGGCTCTCAGGCGGCAGGACGTGGAGTATCTCTATGAACTCCTTCATGTTCTTAGCCCTGGATATTTCCTTGCCCTGGGGAGTGGAAAATCGGAAGGCGCCGAATCCCAGGTTCGCCTGCAGGTAGGAAGCCAGTTCCATTTCCAAGGATTCTGAATTCTTGTCCGCGAAGGAGGCCCCCAAGCGGTAGGCCTTGTCCCTTATGCGAGGCTCGCTGGATTGCACCAGGACGGGCAGGTCGGGGATGCGGGACTTGGCCATAGCCAGAAAATCGAAGCCCGACTCCTCATCATGCACTCCCCCCCTAGGAAAGCGCAGGTCAGTTATTATCGTAAGGAGATTCGATTCGTAGGTATCGAATATTTGTTGGGCCTCCTCATAGCTTGAGGCAAGGAGTATCTTCGGCCTGGCGCGGATGGAAAGCAGCTTGTAGGTTTCCGTGACCTTTTCTTCCTCTATTAGGTTCTGGGTCTGCCTGAGCACTACCTTGTAGAGCACCGGTAGAAAGCGGGAGTAGTAGCGGACCGAGTCTTCGATCAGAAGTATTACCCTGACCCTGCCGACCTGGGTGTCGGACTGCACATTGCGCAGGTCTTCCACATACTTGATCATGCCCACGAAGAGCTTGGAATATCCATTCCAGACGAAGACCCGGTCGATGGCAGCGAGCCTTGGATCGGCCATGTCAAGGTTGGCCAGGCTGGAATTGTTGGTGGCCATGAGGAGGATGGGTATGTCGGGCCAGATATGCTTCATTCCCCTCGCAAGCTCCAACGGAACCTCGAAATCTATCCCTCCCATGAGGATGACCAGGTCGAAGCTGCCTCCCCTGAAGAAGTCCAGGGCTGTCTCCTCTGTGTAGGCGCAGGTTACCCGGGGTATGGTATTCAGGTTGAGCTTGAAGTACTCGCCATATATCTGTTCCGTAAGGACGCCGTCGGATTCCACAACGAAGGAATCGTAAAGGCTCCCCACCAATAGGACTTCCCGCACACGGAATCGCATGAGGTCATGGTAGATGTTCCTTTCCCTTCTCTGCTGGTCATATGCGTTCACCAATTCATTGAAATACATGGGCCCATACTAGCCTTTGCGGCGACGGAAATAAAGCGGAGCTCCCCGGTCCCGCTTTCCTTGACCCGCGACCCTCGGCCGTATATTATCCTTGATACTCCTTGAAGGAGCGCACAATGAGGCGGGCGCAACCTCTAGAAGGGCCGGCCTTGGAGAGATTCCATGAAAAACTTGAAACTTGCCGCGGCCCGCCCGGACTTGGCTCGTAGCGTAATCGATGTCGCGGGCGTTAAGGTTGGAAAGGGCTTTACCGTCATCGCCGGACCTTGCTCCGTAGAATCCGAATCCCAGACGGTGAGGACCGCGGTGGCGGTCAAGGAGGCGGGGGCCTCCATGCTCAGGGGAGGGGCGTTCAAGCCCCGCACTTCACCCTATGCCTTCCAAGGCTTGGGGCTCAAGGGATTGAAAATACTA
>JBFLXC010000180.1:0-5161 GCA_040757435.1 Spirochaetota bacterium | reverse complement strand
CGCGACGAAGGAAATCTTCTACACCGAAATCCGTGCCGACGGCTCCCTGGGCTTCGGGACTGACAGACGTTGGGAGAAGGGCCTTCGGCCCTTGCCCTGGCCCCTTTATTCGGCCACGGCCGTTTTATACGACGGTAGGATAATACTGGCGGGCGGCGCCTTCTTGGGAGACGAAAAATCCCAATCCATCCTCCACGCACGGATCTACCAGGACGGACAGGTAGGGCAGTGGTACCTTTCCCCCGAAACCTTTCCAGGAGGATCCTTGAGCCTCCTCGCGACCCTGGGGAATGGCAGGCTTTATCTTGCGGAGCCTGAACCGGAGATTCCGGGGCTGTACTCCATGGCCGCCTCCTGGGATATCGGCGGTTATGGCGCCCTGGAGGATTTCAGCATAGAGGCCGGGCTTCCCGGCGATTTTTTCGATCCCTTGCGCGAGCCCCCCGCCCCCGTAGTGATGCCGGGATCGGGGCTGGTCCCTTCGAGGTCGATGCTCCTTGTGGCCAAGGGACCGGGGACGACGGTCCGTTACAGGAAGGACGGCCTTGAGGTTACGGAGCAGGATCCGGAGTGGATCCCCCCTTCCACGGGTTACAAGATCACCGTTGCTGAAACCTTTGAATTCCGTGCCTTCGATTCCCAAGGCCGGGCCTCGCGCCAGGTTTCCGCCGCCTATGTTCCCCGGACCACGGGCTTCCTCGTATGGCCCCAGTGCGCCATTCCGCCCAGTTCGGACCCTTCGCAGAGGACAGCCTGCGTCATGGACGGGAGCGCTTCTTGGTTCTCCTTCCAAGGGGATGTGGGAAAAACCTATTCCCTGGACCTTTTCGATTCGGCTTCGGACCCCCAGGACGTTTCGCATACAGCGGAGGTGAAGGCTACCCTCTTCGAAGGGGACTACTACAGCCCCGTCGTGGATTCCCAGGGGAGGCCGATGGTGGACCTGCGCAGCGCCGACGATCCAAGGGATTTCACCCCCGGTCCAGGCAAGTACTACCTCTACGCCGTCGAACTCGACGGCGCGGCGAATAAAAGCTTTTCAGCGGCCTTCCTTCTGCGATAAGATCGGAACTTCATGGACTACTTCGCCTTCGGCGTTCCCATAACCTCCCAGATACCGTTGTCCCTTCCTGCGATGGACGCCTCCAGGATGGAGGGCTTCGGACCGGTTTTTCCCGGCCGGGACCGTGAAAAAGCCGGAAAATTTCCACCCATTGCCATAACCCTGGGGGAGGTGGAGCCTCCGGAGTCGATCCAGGGCCCCCAATATTCCGTAGGAAACATAACCTACGCCATGGAGGGAGAGAGGATCCTGGTATCCCTGCCCCGGGCAGGAAGGCTTGAAATCCTCGGGAACGCCGAAATACGCGCCCAGCGGGCGGTGGTAGGGATGGAGGGAGGGCTGGAGGGAGCCCAGGCAGAAGCTCCCGAGGGGTTGCTCGCCGCCAGCATCACATGCTTCGCCTTCCTCTTCATCCTTAAGAAGCGGGGATTCATCACCCTCCATGGTTCGGCGGTGTCGGACGGCACGAGCGCCTTCCTTATCCTGGGGGAGAAGGGCGGGGGCAAGTCCACCTCCGCCGCAGCCTTGAGCCAAGAGGGCTTCGCATCCTATGCCGACGATCTGGCCTTGGTTTCTCCCCACGGCGAGGTGTATCCCGGCAATCCCATAGCCCGGCTCCTTCCCGACGCGCAGAAAGTCCTCTACGGCGAGCCCGGCCTCTACGGCTCGCCCGGCGATGATTTCGATGGAGTTGCGAAAAGGGAGTTCCAGCTTGCCGCCGAACTGGAGCCGCGAAAGCTTGGCGCCATATTCATCCTCCGGCCCGTGGATTCGGGCCGGCTGAAGGTGACGGAGGCCAGGGGAGCCGCCAAGGCCGCCGCGGTCTTCCCCCACTTCTCCGCCCTGCCGGGCTTGGATACTCCGGCCGCGCTTATAACCCTCGCCGAAGCCTGTATAAAAAACATTTCTGTGTATATACTCGAAAGGCCGGCGGCCGGCGACAGCCTGAAGGAAGTTGTGGCGGCGATTAGAAAGGCCGCGCGCTAGGGAGCGATACATGACGGATCGGACAGCAAGGTACGATGTCGCCATCATTGGCGCGGGGGTATGCGGCGCCAACATAGCCCGCAAGCTTTCCCAGTATGAATTGAAAGTGGCCCTCCTGGAGAAGGAGATCGACGTCTCCCTTGGAACCAGCAAGGCCAATTCGGGAATAGTCCACGGTGGTTTCCACGACAACAAGAAGTATCTTAAGGCCAAGCTTGAGCTCAAGGGCGCCCTCATGTTCGAGCGCCTCCACGACGAGCTCGACTTTCCCTTCGAGCGATGCGGCATCGTCGTGGTGGCCTTGCACGAGGACGAGTTGCGCACCATCGAGCAGCTCTACCTGCAAGGCGTCGAGAACGGCGTGATCGGCATAGAGATGTGTTCCCGGGAACGAATGCTCGAGCTTGAGCCCAAGCTCAGCCCCGATACGGTGGGCGGCCTCTACGCCCCCTCCGGCGGCATTGTGGAACCGTATCGATTCGTCTTCTCCCTTGTGGAATCGGCGAGGAAGAACGGCGTGGAACTGATCACGGAGTTCGCCGCCGCCCTGGCCCGGAGGGAGGAGGATGAGTGGATCATCACCGCCCTGGACGGCAGGGAGGTTCGGGCCAAGCATGTGGTGAATTCCGCCGGCCTCTTCGCCGACACCCTCTCCAAGGCCTTCGGCGCCGAGGATTTTACGATCAAGCCCCGAAAAGGCGAATACTATCTTTTGGACAAGGCGACCAAGGCCAAGCCCAACAGGGTCATCTTCCCCGTTCCCACCGCGGTTTCCAAGGGAATGCTCATAATCCCCACCGTGGAAGGCACGGTCCTCATAGGCCCCACAGCCTCGGCGGTGGAGGACAAGGAAGATTTTTCCACCACCAGGCCGGAGTTGGAGAAGATTCTCCAGAGCGCACGCACCATGATCCCCTCCCTATCCGAAACCGACGTGATAACCAGCTTCGCAGGTCTTAGGCCAGCCTGCGGCGAAGACTTCATAATCGAGCTGTCCGCCAAGGCGCCCCATCTGGTCCAGGTGGCGGCGATCCAGTCTCCCGGCCTCACCGCCAGCCCCGCCATTGGGGAGTACGTGAAGGACCTCCTCAAGAAGGACGGCCTCAGGCTGGTCGAGAAACCTGATTGGGATCCCTATGTTGATAAGGTGCGCCGCGCCAGGGATCTTTCGCCTTGGGAACTGGACGAGATGGCCGCCAAGGACCCGGCCTACGGGGACATAGTCTGCCGCTGCGAGCGGGTGAGCGAGGCGGAGATCGTGCAGGCCATACGCGCCGGCCATACAACCCTGGACGGGATCAAGTATGTGACCCGGGCCCAGATGGGCCGCTGCCAGGGCGGGTTCTGCACGTATAAAATCATCAAGATCCTCATGAGGGAAACGGGAATGGGCTACGAGGAAGTGACGAAGCGCGGCGGCGGCAGCTACGTGCTGCGGGGCGAGCTATGAAGCAGCTCAAGTTCGACGCAGCGGTGATAGGGGGCGGGGCCGCGGGCATGTCCGCCGCCGCGGAGCTCAGGTCACGCGGCTGCTCGGCCCTGGTGATCGAGCGGGAAGAAGAGCTGGGCGGAATCCTCATGCAGTGCATCCACAACGGTTTCGGCCTCATAGAGTTCAACGAGGAGCTCTCAGGCCCCGAGTTCGCCCAGAAGATCGAGGAAAGGGCGGTGGCCTCGGGCATCGAAGCCCTCTGCGGAACGACCGTCCTTGAGATACGCCAGGAGGGTGGATTCCATGTGGTCTACGGGGTTTCCTCCCGCCACGGGGTGGTGCGCGTTGAAGCCAAGGCGGTAGTGCTCGCCATGGGCTGCCGGGAGCGGAACCGGGGCAACATCCGCATCCCCGGATCACGGCCCTCGGGGGTCTACACCGCAGGATTGGCGCAGCGGCTTGTGAACATCGACGGATATGTGCCAGGCAAGGACGTTGTGATCATCGGCTCCGGGGACATCGGCCTTATAATGGCCCGCCGACTGTCCTGGTCGGGCTGCAAGGTCCACGGCGTGGTGGAAATCCTGCCGTATCCGTCCGGGCTTACGCGCAACATCGTCCAGTGCCTTGAGGATTTCGGCATACCCCTCTACCTATCCCACCTCACCACCAACATTCGGGGCAAGGACAGAGTCCAGGCGGTGGAGATAACCCCCGTGGAGAACGGAGCGGTGCGCTACGACAAGAGCTTCGAGATCCCCTGCGACACGGTGCTTCTCTCCGTAGGCCTGGTGCCTGAGAACGAACTCTCCAGGAACCTGGGGGTGGAGATCAATCCCGCCACCAACGGCCCCTGGGTGGATTCGCGGCTCATGACCAACGTACCCGGCGTCTTCGCCTGCGGAAACGTCCTCCACGTCCACGATCTGGTGGACTACGTGGCGGAGGAAGCCCGGAGGGCGGGGGCCTGCGCGGCGGATTGGCTCGCAGGCTCTTCTCCGCGGAAGGAGCTGAGGCTCAAGACCGGCTCCAACGTACGTTACCTCAATCCAGCCAAGGTTGATCCGGACAAGGAGAATAAAATCTACCTGCGCAGCATGGTGGTCAAGAACGGCGCGGTCCTGGAGGCGAGGATCGACGGAAGGGTGGTGAAGAGCATCAAGAAAGCCCATGTGCAGCCTTCCGAGATGCTGTCATTAACCCTAGGTCCAAAGGACCTCGCCGAACCTGGCCTCCTGGCGGCGAACCAGTCCGCCCAGGTCGAAATAGCCATAATCTAGGAGCCGCTCATGAGCGAGATGATATGCATCACCTGCCCGCTGGGCTGCCACCTTTCTATCCAGCGGTTGTCGGAAACCGAGATATCCGTCACGGGAAACCGCTGCTCCCGGGGCGAAACCTACGCCCGGGAGGAGCTTCTCTTCCCCAAGCGCGTCGTGACCACCACCTGCCGGGCGGTCCGGTTATCCGCCGGCACTGGGGCCTCTACCCTCTACGCGCCCCGCCGAGTGCCCGTGAGGACAGCCGGCGCATTTCCCAAGGAGCGGATCCATGAACTTTTGGACCTGGCTTCATCACTGGAGGTGTCCCTCCCCGTGAACAGGGGAGATGTGCTGGTGAGGGACGCCCTTGGAACCGGAATCGATTTGATCGCCACGAGAAGCATCGGCTGATCCAAT
>JBFLXC010000179.1:0-5166 GCA_040757435.1 Spirochaetota bacterium | reverse complement strand
AGGGCGCGAAGCGTCGGCATCCCTATGGTCAGGAGGAGGAGGGGCATCTTGCGCTTCATCTTTTTCAAGGCGGAAGGCAGTTCCCGGGGGAGGTACTGCTCCAGGTCGATGGAGTCCAGGATGGCGGATACAGTCTCGTCCCCCATGCTTCCCGGCGCGAAGGCCATCTTCCGTCCTCCCAGCCTCACGGCGTTGGAGACATGGGTGTAGTATCTTCCCCCGGCGGTGAAGGTCGTGCCGTCCAGGCCCACCCCGCCCTCGCCGAGGGAGCCCGCCATGCTCTTGAGCACCAGGGTGAGAAAATCGGCGCCCAAGGCGGACAAGCTTCCCTCCACGCCCTGCTCGATGAGGGTTGCGTTGGCGTAGAGCTTCCTGGGCTCCCCCGGCTTGGTGAGCATCTCGGGAGGGAGGGGAAGCCACGCCGTCACGGGCCTTGCCTGGAGGAGGAAGAGGGCATCGCCTTGGAAGGCCCACTCGATGTCCACGGGCCTGCCGAAATCCGCCTCCACGGCCTTGACCAGGTCCAGCAAAGCCTTGAGCTGGCCTTGGGAAAGGCAAGGATTGGATCCCGAGGTCTTTTGCGACACCAGCCGCCCGGAGACCTTGTCCAAGGTGAAGACATCGGTTTCCACCATCCCCTGGACGACCTTTTCTCCAAGCCCCCGGGCGGCGGAGACTACCGCTTCGTCGTAGCAATTGCTCACCGGATCGATGGAAAAGGCCACTCCCGCCTGGTCGGCGTCGACCAATCCCTGGACGAGGACAGCGATCCGAGGGTGCGCGGAGGCAAGACCCTGCCGCCTCCTGTACGCCCTGGCCCTTGGGCCGTAGGCCGAGGCGAAGCAGGCCCTGACCGCCTCCTCCAGATCCCGGGCATGGACGCCGAGCACTGTCTCGTAGCCTCCGGCGAAGGAGGCGCCCTGGCCGTCCTCGTCGGAGGAGGAGGAGCGGACCGCGAATAATCCGCCATGCTGTCCGTTGCGGAGCCCGAACTCCTGGACCGCCTCGGAGAGGAGCTCCTTTCTTTCGGCGTCAAGCCTTAAGGAGGAGAGGTCTTCGCCGGCTTCGATCCGGGCCCGCCAGGGACCGAAGAATTCCCAGGAGAGGGCGAAGCCGTCGGGCACGGGAAAGCCGGCGCCCCGCAGGCGGGCGAGTTCGAAGGCCTTTCCGCCAATGGCTTCCCTGGTTCCGGGGGGAAGGCTTTCGCGTCCTGCGCTGAAGGGAAGGATGCATGCGCTGATACCGTCGGGTCCGTCGAATTTCATGGGCACCTCTTGCCGCAGGGCTTCACACGGCGCCATATTGAATCCGACACCGTGTTGTATGATGCAAAGCTAGCCGTATACGCGGGCTTCATCAATCGACAAACGATCCGTTTGTGTCGGATTAGGGGCAAAGGAGGAGGAATGAACAAAAGGCCGGAGCTCACCGCCAAGACCAGGGAGGCCATAACGGAGGCCTTCTGGCGGCTTTACAAGGCCAGGGGCCTGGACTCCATCACCGTGAAGGAAGTGGCGGCGAAGGCGGGGTACAACAGGAGCACCTTCTACCAGTATTTCCCGGATGTTCCTTCCATCCTCCGCCATCTTGAGCTTTCACTGATCCCTTCCGCGCCGGAGGACCTGCCGCCCAGGGGCGCTTCGGGAGGGGGGGAGGGTGCCCGGCCGCTCCGTGAGTTCATGGAGCTGTACGAAAAGAACCGGGAATACTTCCAGGTGCTCCTGGGCGACCGGGGAGATCCGGCCTTCCGCGGCCGCATCAAGCGGCATGTGCGCCCCCTGGTGCTCGGGATGCTGCAGGTCCCGCCGGGCTCCGGGGAGTTCGAGCGGGAGCTTGCGGCTGAGTACATCATTTCCGCCATGATCGGCGCCCTGGACTTCTGGTTCAGCCGGGAGGACACCCCGCCCGCGGAGCGCTTCATGGCCTTCATGAACGACATGGTGGAGCGGGGCTTCTCGCGCTGGATCAAGGCTTGATCCGCGTTTCCTGTCCATCCTGTTGTGTTTCGAATTCGACAGGAAGGACAGGATGGAGAGGATTGACAGGAGCGAAGGGCCGCCTCTACGGCGGCCCCACCAGGCATCCTGTTGATCCGGAGTATCCTGTCATCCTGTCGAATTCCGGCAAATCGATTTCAGAACAGGAGGATGGCCTTTCCGGAGTATTTCTCGAAGAGGCTCTTGTTGTACTCGTCGCCGCCGGGGAGGTTTCCGCTGCGGAAGATGGGCGGAGTGTAGCCCTTGGACACAAGGTATTTGCAGATCTCCACGGTCAGGTAATCGACGGTGAAGCAGTTGCAGAAGGTCGAGGTGGGGCCGACGTTCTGCTCGCAGCCGTCGACGGCGAGGATGGCGTCGCCGTAGGGCAGGTGGTTGTTGATGAAAATGTCCACCGACTGGTAAAGGTTGGCTCCTGTGGGATGGCGCGAGGGATGGTCCTTGGGAATCTTGTCCGCGAAGGACCTGGAAGTGACGGCGATTGAAGTCACTCCCATCTTCTTCGCGTAGAGGGCGGAGTCTATGGTCATGGCGTTGATCCCATAGGCGTTGACGATGAGGAGGACCTCGCCGGGAGTCTTCCCGACACCGTAGGAACTGAGCACCGCGTTGGCGTAGCCCGGAACCCGCTCAACCTTCAGGGACCTGAAGCCGCCGTGGCTCAGGTTGGTTCCCGGATCGAGGATGGCGTTGACACAGGCGAAGCCGCCGGCGCGGGAGAACATCTCCTCCACCGCCAGGTTCGAATGCCCGCCCGGGCCGATGACGTGGATGACCTTGTCCTGCATGATGGAGTCGCCGATCACAGCGGCGGCCTTCTTGATGACTTCGTCCTCGGAGCTTATCTCCTCGAAAAGCGAAGTGATGACTTTCTTGTACTGCTCGATTTCCTTGTTCATAGCCCCTTCCTTATTGATTGATTTTTCGGCGGCGGCATTGCCTACACCGCCGCGTGGAAAAAGAATAGCTTGATATGATCGCAGGCCGGATCCTTCTTGATCGCGTGGCGCAGGCCCGGCGGCACGATGAAGCATGAACCCGGCGAGAGAGAGAACTCCCTTTCGCCCACCTGGGCCTTCCCCGTCCCTTCCAGGACGAAAAAGCCCTCCTGGTCCTCATGGACCCCTCCCTGCCCGTATTCCTCTTGGAAATAGGATAACAGCCCGGTCCTGCAGCCCGCCCTGCAGCCGTTTTCCTCGGAAAGGAGGGGGATATAGGCGTATTCCCCGAAATCCACAGGGATGAAATCCCCTTGGTTAACGTGCAGGTCCATGCGCATCCTCCGCCTAGAAGATGGATTCCAGCTCGACGCCCTCGTGCGGATCCTTTCCCTTGAACAAATCGATGAGCCTGGGAACCATGAAGAGGGCGGAAAAGAAGGCGAACACGGGCAGGGCGGCGTAGGACCAGACCATGGACCACTGGATGGAGGGGAAGATCAGCGAAACCTTGGTGGCCGCGGTCCGGATCCCCGTGAAAAACAGCATCACGAAGAAGGCGAAGCTTATGAGGGAAATGATGATGTAAAGGCCTTGGCGTATTTTCGCGGGCAGCTTCTTCGCCAGGAAATCCATGAAGAGGTGCTCCTTGTAGTGGATGCACGCGGCCATGGAAAGGCAGATCATCCAGACGACGCAGATGACGCTGAAGTCCGAAACCCAGAGGAAGGAATAATTGAAGGCCGAGCGGCTGACGATCTCAAGCATGTTCACCAAGAAAATCGCGAAGAACAATAGGCTGGAGACAAAGAGCTGGAACTCGGCCGCCTTGTCGAGGATTTTTTTCATCGGATTACCTCGCTACCCCGAACACCAGGTTCGGAAGCCATGTCACCACCCAAGGCACGTAGGTGATAACGATCAGGGACACCAGAAGGGATGCCACAAAGGGCAGGGAAGCCTTGGCGATGCGCTCGAAGGAGAGACCGGAGAGCTTGGACTCGATGAAAAGAAGGCCCCCCACGGGAGGAGTCAGAAGGCCGATCATGAGGTTGCTGATGATCACAATCCCGAAATGGGTCTGGTCTATTCCCAGCTTGGCGGCGATGGGCAGGAGCATGGGGCAGAAGATCAGCATGGCGGGGACTGCGTCCATGATCATCCCCAGGAATAGGAAGAAGATGTTCACGAAGACGAGGAATACGAAGGGAGAGGGATTGTACTGGAGGACAAGCTGCTCCAGGGTTTTTCCCAGTCCTTCCACGGCGATCAGGTAGGAGAAGATGCCCGCGACTGCGAAGAGAGCCATTATGGTCGCGGAAAACTGGGCTGTCTTCTTGAACACCGCCAAAAGGCTCTTGATCGTGATCTTCTTATAGACGAAGGCCCCCACCAGGAGCACATAGGCCGAGGCGAGGATGGCGATCTCCGTGATGGTCGCAATGCCCGTGAAAACCCCGGCGATGATGATGACAGGAGCCAGCAGGGAGAGAAGGGATTCCCGGAACACCTTCCAGAAGCCCTTCCAGGTCATCCGATACTCGTCGGTGGGCAGGAGGTTCATCTTTCGGATCTTTACGATCACGAGGACATGGAGACACCCCGCCATGATGAGGCCCGGGATCATCGCCCCGAGGAAGAGTCTTCCAATGGAGAGGTTGGTGATCAGGGCGAGGAACACCATGGGTATGCCGGGCGGGATGATGGGTCCCAGTACCGCGGCGGCGGCGTTCAGGGCGGCGGAGAAGTCCTCGTCGTAGCCCTGCTTCTTCATCTGGGGAAGGAGGATGGGCGATATGGCCGCCGCGTCCGCGGGCCCGGATCCCGAGACGAGGGAGAAGATCACGTTGACGATGATGCAGGCGTGCGCCAGCCCCCCCTTTATCTTGCCAATGAAGAAAAGGGCGAACTTCAGGGTCTTGTCCGTCATGCCCGAGACGTTCATGAGTTCCCCGACGAGGATGAAGAAGGGGATGCAGAGCAGGGACATGTTGGAAAGGCCGTTGACCATGTTGTTGGAGATGAGGGAGATCGGGCCGTTGCCGGTGGCGAAGAGGTAGGCGCTGCCGGCCACCGCCATGGAGACGAAAATGTCCATGCCGAGGAACATAAGCAGGAACATCACGATGAAAATGATGAGTATAGCCATGTAGTCTTCCTAGACGGTGAAGCTTCGCGCCCTTCGGGCCGGGCGCGGCGGGGAGGCGCCGTCCCGGTGCGGGACGGCGCCT
>JBFLXC010000178.1:0-5232 GCA_040757435.1 Spirochaetota bacterium | reverse complement strand
ATTTCTCCTAGGTGGCCAATTGGGTCAGGTAAGTATAAAATAGATGCCACCCTTGGGAAAGACCTAGGGGCGGACAAAAGGAGAAGGATGAGCAAAGAGGGACGTTTCATCAAAGGATTGTCGAAAGGCCTGGCATTGCTTTCCGCCCTCTTCCTGGCGGCAACCCTGGCAGGCGCCCAGGGGAGGGGGATTGATGGATACTACCTGTCGGCGCCCGACGGAGCCTTGCAGGGCGACCCCCTCTTCGCCGTCGCCGAAGGCTCCAGGCCCCTATCCGAGCCCATCCTGAGGTTGAAGGACAGGGAAGGAAGGCTCCTGCACTCGGCGCTCGGTTTCTACATGCCCGCGCCGACGGAGGATGGGGTTTTCAGATATGGCTTCCTGATCCCCATCCCCATGGACGCCCCGGGAGGAACCGGAGGCCTAGAGCTTTTTGAGGCAGGGCGTTCGGAAAAGGAGGTCGGGGAGAGCCGGGGCCTTTTCGCCCGGGACTTCGAAATCGGGACGAGGACCTTCATGAAAGAGGATATTCCCCTGGACTACGGAAACAGCCTGATCAGAACCGCCCCCGATCCGGAGAAAACCGCCCAGGCTAAGGATTTCGCGGCCATCTTCGCCCAGAGAGACCTGACGGCCCTTCACGCGGCTGCCGCGCCTGGACCTTCTTCACCGCCTGGACCTTCTTCGCCGCCTGGCGCATTCAGCCGACCCTTGAAGGGAGAGTGGCGACTAACTTCATTTTTCGGCGACCGGCGCCGCTACCTCTACGCCGGCGGCGGTTCCGACAGTTCCGTGCACCAAGGGATCGACCTTGGAGCCAAGGAAGGTACGCCCGTCCATGCCTGCGCGGCGGGGAGGGTGGCCTTCGCCGGGGAGAGGATAGTCACGGGAAATACAATCGTCCTGGAGCACCTTCCCGGATTGTTCTCAATCTACATGCACCTATCCAGGATGGATGTGGGCGCGGGGGACGTGGTCTCCCAGGATGAAGCGATAGGGGCCGTGGGCTCCACGGGGCTTTCCACCGGGCCGCACCTGCATTGGGAGACAAGGATAGGACTCGCGCCGGTGAATCCCCTCTATTGGCTTGAGAGGCCGGTACTTGACAAAGATTGGTATTCCGGTAGAATCAAGCCTCCGGCAGAAGGGAGGTGATGATCATCCGGCAAATAATGGTAGAAGACGGCGAGCCCCTCGAGAAAGCTATCAAGCGCTTCAAGCGCATGGTTGAGAAAGAGGGCATCATTCGCGAATGGAAAAAGAGGGAGTATTTCGAAAAACCCTCCACCATAAAGAACCGCAAGCAGAAAGCCCTTGCCCGCAAGCTGATGAAGAAGACCAGGAAAACCCACGACTCCAAGGGCGGGTATTAACGCCTCCTTCCGGAAGCGTCGCTACGCAGAACCAAGGACCGCGAACAGCGGTCCTTTTTTTATCCTCCGGCCGCTGATCCGGCCGCTGATCCGCCCGCTGATCCGGCCGCTGATCCGGCCGCTGATCCGGCCGCTGATCCGGCCGCTGATCCGGCCGCCCACGGGCCCCCTCCGAGATTACAAACCTGCCGGCCTTGTGGTAGAATGGACCCCATGAAATCCTCCCAGAGCATCCCCGCGCTGTTGGCCCTCTTCATCCTGGCGGGAGCCGCCATCGTCTTCTTTGGCTCCTGTTCCTCCAAGGAAGGCGGCGCTTCCCTGGACAAGCCCAATCCCACCCTGCCCACGGTGACCATCCGATCCGGCTCCGTGGAAGTCCTGGTGGAAGTGGCGGACGAAGAGCTTGAGCGGAACCGGGGCCTTATGTTCCGGAAAAGCCTGGAGGACGGAAAAGGCATGCTCTTCGTGTTCGAAAAGGACGAGAAGGTGGCGTTTTGGATGAAGAATACGACCTTGCCTCTTTCCATCGCCTACATGGGGGCGGACGGCACCATCCACCAGATCCTGGATCTCGAACCCTTGTCGGAGGAGCCCCGGCCTTCCGACCGGAGCGTCCGCTACGCCCTGGAGGTTCCCAAGGGCTGGTTCTCCAGGGCCGGGCTTGGAGTGGGCGCGAAGTTTGATATCCCAGCGGCCCGCTGAAGGCGGCGCGCTTTGTCCCTTAGCGGCAAATTTCGTATATTGAAGGACCTATGATGGATATAGTCACCTACGGAGATCCCGTGCTGGAGGAAAAAGCCCAGCCCGTGGCGGAGTTCGATGAAAAGCTGAAGAGTCTCGTGGCGGACATGTTCGAAGCCATGCGCCGCGACCGGGGCATAGGGCTCGCGGCTCCCCAGGTGGGCGTCTCGTCCCGCGTTTTCGTCACGGACGTGGAGGGAGACGGACAGAGGGTCTTCGTAAATCCCGAGATCATCATGACCAGCCCCGAGGTGTCGGAATACGAGGAAGGCTGCCTCTCCTTCCCCGGCCTCTACTTCACGGTCAAGAGACCGGCTGCGGTGAAGGTCCAGGCATTCACCGAAAAGGGAAAGCCTTTCACCGTAGACGCGGAAGGCCTCCTCGCACGGGTGGTGCTCCACGAGTTCGACCATTTGGAAGGCAAGCTCTTCATCGATCGAATCAGCCCTTTCAAGCGGGAGAGGGCCCTGGTCCACTACAAGAAACTCATCAAGATGTGAGGAGGCGATGAGGATTCTCTTCGCCGGCAGCCCGGCCATCGCGATCCCAACCCTTCTCGCCGCGGCGGATCGCCACCAGGTGGTTGGCGTGCTCACCAACCCCCCTTCCCCCACGGGCAGGGGCAGGGCCCTGAGCCGCACGGAGGTCGCCGCCGCGGCCCAGGCCGCCTTCGGCCCTTCGGTGCCGATCTTTGAATTCCAGCGCCTGGGCTCCGATGCCCGGAGCGAGATAGCAGCCCTGGAACCCGAGATCCTCCTGGTCTTCGCCTACGGCAAGATCTTCGGACCCAAGTTCCTCTCCCTCTTCCCCCGGGGAGGACTCAACGTCCATCCGAGCATCCTGCCTCGGCACAGGGGGTCTTCCCCCATCCAGCAGGCGATCCTCGACAGGGACAAGGTAACTGGCGTATCAGTCCAAGGCCTTGCGGCTGAGATGGATTGCGGCGACATCTACGCCATGGAACGGATTCCCCTGGACGGAAGGGAGGGTGCCCTGGCCCTCTCGGAGACCTGCGCCGCCCTGGGCGCCCGCCTGGCCGTCCGAGTGCTGGACGAAATGGAAAGAGGCGTCGCCTGCCCCCGCCCCCAGGAGGGGACGCCCAGCTATTGCGCCAAGATCAGCAAGGAAGACGGCCTTGTGGATTGGACCAGGGATAGCCTGGAGATTGACGCCAGGATCCGCGCCTTCGAAGCCTGGCCCATGGCCTTCAGCTTCCTCGACGGCCAAAGGATCAACCTGCTCCAAGCCGAACCCTGGGACGGTCCGACGGATTCCTCCAGTCCGGACGCATTGCCTGGATGCGCTCCCGGCACTATACTCGGCGTGGATAGGAAGAGCGGCATAGTGGTGAGGACGGGCGACGGCTACCTCGCCCTCCGTAGACTCCAGCTGGCGGGGAAGAAGGCCCTGACCTTCAGGGAATTCGCCAACGGGGCCCGGGACCTGGCGGGGAAAACCTTAGGCCGACAAGGAACATGAGAGCCATGAAGACCAAGAAGTTCGATTTTTCATCCTGGACGGCGGCGCAGAGGAGGGCTTTCACCCTCTTCGCCCTCCTTATGGTCCTCCTGCTCGCCCTGGCCTTCGCCGCAGGCTTCTTCCTCTTCCTGAAGGGACCGGAGAAGGTCATGGTTCCGGACGTGAGGAACATGGACCTGGCGGACGCCCTGGTGGACATGCAGGAAAGGGAGCTCTACCCCCGGGTCGCCCTGCGCTTCACCAACAACCCACAGGACAAGAACACCATCCTCGACCAGAATCCCCCGCCGGGAAGCATCGTGAAGGCGGGGCGGAGGATAAAGATCACCGTCAGCAAGGGCGCTGTCCTGGACAGGATAGAGGAATACGTGGGGCAGGACCTCGAGCAGGTCAAGCTCCGCCTCCTGACCCTCTTTTCCGCCTCCCGGCCCCTTCTCACCGTGCGCGAGCCGCCCATGTACCGCTTCGACGACTCCCCGGCTGGAACAATCCTTGAGCAAAAGCCCCTTCCCAATACTGAGATATCCGGACCCGCGGTCTTGGAATTCATAGTCTCCAAGGGACCGGAGAGCGCGAAGGCCCCCGCCCCGGACTTCCTGGGCAAGACCATGGCTGAGGCGATTTCCCTGGCCGAAAAGTCCCCCATGCCCGTCAACTTCTCCATGCGCCAGGCCAAGGCCGGCGAGGCGGCGGGGAAGGTGGCGGAACAAAAGCCCGTCCCGGGAACCGAGATCAAGGTCCAGGACAGGATGGATGTGACCATCGCCGCTCCGACGGCCTCGGAAGGAACGGTGAACGGCATCTTCGTGTATAAGCTGACGGAGTATCCGTATCCCGTTCCCGTGAAGCTCGAGGCTGTCCGCCCCAATGGACAGCGCATCGCCTTGGCCAGCCTGCGCCATCCCGGAGGGAACTTCAGCCTGCCATTCTCCCTGCCCTCGGGCACGACCTTGGTCCTGTCCGTGCTGGACAGGGAAGTCTCAAGGACAGAGGTGGGCGCCAAATGAACGGACAGGACGGGCATGCCGAACTGAGCTCCGAGATCGTGCATCTCTACGTCTACGACATCGGCAGGTCCGTGGATCTTAAGAAGGCGGCCTCGCTCATCCCCGCCTATCCGGACATCGGATTCGCAAAACGGAGGGGAACACCCCCCTCCCTCACCTTGCCCAAGCCCCTTGTCCTCTCCTTGAGCACCTCGGAGTGCGATTCCGCCAGCTTCGAGCGCTTCTCAGCCCAGGCGAAGATCTACGAAGACGGGGCCCTCACCATGGTGGTGCGCTATAGGCTCAAGTCGAGCTTCGAAGAGCTCGCCTCCAAGGTCAACCTCTGCGTCAGGGACTCGGGCTCCAGCGAGACCATAGAGCAGTTCGCCGACTCGAGCTTCCAGATGGTGGTGAATGCCATTAAGGATTCGGTGACCGGACTCAAGAAGGACTGGTCCTTCGACAGGGAGATCTACACCGCCTTCTGCGTCCTCGAGTATCCCGACGAAAGCCCCGA
The DNA here is from genome assembly GCA_040757435.1 of Spirochaetota bacterium. Classification (GTDB taxonomy): domain Bacteria; phylum Spirochaetota; class Spirochaetia; order Treponematales; family Rectinemataceae; genus VKGY01. The sequence continues at coordinate 136 of JBFLXC010000178.1, read as the reverse complement.
GGCCTTCCTGGATAGGAACAGGGAGATAGCGGCGGGTCTTCTGGCGGGGGAAGCCCCCGGGATCCTCCACGAATCCCAGATCCGCCAGACCCTGGACAAGCCCCTGAGCTATAGGAAGAACGACATCGCCGTCTTC
>JBFLXC010000177.1:0-5248 GCA_040757435.1 Spirochaetota bacterium | reverse complement strand
GTTGCCGAACGCCTCCTGGCGATCGCTGATTCCAGGAAGGCGAGGGGAGAGGAAACGCAAGGGGAGAGGGGCCGCAAAAGGCAGGCCGCCGCGAGACCCCAGAGGGAGGAGGCGGAACGCAATTTCACTGACAAGATCAAGATGGGCGGGGAAATATTCGACCTGGAGAAAACCGGCGGGAAGAAAAAAAAGGTCGTGCTTTCATGGGAGGGCTTCAAGCGCGCCAGGACCAACCTCGAACGCGACGCGGGGCAAGGCTACAAGGGTCTACTAGGAGAAATCCGCCACGGTTCCCTGACCCTTCTTTCCGGAGAGAAGCTGGAGACGATCCTGCGAATCAAGGATTGGCTGGACATCGAAGGCGATCTTGCCAAGCCCTGGCCCAAGAGCAAGAATTTCGAGCTCAGGGCTCCGGAGGATGCCGCCCAGGGATTCGACCTTCCCCTAGCATTAGACAGCCTTATCGAAAGCCTTCCCCACGTCCTCCAGGTCGCGGCGCCGAAGGGTAAGGACAGGAAACTGGGCTTCGTGACACTTTATACCGATGGGGCCGGAGTTTTCTGGTTCAGGGTTTCGAAGGGATTCCACACCGCCTTGAACGAAAGCCTTGCCAGCCTGGAATCGCTGGCCGATTTAGCCAGCGATTCCAGGATTTCATCGGAAGCGAAGGAAAAAATTGGGACTCTCTACCGAAAGCTCAGCGCCTTCTTCGAGTAAGGCTGCCTCGGCGCCGCAGGCTCGAGACGCAGCCTAGGATTTTCGGTAAAACAGCTCGAATGCCGCGCGGTTTTCCGCCTTGGCCTCGAATTTCGTTTCCGGACGCCAGGGCATGCGCTCGGCGTAGCCTGGAAACTCGTTTTCCAGCGTGCTTTGGCCGTCGAGGACTTCCTTGGCGGCCTGGGCGTATTCTTCGATGTCAGTGACAAAATAGATATAGCCGCCCCTGGCAAGTTTCCTGGCCATGAGCTCAACCAGGGCGGGCCGCATGAGCCTGCGCTTGTGGTGGCGCTTCTTCGGCCACGGATCGGGATAGAAGATATGGAATCCCGCCAGGCTAGAGTCCCTTATCATTGATGAGAGGACTTCCACCGCGTCGTGCTGTATGACCTTGAGATTCCCGATGCCACGGCTTTCTATCTCCATCAGGAGACGACCGACTCCCGGCGCGTGGACTTCCACCCCCAGGTAGTTCCACTCCGGCCTATCCACCGCGATCTTCCAGGTCGCCTGCCCCATGCCGAAGCCTATTTCCAGCACAAGGGGCTTGTTTTCGGTGAAAATGCGCGCCGGGTCCAGGACTTCCGCCGAGAAGGAGATGCAGTGCCTGGGGCTCAAGTCGGACAGGGCTTTCTTCTGCCCCTCGGTCATTCGCCCTGCCCGCAGCACGTAGGTCTTGATCCCGGAATCCTTCGGATCCTGGCTCATCGCGCCGCCTTGCAGAAAGCGGCCAGGGCATCCAAGGATGGGAATTCCTCGGTGCTTCGGGTTGAGAGCCTTCGAAGCGGATAAACGCCTCGACGCAAGGTTTCTTCGTCCATGGTCAAGGCGTAGGGGATTTCCTTTTTCTCCGCGTACCCGTACTGGATGGCAGGTTTCTTGGGTTCCGGATAGACTTCGGCTCCCAGTCCCAGGTCCCTCAGGCTCGTGGCTATTCCGTGCAACCTGGGGAGTAGGGTCCTGTCCAGGCATAACAGCAGGACGGCGGCGGAGTTTGAGGCGGATCGGGTCTTTCCCAAGGCGTCGAGGGCGGCGAGAAGGCGGTCCAGGCCTACGGAGGCGCCTACGCCTGGAAGCTTCCTCGTGGTGTAGAGGCTCGCCAGTTCGTTGTACCGTCCTCCGGAACACACAGATCCTATCTCCGGCATCTCAACCAGGTTTGTTTCGAACACGATGCCTGTGTAGTAGTCCAAGCCTCGCGTTATGGAAGGATCGAGGATAAGGGAGGAGGTTTTTCCGCAGGTTTGTGCGATATCGTATACATCCTTAAGCCGCTGCGCCGCAGCCTTTGCCTCTTCGTCCGACGGATCGCAAAAAGACAGCATGGATTCCAAGGTTCCCAAGAAATCCTTCTTTGGCTCGATGAAGCGAAGCACCTTTTCCGCCGTTTCCGCGCCTATTTCCTGGGATAGGAGGGCGGCTGTCTCGCCTCGTCCGATCTTTTCGAGCTTGTCGACGATCCTCAGCACGGCGACCGCCGAGGACTCGGCGCCGCAGGCCTTCAAGAATCGGTTGAACAGGCTACGGTGGTTGATCCTTATCCTTACTTCCCCGACCTTGAGCCGTTTCATGGCTTCGTCGATGGTAAGGACGATGTCCGCGTCCGCGGAAGCGCAATCGGTGCCTACGATGTCGAAGTCGCACTGCATGAATTCACGGTATCTTCCCCGCTGGGTATTCTCTCCCCTCCACACCTTGGCGATGTGGTATCTTCGGAACGGAAGGTACAGTTCGTCCGCATGCTCGGCCATGAAGCGGGCGAAGGGCACGGTGAGGTCGAAGCGCAGGGCGACCTCCCGACCTCCGTTGTCCAGGAAGCGGTATACCTGCTTATCCGTCTCGCCGCCGCCTTTTCCCAAAAGAATTTCCGCGTATTCCAGGGCTGGGGTGTCTATGGGTACGAATCCAAAGGATGAGAAGCTCGCTTCAAGCTGATCGACTAAAGCCCCGCGGGCTGCCTCGGCTGCGGGCAGGTAATCCCTGAATCCCTTGAGCACCCGGGGCGTTATGAGTTCCGGCATTGTTCCTCCACGGCTATGGCAAAATGCGGGGGTCATTATGGAAAAAAAAGCAAGCAATTGCAAGCCTTGCATAAGAATGTCGAACCATGGTATAAAATCGGACCCTCTTTATCCAGCCGGCCCAAGGGCATGGCTGAATCAAGAACCTCCCGTATGGGAGGTCAAGTCCACGAGGAGGAAAGAATGAGACAATACGAATTGGTCGTCGTCCTGCCTTCGGAAGAAGATGCCTTCCGAAAAGGCAAGGAAGCGGTGGCCGCCGACATGGCCCTGGTCGCCGCGGCGGACATCAAGGAAGAGGACATGGGAGATCGTCCCTTGGCCTATCCAATCAAGAAGAAGGAAAGAGGACACTACGTCCTGTACACCCTCAACCTGGCACCCAGCGCGGTGACCCCCTTGGAGAGGGCTTTCAAGCTCAATACCAGCGTCCTCAAATACCTTTTGGTCAAGGTAGAAGCTTAGGCTTCGAGGAGAGGCGAATGACCGATATCAACGTAGTCGTGCTCATGGGTAGGCTTACCCGGGACGCCGAACTCAAGTACACCAAGTCGGGCATGCCGGTCGCCCGTTTTTCCTTGGCCGTGAAGCGCTCAAGGAAACAGGACGACCAGTGGGTAGAGGAAACATCCTTTTTCGACATAGATTTCTATGGGAAAAGCGCGGAATCCATCCACAAGTACCTGGTCAAGGGTCAACAGGTCGGCGTTGAAGGCGAACTGCGCCAGGATCGCTGGGAGCAAGACGGGCAACCCAGGAGCAAGGTCATCGTCGTAGCTGGCAACGTCCGCCTATTGGGCAGCGCGCCCGGCGGGCAGGGCGGATCCACGTACCAGAAACCACAGTCGTCGCCTTCGTACGAGGGGACGAACGAGACAAGGAACGGGATGGCCTCAAGCCAGAGGCCTCAGGTCGACACCTTCGACGACGACATTCCGTTCTGACATCGATGAATTGAGGAGAAATACATGTCCGATATGAAAGATGCATCCGAAATGAGGGGCGGCCGGTCCGATATGGACCAGTCCGACGGAAGAAGGGACCAGGACGACCGCGGTGGTCCCCGCAAGGGCAAGGGCTTCTTCAAGAAGAAGGTCTGCAAGTTCTGCACCCAGAAGGCGAAGATAGACTACAAGGACTCCGACACTCTTCGCCGCTATACCACGGAAAGGGGCAAGATCCTTCCCCGAAGGATCACAGGAACCTGCTCCAAGCACCAGAGGGCTTTGGCGGTGAACATCAAGCGCGCCAGGGCCTTGGCCCTTCTCCCCTACGTGGTGAAATAAAAAGGGAAGAGTTGCGGATGGAAACCGATAGGATGGCGCGACAGAAGGATTTTCTCGCCCAAGGCTTCGCAGGCCTGTTTTCTGGCTTTCTCTATCTGTCCTACGCCCTGTCCTTCGTCTTCCTGGTGCCTGTCCAGCACGCCTTCCGGAAACGAGGAACCAAGCGCGGCCTCGCCGTGGCTGCCATGGCGATGGCTACGATAGCCATGGGCCAGGCGGGCAGGTTGAACGAGCTTAAAAGCCTGGATTTCCGGTCCTTGGCCGTCGGCCTCGCACCCCCCTTGCTTTTCCTCGCTTCGATTATTTTCGCAAACGCCAAGACGGGTAAGCTTTCAAGCCCGATGAAAATCCTCATCAGCGCCTTAGCCATCTCGCTCCTCGCCGCACCCATGGTGGTGGAATCGACGGAGAACACAGGCCTTGTGGCGAACCTGAAGGCCTACGTGGTGGCGGCTTATGAAGCCTCCGGCGCCGATGCCAACCCCGCGGAGCTCCACGGCGCCGTGGATGCGGCGATTCAGGTCCTAAGGTCCGCCTTTTCGGTCTTCATCCTCTGGATGATCGCCGGAAACTGGTGGTTGGGGGCCTGGACGGCGGCCAAATCCCGGGAAAAGGAAACCGGCGCCGAGGATCCGAGGACCGAGGGATTGCGGATGTCAAATTTCCACATCCCCTCCTTTCTCCTCTGGCCGACCTTGGGTACCTGGGCTGGGTTGTTCGTTATCCTGGCTACAGGAACAAAGGGTATTCCCGCACTGGTAGGTTGGAATCTCGCCTTATGGACCGCATCCTTCTACGCCGTGCAAGGCATAGGCATACTCTGGCATTTTTCCGAACGCTATAAGGCCGGAAGGCTCGCGCGGCTGTTCCTTCCCCTCTTGGTCCTCCTGTTGTTCGTCGCTCCCGCGGCGGCTGCGGTGGCTTTGTCAATTCTGCCCATATTGGGCATTACCGAGGTATGGCTTCCATACCGAACCTTAAAAGGAGCCTTGAAATGAAAATCATCCTCAACCGAGACGTATCTAACCTGGGCGAAATCGGTGACGTCAAGGATGTCGCCGACGGATACGCCAGAAACTATCTTCTTCCCCGGGATTACGCCGTCGTCTACAACAGCCGAAGCGTCCTCATGTTCGAGCGCAAGAAGTCCGAGATCGCTGCCATCAAGGAGCAGAAGAAGAAGAATTCCGCATCCCTGAAGGAAAAGCTCGAGGCCGAGGACCT
>JBFLXC010000176.1:0-5253 GCA_040757435.1 Spirochaetota bacterium | reverse complement strand
GGAACGGCCCACCATCCAGGAGGCGATGTCCTTGATGGTGACCCCCTTGGACTGGACATCCTTTACAACGAAGCCGTCCCGCAGGACCAGGATCCGGTCGGCAAGGTCCACCACCTCCTGGAGGCGGTGGGAGATGAAGATGATCGCCACGCCCTCAGAAGCCAGCTTGCGCAGGGAGGCCAAGAGGACCTCGGCCTCGCTCTCCGTGAGGACGGCCGTGGGCTCGTCGAGGACCAGGATCTTCGTCTTGGAGCGGGAAATCTCCCGGGCTATCTCCGTGAACTGCTTGTGCCCGACGGGCATCTCGGAGACCAGCATGCCCGGGTCCAGCTTGACCCCCAGCTTGGCTATGGCCCCCTCGGCCCGCTTTTTCATGGCCGGGCGGTCCAATATGCTCATGCGCTCCCCGAACACGTCGTTGACCAGGCTGGGGCGCATGGATTCCCTGTTGAGGACGATGTTTTCAGTGGTGGTGAAGCCCGGGATCAGGGAGAATTCCTGATGGACCATGCCGATGCCGGCGTCCAAGGCGTCGAAGGGACTCGCAAAGCGAGCCTCCCTGCCCTCCAGGCTTATGCTGCCCTTGAAGCCGCCGGTCTCGGCGATGACGGGCATGCCGAAGATGATCTTCATGAGAGTGGTCTTGCCCGCGCCGTTCTCCCCGACCAGGCCGAGGATCTCCCCTTCCCTGAGGTCGAAATTGATGTCCTGGAGAACCACGTTCCCGTAGAATTCCTTGGAAACGCCGCGGACTGAAAGCAGAGGCTCTGATTGTGCCATAGATGTTCCTAAGGTGACGAAAAGCGGGCATCCGCCGCCTCGGGGCCCCTGGGTCCCGAGGCTGGATGCCCGCCTGGTTATGCTGCGTCGAAGAAGCTTACTTCTTCATGGTGATGTTGAAATACTTCTCCGGTACTTTCTGCTTGGTGGTGGGGAGGAATCCCTTTCCGAAGACATAGGTGTCCATGTAGATCAGGACCTGGTTCTTGGCGCGCACGCCGGTTCCCACGTCCTTGTAGTAGGCTCCGTTCCACTTAGCGCCCGGGGTGTACTTGGCCAGGGCCTTGAACACGTCGTTCAGGCTGTCCTTCTTGGCCTTGCCTTCGATCACGGTCTTGGCGAACTCGCCCAGGCCGGCGGTGAGGCTGTAGCCGTAGGAGAATGCCCAGGTGCCGAACTTTCCGGCTCCGCCCTTGGCCTTCACGGCGTCCTCGACCTTCTTGAGGATGGCGGGGAAGTTGCCCGCTTCCTTGGAGAGGTCGAGTCCCAGGGCCCCGGGGTATCCCATGAGGGGGCTGGGGAGGTCGGCTTCGACGAACATGCCGCCGTAGGCGAAGAGCTGCTTCAGGAGGGGCTCGGTGTGGGCGTCGTTGGTGCAGAAGAAGGCGGTGTCCTTGCCGTACTTCTCGATCCACTGGGGAACCTTCTCGAGGATGAACTGCTGGGCTCCGGGGACTCCCACGTCGGAGGTGGGGTCGGGGGCGGTTTCGAAGGCGAACTTGATCCCCAGGTCCTTGGCGGCCTCTTCCATAATGGCCCTGCGCCTGCCCAGGGACTCGTAGCTCATGTGGCGGGCGAACGAGATGTGGACGAAGGTCTTGGCGCCGAGCTGCTTGGCCGCCCAGAGGATGGTGTAGCCGCGGGACACGAAGTCCGCGGAGAGGGCGAGGTCGGCCGCGCTCTGGATGACGAGCGGGTCCTCATGGGGCTCGCCGGCCAGGAGCAGGATGTCCGGCCTCTTGGCCTTCACGCGCTTGAAGGCTTCGGTGGTGCCGGGGATGGCCTGGTTGACCACGATCGCCTTCATGAGGGGGTCGTCCGCCAGGGCGACCACGGAGGAGATGTAGGTCTCCTGCTGGGACATGAAATCGTCGGGGTAGGTGATGTGCTGGAAGATTCCGCCCGACTTGACGGTGCCGTACTCTTTCATCAGGGCTTCGGCGCCCCGAAGGTCGTCCTCGGACTGGGATACTGTTCCGGTTACGACTCCGATGTGGAATTTCGCTTTCGCCTGGGCGAATACATCCGCGCCGGCGAGGATGAAGGTCAGGGCCAGTAGGACGGCGGTGAGCTTCGCAAGCTTTTTCATAGAACCTCCTAACATATTTCGCGTCTTTTGGACACGACCTTCCTATTCTACACCCAGGACGAATCTAGTCAAGCAAGTTTCCTGCGGTTACAATGTTTCACGATGAAGGTACCGTTCAAGAGATTCAGCGAGGAGATCTACTACTACAGCAGCCAGCTCGTCGTCTTCTTCGTGGTGATCATCTTCATCACCTCGGGCTCCATCGCCATGGGCATCACATCCTCGGCCATTGTCATAGCCTTCATGGCCCTCCAGACCTTCCTCCTGGCCACCCAGGGCCACATGCCCGTCCTGCGCTTCCTCTTCTCCCTCATCACCCCCATAGGCTTTTCGATCCTCCGGGCCGCCACCTCCAGCCTGGACTTCACCGAGACGACCAACATCCTCCTCTGGGGCTCGGCCATCTACATCGGCTTCTTCCAGGCCGTCTCCCTCTCCCTGAGGGTGGGCTTTTTAAAGCGCGTTGCCGAGACGGCCCTCTCCCTGGGCTCGGCCACCATATTCTTCGCCTTCTATTATTATCTTGACATGCGTATCGGCCTGGGCAAGGCCTTGCAGGCCCGTGAGATAGACCGGGAAACCTACATGGAGTTCCTGAAGATCGGCCACTTCGCCGACGGGCTCAAGACCTTCGTGGCCTCACCCCAGCACCTCTTCGCCCTCCTGGGAATCGCGAGCTTCGACATCATGCTCCTGGCCGCCCGCATCCGCGCCCTCAACCTGCGCGCCAAGGTGGAGCGCCTCTTGGAGGAGCCCATCCGCCCCGCCGGCGACCCCGGCCCCGCCCGGGAAGCTGGCCTGGCCCGCGATGCGAGCCTCGCCCGCGATGCGGGCGGCGCGCGCGAATCGGGCTCAGGTCGCGAGGCCGTCTCGAACCGGGACGCCGGCTCGGGCCGAGACGCCGGCTCCGGAAGCCCCGGCGCGGAAGCCGCCCCGGCGAGCCCCGTCCTACCCCGCGGCGCGGTCGAGCCTCCGCCCTCGCGGCACCTCATCACCGCCGTCTCCTCGGACATAATCGGCTTCACCGCCCTCTCCGAAATGCTCGGAGCCCAGAGGTCCGTGGACTTCCTCAACAAGTACTACGCCCTCTGGACCCACGCCGCCAGCGCCCAGGGAGGCAGGATCACCGCCATGAGCGGGGACTCCGTGACCATCCTCTTCGGCCTGGCCGACGAGGCCATGAATCCCGAGAGGGCCCTCTACGCGGCCTACAGCTTTTTCGACGACCTGGACGCCCTGCGGGAGGAGCTGTCCTCCCAGGCCTTCCCCGGGGACTTCAAGATTTCAGTGGGAGTCCACACGGGCATGGTGGTCTCCGCCCTGATCGGCCCCCCGGGGGAGCAGAAGAAGAGCGTTTTCGGCGACACCATGGCCGTGGCCGCCAGGCTGGACGCCCTGTGCCGGGAGCTCCACCAGGAGCTTCTGGTGAGCCATTCGACCTTCCGCCGCCTGAGCCTCGAGAGCCAGGCCACCCTGGACCGGATCGGCGAGGTCCTTTTGCGCCAGAGCACAAGGCCTGTGCCGGTGTACACGAGAAAATGATCCCATACCCTGCGAGGTGAGCACCATGAGACCAAAGGCTTCGAAAATCTCCGGCCTCCGCGCCGCCGCTCCGTCATTCCTTGCCGCCGCGGCGGTCCTCGCCGCCCTTATGGCGGCCCTCTTCCTTTCCTCCTGCTCCGCCAGGATGGAGGCTTCGGTCCGGAACGACTTGAGCGCCCGCATCGCCCTTCGCATGGAAGTGCCAGCCCTCCTGGACGGCCGGGTCCGCCAGATAAGCAACATCCCCCAGGGAGCCCCCCTCTTCGACGCCGCCCGCCTCAGGACCGAATTCCAGGGCCGCAAGTCGATCAGCCTTCAGGAACTTTCGGTTCCGAGCCCCGATTCCATGATCGCCACGCTCTACGTGCCCAACCTGGAGCTCCTGTCCAACGACAGGACCGTGGCCCCCGAGGGCCTTCTCACCTTGAGATCCCTTCCCGCCTCGGGCGGATCGCCCGCCTCCTGGGAGCTTTCCATCAGGATAGACAGGCAGAACGCGGCCGCGGCCTTCAACCTCTTCCCCGGCGTCGACAAGACCCTCCTGGCCTCCTTGAGCCCCCCGGCCCTGGACAAGGATCCCCTCACCGCCGCTGAATATCGGATGAACCTGGAGCAGGTGATAATAGGAAGGAAGGCCATGCCCACCTTCGACCAGTGCGGGATAGACATCGCCTTCACCGCCCCAAGGCCCATCCAGGCCGCCACGGGCGGAACCTTCGAGGGTCAGCAGTTCAAGGGGAGGATCGGACTTTTCGATCTTTTGACCCTGGAGAAGCCCGTCACCCTCTCAATCCGTTGGTGAGCCCGGCCAAGGCCCGCCTTACACAGCCTAGGAATTCCTCCGCCTCATCCTCCGGGTACATCCCCACCCGCCGATCCTTAAGAAGCCCCTCATAGCCCCGGTACTCCGCCTCGGCGTCTGCTGTGGAGGTTGGGGTAGCCGCGGCGGCGGTGGAGTCGGCCGCGAACTCCGCGAGCCTGGTCTTCAGGGCGCGGACCGGCTGATCGGGAAGCTCCAGGGCGAAGGGCCTGCGGCCGATGTGCTCGGGGAAATGGGCGTCCGAGCCGGTGACAACCCCCAGGCCTTGGGAAAGAAATGCGGGCACGGGCGGCCGGACCGCCTCGACGGCATCGTAGGGGCCCGGAGGAAGGAATCCCAGCTGGCTCTGGACGGAGAACATGGGCCTGTCCACATGGGCGGGTATCACAAGGGCCCCCGAGGCCGAGGCGAGCTCGGCCAAGGTCCCGAAGTCCAAGGAGAGGGCGGCGCCGAACCAGGTTTCCTCAAGGCAGAGCACGGCTTCCTCGTCGTCCACCACCGCCTGGTCGCCGAAGATACCTTCGGCGGCAGGGGAACGGATGTCGCCGGGATTGCTCTTAGCGGCGGAATTGCTGGTGGCGCCGGTGTAGCTGGTGGTTGCGGTATGGCTGGTGGCTGCGGTGTAGCTGGTGGCGCCGGTATAGCTGGTGGCTGCGGTGTAGCTGGTGGCGCCGGGGAAGCGGGGCAGGTTGGCCAGGATCCTCGAGCCGAATTCCAGGGCTTTCCGGGGGCTTGAAAACACCGCCAGGAGGTGGACTTCCTCGGTGCTGCAGAGCTCAAGGCCGAAAAGCGGGACGAGGCC
>JBFLXC010000175.1:0-5257 GCA_040757435.1 Spirochaetota bacterium | reverse complement strand
AGGTTTCCCAACGACCAGTTCTACCTGAAGAGCCCTGAGGAAATGGCCTCACTGTTCCACGAGGTTCCCCAAGCCCTTTCCAACACCATGGCCATCAACGAGATGGTGGGGCTGAAGATCGATTTCCCCGGACCTTTGCTGCCGGACTACGAAATCCCCCAAGGCTTCGATTCTCCCGAAGCCTACCTGAGGCACTTGACCATGGAGGGCCTCGCCCGGCGATACCCTAACCCGGGTCCGGAAATCGTCCAACGCGCGGAATTCGAGCTTTCCGTGATCATTAAGATGGGTTTCACGGGCTATTTCCTCATCGTATGGGATTTCATCGACTGGGCGAAGCGCCATGACATCCCCGTGGGCCCTGGGCGCGGCTCCGGGGCGGGCTCCATAGTTGCATACTCCCTCCGAATAACGGACATCGACCCCCTCAAGTACGACCTGCTCTTCGAGCGCTTCCTCAATCCGGAACGGATCTCAATGCCCGACTTCGACGTCGACTTCTGCTACGAGCGGAGGGGCGAGGTCATAGAATACGTCACCAGGAAATACGGCTCGGACCGGGTGGGCCAGATCATCACCTTCGGGACCCTCAAGGCCAAGGCGGTTATCAAGGATGTGTCCAGGGCGTTGGATTTTCCCTTCGAGGAGGCGAACAACATAGCCAAGCTCATCCCGGAAGACCCAAAGATGACCTTGGAGACAGCCTTCGAGATGGAGCCCAAGCTGAAGGTCCTGGCGGAGAATCCCCGGTACCAGGAGCTTTTCAGGATAGGGGGGAGGCTTGAGCACATGCACCGCCACTCCTCCATCCACGCCGCGGGCATCGTGATCGGCAAGACCCAGCTCACGGACTATGTGCCCCTGTACAAGGATCCCAAGACCGACTCGATCTCCACCCAATACACCATGGACTACCTCGAGGACTGTGGGCTGGTGAAAATGGACTTCCTCGGCCTCAAGACTCTCACCCTCATCAAGAACACCTTGAAGCTCCTCGCAAAGCGGGGGATAGCCCTGGAGGAAGAGGATATCCCGGACCAGGACAGGAAGACCTTCCAACTCCTAGGCGAGGGGAAAAGCACTTCCATTTTCCAATTCGAATCCTCGGGCATGCAGGGAATCCTCAAGAAGGCCAAGCCTGGATCCATAGAGGACCTCATAGCCTTGAACGCACTCTACCGCCCAGGACCTATGGACTTCATCGACAAGTTCGTGGATTCCAAGAACGGAAAGACCGCCATCACCTACCCCCATCCTTCCCTGGAGAAGTACCTCAAGGGGACCTACGGGGTCATCGTCTACCAGGAGCAGGTCATGCAGGTCGCCCGGGAGGTGGCGGGCTACTCCCTTGGAAGAGCCGACCTCCTGCGACGCGCCATGGGGAAGAAGAAGCCCGAGATCCTGGCCAAGGAGCGGGGACCATTCATCGAGGGAGCGCTCGGCCGGGGCTATTCCAAGGCCGAGGCGGAGGAAATCTTCGATATCCTCACCCCCTTCGCGGGCTACGGCTTCAACAAATCACATGCCGCGGCCTATTCGGTCGTGGCGTACCGGACGGCCTACCTCAAGGCGAATTATCCGGCGGAGTTCATGGCCGCCAACCTCACCAACGAAATCAACGACACGGACAAGCTGACCCAATACATCGGCGAGGCGAGGTCCATGGGCATCAAGGTCCTGGCCCCGGACATCAACGGATCGGAGGCGAAGTTCACTGTCGAGGGAGGAGACATCCTCTACGGACTCCTGGGCATAAAGGGGGTGGGGGAGGGAGTGGCCGAGGCGATAGTGGCCGAACGCCAAGCCAATGGTCCCTACCTGGGCTTCATGGATTTCCTCTGCCGCCTCTCCTCGGCGGGCCTTAACAGGAAGACCTTGGAGTCCCTGGTGCACGCCGGCTGCTTCGACAGGCTGGGCGCGGGAAGGCGGCAGCTCATGCTCAACCTCGAGCGGGCCATGGAATGGGCGGCCCACAAGCTCGAGTACGAATCCTCCAGGCAGGGCAACCTCTTCGACATGGGGGACGAGTCCATATTCCCGCCCTATGTCATGGAACCCTGCGAGGAGTATACCCGCCAGGAGATGCTGGACCTGGAAAAATCCCTCCTGGGCTTTTATTTCTCAGGCCATCCCATGGATGACTTCAAGATGGTCTGGGAGCGGTCCTCCACCTTGGATCTGGGCCGTTTGGACCGGGCCACCCAGGACAGGGACTACATTGTCGTGGCCATGCTCATGGAGCTGAGGGAGATTCCCACCAAGTCGGGGAGGAAGATGGCCTTCGGCCTTGTGTCTGACTACGCGGGGTCGATTGAGATAGTCCTCTTCCCCGATAGCCTCGAGGCCCTGAGGCCCCAACTCTCCGTGGATAGGGTCCACTGCCTCAAGGGAACCTACGACGCCTCACGGGGCAAGCCCTCCTTCCAAGTCAAGGAAATCCTCGACCCCGCCCAGCTGAAGGAGAAATCTTGGAGGGAGCTCCACTTGCGCCTCAAGCCTCCCTCCCAGGAGAAATACAACGAGGAAGAGTTGATCGCCCTGAGGGACGCGATATATTCCCACCATGGCTCCTGCGCCCTGATATTCCATATTCCCCTGAAGGACGGGAAGTCCGAGGCCATAGTGAGGGCGGGCGCCCACATCGCCTGCTCCGGCCTGGACAGGGATGTCGAAGCTCTCAGGGAGCACAGCCTCGTGGGTGAAATCTGGAGGGATTAGGCGGCCATGGAGATAAAAATCCTCGGGGTGGGCGGTTTCGCGAATTCCGGCCTTCCCTTCAACTCCTACCTGATCGAAGGATCCGTCTTGGTGGAGACTCCGCCGGACATACTCCAGTCCTTGAAAAGGGAAGGAATCAGCCTGGACTCGCTTGACGCCGTGGTGCTCAGCCACGTCCATGGGGACCACTGCTTCGGGCTTCCCTTCCTGGCCTTCAACCTGTACCTCCGGAGGTCTCCCATGGGCCTGCCGCCTCCGCGGCTCATCGCTCCTCCAGGCGCCTCGGAAGTCGCTCGGAGCTTGCTCGGCCGGGCGATCTCCCCCGACCATCCGTATGTGGATTGGTTTTTCTCAGGCCAGGAGCCGGCAGCCATGAGCCACGGCTCCGTCCAGCCCTGCCTTCCCGGCTTGTTCCTTGAATTCTTCAGGACCGAGCACAGCCCCGAGACCTATTCGATCCTGGCGAAGGAGGATGGGGCGGGGGAGGCCTCGTTCATATCCAGTTCGGATACGAAATGGGCGAGCCGCATGGGGGAACTCTTCTCCCGGAAGGCTGAGATCCTGTTGTGCGACGGGAACGGGAAGGGCTTCGGCGGAGTCCACCTAAGCCCGGAGGAGATTAGGGCCTTCGTCAAGCCATTGCTGAAGGAGGGCACGAGGCTCTTGGTAACCCACATCACCGACTACCCCGATTACAAAGGGGAGTCCGGGGATTTGGAATACGCCCGCCCCGGCATGGTCCTTAGGACGAAAGGACCCACTCTGCCAAGGCTTCCCATGACCGGAAGCTGAAATCCACGGAAGGGTGCCGGCTTTTTCCCAGGTAGGCGGTCTTCATGCCCAAGGCCTTGGCTCCCTCCATGTCGTAGGCTATCTTGTTTCCCACGTAGGCCATATCCTCGGGAGCCGTTCCCAGGGCCTCGGCAAGGGCCAGGAATGGTCTTGCGGCAGGCTTCAGGGTGCCGAAGTCCTCGGAGCAGAGTATCGACTTGAAGTTGCTCTCCAATCCCATCCTTTCAACCTTACCCTTGGGCGGCAGGTCTGATAGGAGCCCAAGGGCCAGGCCCTTGGATTCCAGCCGCGCCAGGCAGGCGGATACTCCCGGGAAGGGGCGGATGCGGGAAAATTTGTCCTCCACGTCGCGGTAGCACCGGTTTTCCATGAGGCTCCCGGCTTCCCCAAGGGATATTCCCAGCCGGGTGGCGAGGAAGCGGCGCTGGAAGTCCAGGAGATCCTCCCGTCCGCCCAGGCTTGAGTCGGGCGGGTATTTTCCCATATTCCTGGAGGCCAGTTCCTTCCTCAAGGTCCTTCGGGCCGCACCGAAGGCGGAGTAGAACCTTGGATGGCGGAGCCCCGCCCCCAAGGATGCTGCGTACATGATCCAGCCTGGATACAGAGTGCCGTCAAGGTCGAAGCCAACCGCGCGGATTGCCATGCTCACGTAGTACCCCGGCTGGGGATCTTTGTCCAGTACGCTCCTTCAGGCGGCGGGCCGTCTGAAGGAGCGTCGAATCCCGGCAGGGCTCAGAACGGATGGGCCTTGTAGGAGGTATGCAAGAGCTCGTGGGAAAGATGTCCTGCGGGAGCGCCCAGGAAATCCTTGTACAGGCTGTTCACCTCGGCGTTCAGGTGGGATTTCCTCTCCGGAAGCCTCGTATCCTCGGCGTAGAGCGAACGGTTCCTGGCCAGTATCTTGTCCAGGTCGGGGAGCACTGGCTGGCCGCCGCCTCCCACGCAGCCTCCCGGGCAGGTCATGACCTCTATGAAATGGTAGGGGCTCGCTCCGGCGGCTATTTGGTCCAATAGGATCCGGGCGTTCTTGAGGCTGTGGGCGACGGCGATCCGCACCTTCATCCCCGCCACGGGCACCTCGGCGGTTTTGATGCCTTCCAAGCCTCGGACGGGGGTGAAATCCGTGTCCGGGAGGGGCTTTCCCTCCAGGATCTCGTACACCGTCCTCAGGGCCGCTTCCATGACGCCGCCTGAGGTGCCGAAGATAGTCGCCGCTCCCGTGGATTCCCCCAGGGGGCTGTCGAAGCTCTCTTCATCAAGCTTGGCCATTTCGATACCCGCCAGGCGCATCATCCTAGCCAGCTCCCTTGTGGTGAGGGCCCAGTCCACATCCTGGAAATGGTGGGAGGATCCGGGGGCCACAGCCTTCTTCTCCTTCCAGAACCGGTATGAGGAATCCATCTCCGGCCGCTTGGCTTCGCCCTTCTTCGCCGTGCAGGGCATGATGGACACGACCCTGATCTTCTCGGGATCTATGCCCGTCTTCTGGGCGTAGAAGGTCTTGGCGACGGCGCCGAACATCTGCTGTGGACTCTTGCACGTGGACAGATGGCCCAGGAGGGAAGGGTAGAAGCTTTCAATGAAGTTGATCCACCCCGGCGAGCAGGATGTGATCATGGGAAGGGTGCCTCCTTCCTTGACCCGGTGTATGAATTCAGTCCCTTCCTCCATGATGGTCAGGTCAGCGGTGAACTGGGTGTCGAAGACCTTCGAGAAGCCGAGGCGCCTCAAGCCCGCGACCATCCTG
>JBFLXC010000174.1:0-5266 GCA_040757435.1 Spirochaetota bacterium | reverse complement strand
AAGATTACTCCCGGAATGCTCATGGCAATGACAAGGGTCAACATTCCCTCCATCGCGGTCGCGGTGGGAGTCATGGCGGACGGCGAATTCAAGGGCGAAAAGATAACCACCTCGCTGATGCGGGAATGCATCGGCCGATGCCAGGCCGGCAAGATAACCGAAGAAGAACTCGCCGAAATCGAAATGGGCGCCTGTCCCTCCCTCGGATCCTGCTCGATGCTGGGCACGGCCAACACCATGAACAGTGTCGCCGAAGCGATGGGCCTCACCTTGCCGCTGTCCGCCACCACCCTGGCCGGTTCGCCGGATAAGCTTAAAGAGGCAAGGGAAGCGGGGGAACGGATCGTCGGCTTGGTGAAGGAGGACCTCAAGCCACTCGATCTCCTATCCGAGGAGAGTTACCGGAACGCCATAAGGCTCTGCCTCGGCATAGGGGGTTCGACCAACGCGGTCCTCCATATTCCCGCCATGGCCGCAGCCGCCGGATTTTCCATGGGGATCGGCACATTCGAGGAACTGGGGGATAAAATCCCCATAGTGCTGAAGGTAAACCCCTCAAGTCCCAAGACGATGACAGATTTTCACAAAGCCGGCGGGGTCCCCGCCGTCCTCGCCTCCCTCAAGGATCTGCTGGCCATGGACATGCCCACCGTCTCGGGCAGGACACTGTCGGAGATCGCCGACGCGGCGGCGTGGAATGACAAGGATTTGATCAGGCCTATATCCTCCGCCTACTCGCCCAAGGGAGGAATAACCATCCTTCACGGGAATCTCGCTCCCCTGGGAGCGGTGGTGAAGGCATCGGCAATGCCGAAGGAAATGTGGAACTTCAAGGGGCCGGCGGCGGTGTTCGACGGCATGGACGAGGCGGTGAAGGCCGTGGAAGCGGGTCTTGTGAAGCCTGGCACGGTGATAGTCATCCGATACGAAGGCCCTGTGGGCGGACCGGGAATGCGGGAAATGCAGATGATCACCGCCATCCTCTCGGGTTCGGGGCTTTCATCGAGCACCGCCCTGGTCACGGACGGTCGCTTTTCCGGCTCGACCAGAGGCCCCTGCATAGGACACGTGGCTCCCGAGGCGGCGAAGGGCGGACCCATCGCCCTTGTCAGGGACGGCGATATCGTATCCATCGACATTGACAATAATTCGCTCGGACTTGAAGTCGCCGAGGAGGAATTGGCGGCGAGAAGGAAGGCGTGGAGTCCCAAGGTTCAAAACCGAAAAGGCATCCTCGGCCTCTACGCCTCATTGGCGCCCGACACATCATCCGGCGCATTGTGGGAGTGAGGCGAATCCATGGCATTCTTGGCTAGGCGCTGGGCGATCATCGCCGACGACTTCACCGGCGCGGGCGATTCCTCGGTTCAGTTCCGCTCCGCAGGCAAGCCCGTGAGGCTCCTGCTTGGCGAAGACCTGTGCAAAGGAGGCTCGCGAGGGAATGTGGCCGCCGTCGTAGTGGACACGGATACGAGATTCCTCCCCTCCCAGGAAGCCTACGATCGCGTCTACCGCAAAACCGGCGAGCTTAGGCTCAAAGGCGCGCGGTGGTTCTTCAAGAAAATCGACTCCACCCTGCGGGGAAACCCGGCGGAAGAGACGGCGGCCGTCATGGATGCCGCAGGGTACAGGTTCGCCATCGTCGCGCCCTCCGCCCCCAGGAACAAACGGACTGTGCTGGAAGGCATCTGCTACGTGGCGGGACAGCCCGTGGCCGACACCGCGATGGGACGGGATCCATTCACGCCCGTCACGGAGTCGAGCGTCGTCAGGATCATGGAGAAACGGTTTCCAGGAGAGGTCGCCCACCTGGATATTCACGTTGTGCGATCCGGCATCGGATCCCTCCGCGCAAGTGTGCTGGAAGGCCTGTCCGCAGGGCGCCGCGTGTTCGTCGCCGACGCCGAAACCATGGAGGACTTGAGATCCCTCGCATCGCTTTCAACGATAGGCGGCGGACTTTTCGTCGGTTCCTCCGGCTTAGCCGAAGCCGTGGCGAACAGGCCTGCCTTCGAAAGCCCGGCATTGCCGAGCATCCCGATGGGAAAGATCCTGTTCATCATCGGATCGATAACGCCGACCAGCAAAGCCCAGTGCGATGTATTGGCGCAGCTCCCCGCCGTCGCCGAGATAACCGCCGATCCCTGGGCCATATTGTCCGATCCCGAAGAAGAGAAGCGCCGGATCCTCGGCGCCCTCTCCTCGGCATCGAGAAAATGCGCCATCCTCTTGAGGACGGGCGAGGCCATAAGGTCCGGCGTCCCGGGATTCGGGGAGAAGGATGTGGGGAGCGCCATTTCCCGCTTCCTCGGGGATTTGTCCCTCGAGATCGCAGCCCTGAGGGGAACCAGGTTCCTTTTCGCCTCGGGGGGCGACTCCGCGGCCCGGATAGCCTCGCGCTTGGGCGCGGAATGCATAGATTTCATTTCCGAACTTCTTCCGGGGCTGCCCTTCGGGTACTTCAGGTCGGGTGTCTTCAACAAGCGGATATATTTCGCCTCGAAGGCGGGGGGATTCGGCGACAAGGACGCCTTGGCCAAGAGCCTTTCCATGGTCGCCGCTTCCCGGGTTTTGGATATCAAGAAGCAAGAGCTTTAGAAAAGCGCAAGGAGAAACTGCAGTGAGTGAAAGGCTGCCGATCATCGGCGTATCAATGGGCGATCCCGCGGGAATTGGGCCGGAAATAGCCGCAAAAGCGTTTGCGGACAAGGCATTGTACGGAAAATGCAGACCCTTGGTGGCCGGCGACGCCTCGGTGATGGAACAGGCGGTGAAGATCGCCGGAGTCGACCTGGGCATCAATGCGATCGATACCGTTTCCCAGGCCAAGTTCGAACACGGCGTCATCGACGTGATCGATCTCAAGGACGTGGAACTGGAAAAGCTGGCATTCGGGAAAGTCTCCGCCATGGGGGGGAAGGCGGCCTTCGACGCAGTGAAGAAAGTCATAGAATTGGCGATGGCCGGCGAGATCGACGCGACGGTCACGGGCCCCCTCAACAAGGAAGCGCTGAACCTCGCGGGATACCATTACACTGGGCATACGGAAATCTACGCCGAGTTCACAAAGACCAAGGATTACACGATGATGCTCGCGGAAGGCGCCTTGCGGGTGGTCCACGTCTCCACCCATGTATCCCTTAGGCAAGCCTGCGACAATGTAAAGAAGGAACGCGTGTACGCCGTCGTCAAGCTTGCGTACAACGCGATGCGCGATTTCGGCATTGAGAGGCCGCGCATCGGCGTCGCGGGATTGAACCCCCATGCCAGCGACGGAGGTCTTTTCGGCTGCGAGGAAGTGGAGGAAATCCTTCCTGCCGTAGAAAAAGCCCGGGGAGAAGGCATTGTCGTCGATGGTCCGATTCCGCCCGATACCCTGTTCTCCAAGGCCCTCGGCGGGCAGTATGACATCGTCGTGGCCATGTACCACGACCAGGGCCACATACCCCTCAAGCTAGTAGGCTTCACCTGGAATGAAACCGAAAAGAAGTGGAACTCGGTGAGCGGAGTGAACATCACCTTGGGCCTGCCCATCATCAGGACTTCGGTGGACCACGGGACCGCCTTCGGGAAGGCGGGAAAAGGCACCGCCACCGAGGAAAGCCTCGTGAACGCCATAGACTACGCCGTCAAGTTCGCGCACCAGCGGATAGGAAGGATGGGGCGTTGATATGGTGAACGCGCTGATAATCCATGGGGGCGACAATGTGGTGGTCGCCCTGCAGCCCATATCCAAGGGAGCCGAGGTCCGCTACGCGCTGAAGGACGAGGAGAAGTCCTTTGTCTCCTTGGACGACATCACCATCTACCACAAGATAGCCCGTTGCGACATCGGAAAACGGGAATCGGTCGTCAAATACGGGGAGCGCATCGGCGAGGCATTGGTTGACATACCTATGGGGAGCCACGTGCATGTGCACAACATCAGCAACATCAAGGAAGAACTTTGATATGGATGAGAAATCGACCTTCCTAGGATATGAGAGGCCCGACGGCAGGATCGGCGTACGCAACCACGTTTTGGTCCTGCCGGCCAGCGTCTGCGCCTCGGATACCGCGCGCATCATCGCCTCCCAGGTTTCCGGAGCGGTAAGCTTCGTCAACCAGAACGGTTGCGCCCAGATCGGCAAGGACCTTGAGCACACCATGGACATCCTCGCGGGCTTCGCGGCGAATCCCAACGTGTACGGCACCCTCGTCGTTTCCCTTGGATGCGAAACCTGCCAGGCGAATATCGTGGGCGACGCCATAAGGAAGCTGACCAACAAGCCGCTCCACACGGTTATAATCCAGCAGGAAGGCGGGACGTTAAAGGCCGTCGAAAAGGGCGTGCGTTATGCGAAACAGCTTGTCGAGGAGGCATCGGCCGTACAACGCGTTCCCGTTCACATCGGCGAACTCATGCTCGGGACCGAGTGCGGCGGATCGGACCCCACTTCGGGCATCGCGGCCAATCCCCTGGTCGGGTCCCTTTCGGACCGGCTCGTGCGATTGGGCGCCACGTCCATCCTGAGCGAAACGCCCGAATTCATCGGCGCCGAGCACATCCTGGCCAAGCGGGCGAAATCCCCGGAAGTCGGGAGGCAGATCCTGCATATCGTGCGCAGGTACGAAGACTCACTCAAGGCCGTGGGCGAGGATGTGCGGAGGGCCAACCCAACCCCGGGCAACAAGGCAGGCGGCATAACCACCCTTGAGGAAAAATCCCTGGGCTGCATCCACAAGGGCGGATATTCGCCCGTCAACGCCGTCTACGACTACGCGAAGCAGGTGACCGAGAAAGGGCTTGTCATCATGGACACCCCCGGACAGGATCCGAGCTCCGTGGCGGGCATGGTGGCGGGAGGTTCGCAGATCGTCGTCTTCACCACTGGGAGGGGATCCCCCATGGGAAATCCCATCGCCCCGGTGATCAAGATAACGGGCAACCGCGGCACCTTCGCCTCCATGGGCGACAACATGGATTTCGACGCTTCGGACCTCATCTACGGTCCGAAGAACATGGAGACCCTTACCGACGATCTGTTGAAGCTTGTGGTTGAAACCGCGAACGGAAGGCTGACAAAGGCTGAATCCTTGGGGATGAACGAAATCTCGGTGATGCGGGTGCACAACTTCGTGTAGCCCGCCTTAGGCCCGAATCTCCCGGGCCAGCGCATCGACAACGAAGAGGGGCTGTCCAGGAAGATAAAACCTGGGCGGCCCTTTTTATTAGATCTGCGCGAAATACGTGAGTCAGAAATATCTCAATATACAAGGCAGGAGA
>JBFLXC010000173.1:0-5362 GCA_040757435.1 Spirochaetota bacterium | reverse complement strand
ATACAATGGGGAGAGGGAAAGTGTCAAGCGGGAAAGCGTCCCTAACCCCGCCTGCGCCCCTTGGCCTTGGACTCCCCGGCCCTGATCTCCTCGGCCCGGGCCAAGGCGGAATCGATGCCGCCTAGGATGTTCTCAGCGCCGATCTCATCGTAGAGACCGTAACGCCTCATGGCCTTCTCAGGCTGCTCCCTGACCCCGCTCAGGATGAGGACGGTGCCTTGGCGCCTGCAGCGGGAGTGGAAGCTGCGCAGGGCGTTCAGCCCCGTGACATCCACATTGGGCACGTGCCTTAGGCGCAGGATGAAGACTTTCGGCGCCTTCTCCACTTCCGCCAAGGCATCCTGGAGCAAATCCGCCACGCCGAAGAAGAAGGGACCGTCGATCTCGTAGATCTCGCAGCCCTCGGGAACCTTCCTGGAGGCCAGGGATTCCCGGTCGGAGCGGTCGGCGCTCGTAGCCGCCGCCGGCTCCCCGCCCTGGTCGGCGGCAGGGGCCAGGGGACCTACAGTGGCCGTATCCCTGGCACGCTTCACGAAGAGGAGGACGGCGAGGAGGACCCCCACCTGGACGGCTGCGGTCAGGTCCACCACCACCGTGAGCACGAAGGTGGCCAGCATGACCGCGAGGTCGCTCTTCGGAGCCTTCCGCATCGAGAGGAAGCGGGGCAGCTCGCTCATGTCGTGGGCGACCACCATGAGGACTCCCGCCAGGGCGGCCAAGGGAATGGCCTGCACAAGAGGCCCCAGGAGGAGGGCGAAGACCAGAAGCACGAGGGCGTGGATGATCGCGGCCACCGGAGAGACGGCTCCGGACTTTATGTTGGTCGCAGTACGTGCGATGGCTCCCGTGGCGGGAATCCCCCCGAAAAGCACCGAAGCTATGTTCCCGAGCCCCTGGGCGTTGAGCTCCGCCGAGGCTGAGTGGCGGGTGCCCGTCATGCCGTCCGCCACCACCGCGGACAAAAGGGATTCGATCGCCGCCAACAGGGCGATGGTGAGGCCGGAGGAAAACACCTCCCTCATGAGCCCCAGATCCAAGGCCACCAGGCTGGGAGAGGGGAAACCCTTGGGCAATGCGCCGAACCTGGTGCCTATGGTCTCCACCGGAAACTTGAAAATCGCTGAGACAAGCGTGACGAAGGCGATGGCGCTCACCGCCGCCGGAATCTTGGGAAAAACCTTTCGCATGAAGACGATGCCCGCGACGGTGGCCGCGCCGGCTCCCAAGGCGTAGAAGTTCGTTGTTCCCAGGAACTCGGCGTACTGGGCCAGCTTATCAAAGAAATCCGGAGCCAGGGAAGGAATGGCCAAGCCCAGGAAATCCTTCACCTGACCTACGAAGATGATCACCCCGATGCCCGTGGTGAACCCTATGGTGACAGGGTACGGGATGAACTTGATCAAAGCCCCAAGGCCGGAAATGCCCATGAATACCAGGAGGATGCCCGCCACCAGCGTGGCGGCGTGGAGGCCGGACATGCCATGCCGGGCGATCACGTCGGCGATGATGACGACAAAGGCCCCCGTGGGGCCGGAAACCTGATGGAAGCTTCCACCGAAGACGGCGATGACAAGGCCCGCAATGATGGCCGTGTACAGACCCTGGGCGGGCGTTGCTCCGGCGCCTATGGCGAAGGCCATCGCCAGCGGAAGGGCCACGACCCCCACCGTGACGCCCGCCAGAAGGTCTTTCTTGAAATCCTTGGCCCCATAGCCCTCGGCGATCTTGCGGAAAAGGGCGGGAGTCAAGGACGCGAACCGAGCTTTTATAAGTGAGGAGGTGTCCGTCGATTGTGCCATGATGGATCAGTATAGAGAGGATGAAGAGGGAAGTTCAATGACTCGGGGCTAGAGCCTCACCCTTTCCACGGAGACGCAAAGCCTGGACCTGCGGTCTAGGCGGAACAGCGCGCCGCAGAGACAGGCTTCCCCCTCGGCGGTCTCCATCTTGAAGGGAATCTGGGTAAGGGACCTTTTGATGCAGATTTCAGTCTTGACCCCGATGACCGAGTCTATGGGACCTGTCATACCCAGGTCGGTGATGTAGCCCGTCCCCTTGGGCAGGATCCTCTCGTCGCCGGTCTGCACATGGGTGTGGGTGCCTGCGAAGGCGCCTGCCTTGCCGTCCAGGTGCCATGCCAGGGCTTCCTTTTCCTCCGGGGATTCGGCGTGGAAGTCCACGACGATGAAGGCGGTTGGATGCTCCCTCCTCGCCCGGGCCACAAGTTCGTCCGCCGTCCTGAAGGGGCAATCGATGGGATAAAGCCCCTCCCTTCCCTGGAGGTTCAGGACCACCCACTGGGCCGTCCGCCCTTGGAAGGCGGCGTAGCCCTTCCCAGCGAGGCCGGGAGGATAGTTGGCGGGCCGCAGGAGTCTCTCCTCCGAATCCAGGAGCTCCTGGGCCTCCTTCCTTTCCCACACATGGTTTCCCGTGGTGATGATGTCCACGCCGCAGGAGAGCATGGTGTCCAGCTCCTCCTTGCCGATGCCGTAGCCCTTCAGGGAGTTTTCACCGTTGGCAACCACCAAGTCCACGCCGTGTTTTTTTTTCAGGGAAGGAAGCTGGGCGAAGAGAGCGCGGAGGCCCGAGGCCCCCACGACATCGCCGATCATCAGCAATGTCGCGGGAGGGCCATCCTTGTCATCGGGCATACTCAACGATGCGGGTCTCTCGGATTATGGTCACCTTGATCCGGCCGGGATATCGCAGGTCCGTTTCGATCTTCTTCGCGATGCTCTTGCAAAGCTCCTTGGCCTGGTCGTCCGAGACGTTCTCGTAGTTGACCAGGATGCGGAGCTCCCTGCCCGCCTGGATGGCGAAGGCCTTGTCCACACCGGAGAAGCTCTCGGCGATGCTCTCCAGGTTTTCCAGCCGCTTGATGTAGTTGTCCAAGGTCTCGCGCCGGGCTCCGGGCCTTGCGGCGGAGATGGCGTCGGCTATCTGGACGACGATGCTTTCCGGACAGCTGGGCTCCACATCGTTGTGGTGGGAGCCAATGGCGTTGACCACTCGGGGATCCTCGCCCATCTTGCGCACCAGTTCCATGCCCATCTCGGCGTGGTTCTGGTCGCCGTCCGTCTCGATGCCCTTGCCTATGTCGTGGAGCAGGGCTCCCCGCTTGGCTATCTCGCGGTTGAGGCCGATCTCCGCCGCCAGAAGGCCCGCGATGACCGCCACTTCCTTGGAGTGAAGAAGGACGTTCTGCCCATAGCTGGTGCGGAAGTAGAGCCTGCCCAAGGCGCGGATGAGCTCCGGGGCCATGTTGTGCAGGCCCAGGTCGAAGACCACCTTCTCGCCCTCGTCGTAGATCTTCTGGGAAATCTCCCTGGTGACCTTCTGGACCATCTCCTCGATCCTGGCGGGGTGGATGCGCCCGTCGGTGATGAGCCGCTCCAGGGACATCCTGGCGATCTCCCGGCGCACGGGGTCGAAGCAGGAGATGACCACGGCCTCGGGGGTGTCGTCGATGATGACATCCACGCCCGTGAGGGTTTCCAAGGTGCGGATGTTCCGGCCTTCCCGGCCGATGATCCGACCCTTCATCTCGTCCGAGGGAAGGGTGACCGAGGCTACGGTGACCTCGGCGGTCACGTCCGTGGCTATCCTCTGCATGGTGGTGACGAGGATGTCGCGGGTGCGCTTCTCAGCCGTGAGCTGGGCTTCCTGGTCGATCTTGTTGATCAGGATCTGGGCGTCGCGCTTGGCCTCGTTCTCCATGTTCTGGATGATGACCCGCTTGGCTTCCTCGGCGGTGAGGCCGGAGATGCGCTCCAACTCCTGGCGGTAGCGCTCTTCCTGGCCCAGGAGGTCAGTCTCCCGATCCGCCAGGGCCTTGTCCTTGGCTTTCAGCGTCCCCTCGAGCCTCTCGAGGGCCTCGATCTTGTTGTCTAGGTTTTCTTCCTTCTGAAGGACCCGACGCTCGAACTTCTGGAGCTCGACGCGCCTTTCCCTTATCTCCCGCTCTTGCTGGTTGCGTTCCCGAATGAGCTGATCTTTTGCTTCTACCAGGATCGCTTTCTTTTCGGCCTCGGCCTCTCGCAAAGCTTCCTGTTTCGTTCTTTCTGCTTCATTTTCTGCAGCAGTCAGTTGAAATCTGGCGTATAGCCAGCGGATCGTCCATCCTAGAATCAAGCCGGCAAGGGGAAGGGCAACCATCCATACCTGTCGCATGTGTCCTCCCGATGTACATTAATGCCGTCAATGTCGATTATACGAATGGAGAACTCTTTGTCAAGGTAAATAAATAGTGTGGAAATCGTGCGTTTTGCGCTCCCAGGCGGTTGACTGTTGGACGGAACGCCGCGTATACTCTGCTACGGTATCGTGTATGCGGTATCATGTACTTTCGGAGGGTTGTAGCCTTTTCCTCCGTTTTTAAGGTAGAACCGGCGTTTCATGCATCGTCATTCCTTTGTAGACGGTTTTGGGGGTTCGGCGGCCGAATTCTCCAGGACCCCCGCCCCACTCGCTTCTTCGTTCGGAAAGACCCACGCATTACCACTCCCAGCCAGTAACCCTGCTTTGAAGACGCAAGGAGCCCTGCGCTCTCGGCCTTCCTGAAGTAAAAACGTACGTTCGCCCTAGGCGAACGGATCCGGTGCCGTCGTCGCGAGACGACGAGCCTAATTTGAGGTTTTTCCGCATGTCCAAGAAGGTTTATGTCGGCAACATGAATTACTCCACCGCTGAGAATCAGCTTCGTGACCTCTTCGCCCAGTACGGCGAGGTTTCCTCGGTCAACATCATCATCGATCGCTACACTGGCAAGGCGAAGGGATTCGGCTTTGTCGAGATGATCAACGATGACGAGGCCCAGAAGGCTATCGACGCTCTCAACGGCTTCGAGTTCATGGGCAGGCAGCTCCGTGTCAACGAAGCGGAAGACAAGCCCCGCCGCGATGGTGGATCGTTCCGCCCCCGCCGCTACTGATTGTCTTCGAAAGCGTAGTGTGAATGTCGCAACCGCCTTCCGGCTATAGCCGGAAGCGGAGCGAGAAAGGCCTCCCTACGGCCGCCGGGGAGGCCTTTTTATTTGTCCCCACATGCAAACCCTCAACTCCCGGGCCGCGCTCCTCCGCTTCCAAGCCTCCTGACGATGGCCTTGAACCTCTCGGGGACGGGGGCGGCGAAAATCCTTGGCTGTGCCTCGCCGGGCAGGGTGATCCTAAGCCTGCGGGCGTGGAGCATGAGGGTCGCCTCGGGAAAGCGCTTGTCCTTCCTGCCGTAGATGGGGTCGCCGAGGATCGGGCAGCCCAGTCCGGCCATGTGGACCCGGAGCTGGTGGGTGCGGCCCGTCCTGGGATACAAGGCGACGGCGCAATACCGGCTCCCATCCCCCATGGTCCAGGCCTTGAGGACTCTG
>JBFLXC010000172.1:0-5363 GCA_040757435.1 Spirochaetota bacterium | reverse complement strand
GGGTATGGAGGGGAATCCTGCCTTCCTTCAGCTCTTCTGTCCTGGACATGTCGGCTCCGCCCAAGCGGCCGGATACGCGGACCTTGCAGCCCTGGGCGCCGCCCTTGATGGCGTTGGAAATCGCGGTCTTCAAGGCCTTGCGGAAGGATCCGCGGCCTTCAAGCTGCCGGGCGATGTTCTGGGCCACGATCTGGGCGTTCGTGTCGGTCTTCTTGACTTCCTTGATCTTGATCTGGACCTTCTTGGTCGCGACCTTCTGGATCTCCAAGCCGATCTTCTCGATGTTCGCTCCCTTGACGCCGATGAGGACGCCGGGGCGGGCGGTATGGATGATCACCGTGATCCGCTGGGGATGGCGGACGATCTCGATGTCCGAGACGTCGGCTCCCTTCACTTCGGGAAGCTCGCCGATCTTCTTGCGTATGCCCAGGTCCTCATGGAGGGTCTTGGCGTAGTCGCGGGGCTCTACATACCAGCGAGAACTCCAGTCCTTGTTGATTCCGATGCGAAGCCCTATTGGATTTACTTTCTGACCCACCTTACGCCTCCGACTTCTTGCCGATTTCTTCGACTACGCAGGAGATATGGCACATGCGCTTGACGAGCATGTCGGCCCTTCCGCGAGCCCTGAACCATACCCTTCTCATCCTGGGGCCTTCGTCGATCCTGAGCTCCTTGACGTAGAGCATGTCCTCGTCAAGCTTGCGGTTTCGGTTGAGCGCGTTGGACGCCGCGGACTTCACAACCTTCCTCAAGAGACGGGCGCCCTTGTGGGGCATGTTGTCCAGGATGGCCATCGCGTCGGCGTAGGGCTTTTCCTTCACGAGATCCGCGACGGGGCGGACCTTCGTGGGGGATGCCAGGAGCCACTTCGCGGTGGCCCTATAACCGGTCTTTTCAATCATGGTCACGCCCCTATTTCTTCTCGGCTTTCTTGTCGCTTCCCGCATGCCCGCGGAAAATGCGGGTGGGGGCGAACTCGCCGAGCTTGTGACCGACCAGGTTCTCGGTCACGTAGACCGGAACCCAAGTCTTGCCGTTGTATACTGAGATAGTCTGTCCGACCATTTCGGGAATGATCGTAGAAGTCCTCGAATAGGTTTTCACCATCTTCTTGTTGTCGCCGGACTTGCTCACCTCAACCACTTTCTTGTACAGGCTCTTCTCGATGAAGGGCCCCTTCTTTACGGACCTTGACACGAGTAACTCCTATCTCACTTGCGGCGCTTCGTGATGAAGCGGCTGGACGGCTTGTGATTGTCGCGCGTCTTGTACCCCTTGGCCGGCTGACCCCAGGGCGAGACCGGCTGCTTGTATCCCTTGCCTCGGCCTTCACCACCGCCATGGGGGTGATCGACCGGGTTCATGACCGTACCGCGGACCGTGGGCCTGATGCCGAGCCAGCGGGAGCGTCCGGCCTTGCCGATCCGCTCGTTCATATGCTCTTCGTTGCCCACGCTTCCGATGGTGGCCATGCACTTCTTGAATACCATGCGAAGTTCGCCGGAAGGCAGCTTGAGGACGATGTAGTCTCCCTCGACGCCGGCCAGGAGGGCGCCGGATCCGGCGGACCTGGCGAGCTGGCCTCCCTTGCCGAGGGTGAGCTCGACATTGTGGACCGTGAAGCCGAGAGGGATGTTCTCAAGGGGAAGGGCGTTGCCGATCTCCAGGGGGGCGGAGGGCCCCGACATGATCTTCTGGCCCACGGCCAGCCCCTTGGGGCTGATGATGTAGCGCTTTTCGCCGTCCGCGTAGGTCACGAGGGCGATGTTGGAGCTGCGGTTGGGATCGTACTCGATGGAGGAGACGACGCCGGGAATCCCCAGCTTGCCCCTCTTGAAATCGATGATCCTATATCTCTGCTTGTGGCCGCCGCCCTGGTGGCGCACCGAAATCCGGCCATTGGAGGCGCGGCCGCCCTTGGAGGGCTTCCCCTTGGTAAGGGATTTTTCGGGATTGCTCTTGTTGGTGGTGATTTCTTCGTTGACCACCTCCACGCGGTGGCGAAGCCCCGGCGTGATTGGCCTGAACGTTCTGATACCCATATATACCCCTTGCTTCCTTAGGCGCCTTCGAAAACGCGGATCGTCTCGCCCTTTTGGAGCTTGACGATAGCCTTCTTCCATTCCGCCGTGTAGCCCGGCCTTCCCCTAAGCCGCTTGGGCTTGGAAGCCACGTTCATCACGCGGCAGCTCACGGGGTTGACCTTGAACATCCTCTTCACCGCCTCCATGATCATGATCTTGTCGGCGCGGGGATCGACCTTGAACACGTACTGACCGCTCTCGCGCATCAGATTGCTCTTTTCCGAGAGCACCGGTTCGATAAGTATCGATTCGTAATTCATATTCGGCGCTCCTTGCTTCAGTTCGCGTAGAACTCGCCCAGGAGAGTGGCGGCCGTCTCAAGGACGAGAACCTTGCGTCCATAGAAGAGGTCGTGGGCCCTGAGCCTGTTGTAGGTGAGATAGCTGAGCCAGGGGATGTTCCTGGCCGCCCGCTTGACCATGGGATCGTCGTCCTTGAGGATGAGGACGGTGCGTTCCGGGGCCTTGAGGTTGACGAAGGGAGAGAGGGCTTTCACCAGATCCTTGGTCTTGCCGGAGGAAACGGAGAAATCCTGCACCACCGCGAGGGTTCCGTCCTGGGCCTTCATGGACAGGATGGTCTTCATCGCCAGGCGCTTGGCCTTGCGGGGCATCATGTAGGAGAAGTCCCGGGGCTTGGGGCCGAAGGAGATGCCGCCGCCGACGTACACGTTGGACTTGGTATCGCCGTGGCGGGCGCGGCCGGTTCCCTTCTGGCTGTAGGGGCGGCGGTTGGTGCCGTGGACTTCGCCGCGGTCCTTGGTGCATGCGGTGCCGAGCCTCTTGTTGGCCAGCTCGTTGTTGATGGCGTAATAGATTACGTCGTCGTTTATGGGAAGTCCGAAGACGGCTTCGGAGAGCTCCAGCGTCTTGAGCTCCTTCCCCTCGGTGGAAATGACTTTACTTTCCATTGGGTCCTCCGCCTTCAGTTCTTCTTGATCGCTTTGCGAACAAGAACATCGCAATTCCGAGGTCCGGGAAGGGCGCCCCTGACAAGGACGACACCTTTCTCGGCATCCACGCTCACGACTTTGAGATTCTGAACCGTGACCTGCTCGTGGCCCATGTGGCCCGGCAGCTTCACGTTCTTGAACGACTTGTGGGGATAGGTGCTCTGGCCAGTGGAACCCGGCTCCCTATGGAACTTGGATCCGTGGGTGGCGCGCCCGCCTCCGAAACCCCAGCGCTTGACTACGCCCTGGAAGCCCTTTCCCTTGGAAGTGGCGGTTACGTCCACATAGCGGACGCCTTCGAAAAGATTGACGTCCAAGACTTCGCCGACGGAGACTTCCTTTTCAAAATCCCTCATTTCGCGAAGGATCCTGGTGGGAGCCACGCCCTCGGGAAACTGGCCCGAGTAGGGCTTGGAAACCCTGGTCTTCTTCTTCTGGTAGGCGCCGACGACAATGGCGTCGTAGCCGTCGTCCTGGGAGGTCTTCTTTCCGACTACCACGTTCGGAACGACCTGGACGACGGTCACGGGAATCAGCTTCCCGGTTGCGTCGAAAACTTGGGTCATGCCAAGTTTTTTTCCGATTAAACCTAACATTCAGCTCTCCTGCGTTGAACGCGACCGGTACGAAACCGGGCGTTTCTGCATTTCAGCGAACCAGATGGCTCACTGCCGTATTTCGACATCGACGCCTGCGGGAAGCTCGAGCTTCATCAGGGCGTCCATGACTTCGGGAGTGGGTTCCAGGATGTCGATGAGCCTTTTGTGGGTCCTCATCTCGAACTGTTCCCTGCTCTTCTTGTGCACATGGGGAGACCTAAGGACGGTCACCTTGTTGATCCTGGTAGGAAGGGGGATGGGTCCCGAGACGCGGGCGCCAGCGCCCTGCACCGTCTTTACGATTCCCATCGCGCTGTCATCCACCAGGCGCACATCGAAGCCTCTAAGCCTCACACGGATTCTCTCTTTCATGTGTCCTCCAAAGATCCCTTGCGCAGGTTCCATCGAGCCGTACCCTGGCAGGCGCGCCCGACTCCTTGCGCTACGGGGCTTGGGAGCCCCGCGGGTCGCACGGCACAGGCCATGCGATCACAATGACCCTGGCGGCATGGAGCCGACAGAGCAAGGCATTATCGCAGAAATAAAAAAGACTGTCCAGTACCTTGAGGGCCCGGACAGTCTTATTTTAGCCAATGCGGGGCTTGGCCCCGGGGTGAATCAGCTGACGACCTCGGTGACCTGGCCGGAAGCGACGGTGTGGCCGCCTTCGCGGATGGCGAACTTGAGCCCCTTCTCCATGGCGATGGGGTAGATCAGTTCGACGATGATCTCGGTGTTGTCGCCGGGCATGACCATTTCCTTGCCCTCGGGGAGGGTTACGGAACCGGTGATGTCCGTGGTGCGGAAGTAGAACTGGGGCCTGTAGCCGGAGAAGAAGGGAGAGTGGCGTCCGCCTTCCTGCTGGCTGAGGCAGTAGATCTGGCCCCTGAACTTGTTGTGGGGGGTGATCGAACCGGGCTTGGCGAGAACCTGTCCGCGCTCGACTTCCTTCTTGTCCACACCGCGAAGCAGGGTGCCGATGTTGTCGCCCGCGCGGCCTTCGTCCAGGAGCTTGTTGAACATTTCGACGCCGGTTACGACGGTGCTCTTGGTCGGCTTGATACCGACGATCTCCACGGTCTCGTTGACCTTCACGATACCGCGCTCAACCCTGCCGGTTACGACGGTGCCGCGGCCGGAGATGGAGAAGACGTCCTCGATGGGCATGAGGAAGGGCTTGTCCGTCAGGCGCTCGGGATCGGGGAAGAAGGTGTCCATGGCGTCCAGGAGGTCCTGGATGCACTTGGTCGACTCGGGATTGTCCGGCTCGGAGAGAGCCTTGAAGGCGGATCCCTTGACGATGGGGGTCTTGTCTCCAGGGAACTTCTGGAAGGTGAGGAGGTCGCGGATCTCTTCCTCGACGAGCTCGATGAGCTCGGGATCGTCCACCAGGTCCACCTTGTTGAGGAAGACGAGGACCGAGGGAACGCCGACCTGGCGGGCGAGCAGGACGTGCTCGCGGGTCTGGGGCATTACGGAGTCCGGGGCGGAGACTACGAGGATGGCGCCGTCCATCTGGGCGGCTCCGGTGATCATGTTCTTGATGTAGTCGGCGTGGCCCGGGCAGTCGATATGGGCATAGTGGCGGTGCTCGGACTGGTACTCAAGGTGCCGAGTGTTGATGGTGATACCGCGGGCCTTCTCTTCCGGCGCGTTGTCGATGTCGTCGAACTTGAGAGCCTTGTCGCCGAACTTGCGGGCGCAGTACTGGGTGATGGCGGCGCT
>JBFLXC010000171.1:0-5366 GCA_040757435.1 Spirochaetota bacterium | reverse complement strand
AGGCTTCCCTGACTCTCGGGTCCTCGGCGATCTGCTTGGCCGGGCCGTGGAGGGTGGTGTAGCCCACCTCCAGGACATAGGCGAAATCCGCTATGTCCAGGGCTTCGGCGGCGTTCTGCTCAACCAGGAGGATCGTGGTCCCCCTCTTGTTGATCGCCACGATCTGGGTGAAGATCTCGTCCACCAGGACAGGCGCGAGGCCCATGGAGGGCTCGTCCAAAAGAAGGAGCTTCCCTCCCGTCACCAGGGCTCGGCCAACGGCAAGCATCTGCTGCTCGCCTCCCGACAGGGTGCCGCCCAGCTGGTCCGCCCTTTCCTTCACCCGGGGAAAGATCTCGAATACCTCTTCCATCCTCTCCTTCACGAGCTTCTTGTCCCTGAGGGTCCAGCCCGCGAGCTCAAGGTTCTCCCTCACCGTGAGAGTGGGGAATATCTTGCGCCCTTCGGGAACGTGGGAGATGCCCATCGGTACCAGCTTGTGGGCCTCAAGGTTGGTCACATCCTTGCCGTCGAAGACCACCGAGCCTCCGGCGCTCTTCTCAAGGCCGGAGATCGCCCGCAGGGTGGTGGTTTTTCCGGCTCCGTTCGCTCCGATCAAGGTAACGATCTTGCCTTCAGGCACTTCGAAGGAAACATCCTTGATGGCCTCTATCTTTCCGTAGCTGACTTTCAGGTTCTTCACTACAAGCATCATGCGCCTCGCTTTCCGAGATAGGCCTCGAGGACCTTGGGATCCTTTGCAACCGCTTCGGGCAGGCCTTCGGCGATGGTCTCTCCGAAATCGATCACCTTGATCCTCTCGCAGATACCCATGACGACCTGCATGTGATGCTCGATGAGAAACACCGTGACATTGAATTCATCGCGTATCCTTCGGATCAATCCCATGAGTTCCTCGACTTCCTTGGGATTCATGCCCGCAGCCGGCTCGTCCAGGAGGATGAGCTTCGGCTTCGTGGCCAGGGCGCGGGCTATCTCCAGGCGGCGGAGCTCTCCGTAGGGAAGGTTCTTGGCCTTCTCGGAACTCCTGTGGGAGAGGTGCATGAGATCAAGCAGGGCCTTGGATTCGTCCCTGATCTCCCTCTCCTCCCTCATGAATCCCGGGAGGCGCAATATCGAGCCCGCCAATCCGGTGCGGGAGTTGAAATGCTTTGCGACCTTGATGTTGTCCAGTGCCGTAAGGCTGGAGAAAATCCGCAAGTTCTGGAAGGTGCGGGCTATGCCTCCGCGGACGATCTTGAAGGGCTTGGCGCCGGTGATATCCTTGCCCTCGAAGAACACCTTGCCTTGGGTGGGGGTATAGATGCCCGTGATGAGATTGAAGGTGGTCGTCTTGCCAGAGCCGTTGGGGCCGATGAGGCCGTAGATGACGCCTTTGGGAACATCGAAGCTGAAGTCCGACACAGCCCTAAGCCCGCCGAAATAGTGGGTCATGTTTTGGATGGAAAGCAGGGCGGACATCAGTCGGCCTCCTCGATGGTGATGATGCGGGATTCCTTGGTGCCCATGAGACCTTCGGTGCGGAAGAGCATGATGAAGATGAGCAGGAGGGCGTATACCACCATGCGCCATTCCCCTCCTATCGGGAGCCCCGTGGCGTCGGCCACGGCGCGGATGCCGATCCTCAGGCCTTCCGAGAGGAAGGTGAGGGCGAAGGCCGCGATGGTGGAGCCGGTGATCGAACCCACGCCGCCGGCGTAGATCATGATCAGGATTTCAACGGACTTGATGAAGCCGTATTGGGTCGGGTGGGCCAGGGTGAGGAGATGGGCCAGAAGCCCGCCGGCGATGCCGGCGAAAAACGCCCCGATGCTGAAGGCCAGGACCTTGTAGTGGGTCGTGTCTATGCCCACCAGCTCGGAAGCCAATTCGTTCTCCCGGATGGAAAGCATGGCCCTGCCGTGGGAGGATTGGATGAGGTTGCGCACCACCACCAAGGTCAGGAAGGCGGCTACGAAGATCGTGGTGAAATTGGAGAACTTGGGAATTCCCAAAAGCCCCCGCGGACCTCCCACGTAGTCGATGTTGTTGAAGACAGTCCTGATTATCTCGCCGAATCCCAAGGTCACGATGGCCAGGTAATCCCCCTTGAGCCGCAAGGAGGGGAAGCCTATGAGGATGCCGATGATGGCGGCGGCGACTCCTCCGGCGACGATGGCGAGGATGAAAAGGGGCATGGCTCCGGGGGAGGAAGGATTGATCTTGAATACCAGGGATGTCAGGGTACCCGAGGCGTAGGCCCCCACGGCGGCGAAGCCCATGTGGCCCAGGGAGAACTGTCCCGTTATGCCGTTTATCAGGTTGAGGCTGACGGCGAGGATGACATAGATGAGGGACTGGTTGATGATGTGGAGAATGTAGCCGTTCATTATATCCCTGGTGTACAGGATTTGGATGAAGGCGTAGAGAACGGCGGATATTATCAAAAGTTTGGGAAGCTTGATCTTCTTCATGCGATCCTCCTAGATCTTGTCGGCGGTCTTCTCGCCCAAGAGGCCCGTGGGCCGGACGAGCAGGACGATGATGAGGATCGCGAAGGCAATTCCTTCGCCGATGAGGGAATTGAAGGCCGAGGCGAAGGTCTCAGCCAAGCCCATGATGTAGGCCCCGAGGACCGCGCCGGGTATGTTGCCTATGCCGCCAAGGACGGCGGCGATGAAGGCCTTGAGTCCCGGCTGGATGCCCATGTAGGGGAAGATCCGCGGATAGGTCATGCCCGCCAGAAGCCCGGCGGCGCCGGCGAAGGACCCCCCTATGAGGAAGGTGAAGGCGATGACTTTCTCTATGTCGATGCCCATGAGCCGGGCAGCGTCCTTATCCTGGGACACGGCGCGCATGGCCTTGCCCAAGGCTGTTTTCTTGACCAGCAAGGTGAGTCCGACCATGAGCACAGCCGCGATGAGTATGTCGATGATCACGTAGTTCGAAATGGTGGCCGAGCCGATCTTGATGTTCACCCTGGGGATTATGTCCGGGAAGGGTCGGTAGGAAGGGCCGACCATGGGAAGGGCGGAGAGGAAATATTCCAGGAACATGGAAACGCCGATGGCGGTGATGAGGGAGGACAGCTTCGGCTTGTACCGCAGGGGCTTGTAGGCCAGGCGGTTGGTCAGGAGCGCTATCACTCCGCCGGCAAGCATGGACGCCAAGAGGACGAAGAAGGCCGTGACGCCCGACTTGCTCACGAAGAGGGCGTTGAAAATGAAGAAGGAGCCGTAGGCCGCATAGGCTCCCAGCATGAAGAAATCGCCATGGGCGAAATTGATGAGTCGCACGATGCCGTACACCATGGTGTAGCCCAAGGCTATCAAGGCATAGATCGAGCCCACCTGCAAACCGTTCACGATCTGCTGGGCGTTGAAAATTGATCCCATTCTGAATATCCCCTTCCGAGCCCCGGCCGCGTCGAAGCGGGATAGGCTCCTGTTTTCTGGATTGTCCCTCGTGAAGATGCCCCATTAACAAGGGCTAGGCCGCGTAACCCGGGGAAGAGTTGCGCGGCCTTGCGGAAAAGTGGGCCGGGGAGGGGTCTCCCCGGCCTGTGGTTCCCTAAAGCTTAGGGATTGACGGTGGTCTTGTAGACCTGCTTGCCGTCCTTGATCTCGATGATGACCGCGGACTTGATGGGGTTGCGGTTGGCATCGAAGGTTACCTTTCCGGACACTACGTCGAGAGAGGTCTTGACCAGGGCGTCGCGGATCGCGGATCCCTTGGTGGAGCCGGCGCGCTTGATGGCGTCGAGCATGATGTTCATGGCGTCGTAGGCCAGGGCCGCGAGGGCGTCGGGTTCGGCGCCGTACTTGGCCTTGTACTTCTTCACGAAGTCCTGGACGATGGGCCTATTGTCCGCCGCGGCGTAATGGTTGGTGAAGAATCCGTTTTCCACGGCCTTGCCGCCGATCTTGACCAGGTCGGGGGAGTCCCAGCCGTCGCCGCCGACCATGGGACCGTTGAATCCCAGTTCCCTGGCTTGCTTGGCGATGAGGCCGACGTCGTTGTAGTAGTCGGGCACATAGAGGACATCCGGCTTGTTGGCGATGATCTTGGTCAGCTGGGCCTTGAAATCCGTCGCGCCGGAGGGATGGCCCTCGTAGGCTACCACGGAACCCTTGCCGGCCAGCTTTTCGAAGGTGGCGCGGAAGTTTTCCGCCAGACCCTTGGTGTAGTCGTTGCCGATGTCGAAGATCGCCGCGGCTTTCTTGGCCTTGAGATCCTTGAAGGCGAAGTTGGCGCCCACCGTGCCCTGGAAGGGGTCGATGAAGCAGGCGCGGAAGATGTAGTCGCCCACGAGGGTCACTTTCTCATTGGTCGAGGTGGGGCTGATCATGGGGATGCCGTTGGCCTGGGCGATGGGGGCTCCGGCCAAGGTTACCTTGGACATGACGGTGCCGACGATGGCGACGACATTGTCCTGCTGGATCAGCTTGGTGTAGACCGTGGCGCCTTCGGCGGGATCTCCCTTGTCGTCTTCGAATATGAGTCTGGCCTTCCTGCCGCCGAATACGCCGCCCTTGGCGTTCCACTCTTCCACCGCCATGGTCATGCCGTTTTTCGTGGACACGCCGAAGGTCGCCGCTTCGCCGGTTACGGGGCCTACGCCGCCGATCCTGATGTCCTGGGCTGCGACAAACGCGGTCGCCAGAATGGCGAGGGCGAGAACGAGCGCTACTTTTCTCATGGTTCCTCCTTGAAATTGGCCAGCCTCGCATGCCAGCGGGCGGGCCTTGCCTGTACCTTCTGATAGAAACCTATCTGAAACGGGAAGTCAATATTTTCATCGAAAATTTGAGGGTATTTCCATGGCGCCGTGCGATTGTCTTTTATTTCCTGAGCATTGCGTTTTGCCAGTCGAAACAGCAGGGGGATTTAAATATTTATTCCTCGATTTGTTCCAAAGTCGAACAATTATTCATGAAACATGGCAGTCCCGTGTTTCATCCATTCCTCCCCGGCCGGGCGCGAAGGCGCCGGGTCCAAGCCCAGGACTCGACTAAAACAGGGCCTAAGGCTAGTATGCCCTATGATCCGAACACAAAGAGCCTCCAGGATATCCGCCTCCCTGGGAGGTACCTTGGCGGGCTTCGCCGCCTACGGGATTTGGGGAATGTTTCCCTTATATTGGCGCCAGCTCACCATGGTGGAACCCCTGCAGATCCTCGCCCATCGGGTTTTCTGGGCCGGGGCGTTCTGCCTTGTCCTCGTGCTGGCCAAGGGGCGCGGAGCCGAGATCCTCCGGCTGGCCAAGTCGGGGAAAACCTTCGCCGCGCTGGCCTTCTCCACCCTCGTGGTGACCTTCAACTGGGGGCTGTACATCTGGGCGGTGAACTCAGGCAGGATCATCGAGTCGGCTTTGGGCTATTATATCA
>JBFLXC010000170.1:0-5502 GCA_040757435.1 Spirochaetota bacterium | reverse complement strand
AGGAAATCGAAAAACCAGACGGACTTCATGCCCATGGGCCGCAGGGCCTCCAGGCAAGGAAGGGCGAAGCTCCCGGGGCGGGGTTCGCAGACCACAAGGCGGTCGAATTCCCTTCCCTCGAGGAAATCGGCGAGCCCTGCTCCCGGCGGTTCATTTCCCACGATCGAGATCTCCGGCCTTGCAAGGTCGGGGAGGCCCGCCGTCATGGCTTCCAGCTGTTCCTTTGCCTCCTGGCTGTCCACCAGGACGGCGGTAAGCCCTTCCGGTGCCCGGCGCAGGGCTTCCAGGCAATAGAATCCCTTCCTTGGATCGACCAGGATGATCCTCTCGTCCCGGTATATTCCAAGGCTGTCGAAGAGCCATCTCCTGGCGATGGAAAGGCGGCGGGAGATGGAAGCCTCGGCTCGGGACATCCATTTCCTCCGGGATTCTCCTTCCTTGGACCACACAGCCGCTTCCTCCCCCTCCAGGTCCGTGAGGGCCACGGCCAGCTGGGCTTCCCGGCGGCTTAGGACCAGGGACCGGCGCTCGCCCTCGAGGCCCTGCTCCCCGGGCATGTAGAATTGGTTCCGCGCCAAGGATGAGGGGAGATACTGCTGGGCCACCCAATGGTCTTCGTAGGCGTGGGGATATTTGTAGCCCGCCCCGTGGCCGAAGCCCGCGGAGTCCCTGTTGGTGTCCTTCAAGTGGTTCGGCACCTCGGCGCCTTCGTTCTCAACCGCCTTGAGGGCGTCGAAATAGCCAAGGGTGGAGTTCGACTTGGGGCTTGTGGCAAGGTAGAGGGCCGCGAGGCTTAGGTGGAACTGTCCCTCCGGGAGCCCTATCCGGTCGAATGCCTGGGCGCAGGCTCCTACCACCTGCACAGCCCGGGGGTCCGCGAGGCCTATATCCTCGGCGGCGGAAATGAGCATACGGCGGAGTATGAATCCCGGGTCCTCCCCTGCGTAGACCATCCTGGCCAACCAATAGAATGCCGCGTCCGGATCGGAACCCCGGAGGCTTTTGATGAAGGCGCTGATGGCGTCGTAGTGGTAGTCCCCATCCTTGTCGTAGAGGACGACCCGCTTTTGGATGCTTTCCTCCGCCGTGGCCATCCCGACGCGGATGAGGCTTCCCGGAGGGGGAGGCCAGCGGTCCACCGAGGTTTCCACGGCGAGCTCGAGGGCGTTCAAGAGGCTTCTGGCGTCTCCATCGGCGGTGGAAACCAAATGATCCAGGGCGCCGTCCTCGAACTCAACCTTGTACGCCCCGTATCCCCGAATCGGATCCGAGAGGGTCGCCGCCGCGACGGCTGCCAGGTCCTTGTCGTCCAGGCTTCGGAGAAGAAAAACCCTGGACCGGGACACAAGGGCCCTGTTCACCTCGAAGAAAGGGTTTTCCGTCGTGGCGCCGATGAGGACCACCGTCCCGTTCTCCACCCAGGGAAGAAGGGCGTCCTGCTGGCTCTTGTTCCACCGGTGGACTTCGTCCACGAAGAGGATGGTTTTCCTGGAGTACAGCTCGATGTGGGTCTTGGCCTTCTCGATGGATTCCCTGAGTTCCCCTACGCCGGACAGGACGGCGTTGAGGGCGATGAAGGCGCTTTTGGTGGTGTTGGCGATAATTTTCGCCAGGGTCGTCTTTCCCGTCCCCGGCGGGCCGGAGAGGATGATCGAGGACAGCTGGTCCCTTTGGATGGCCCGGCGCAACAGCCGCCCGGGGCCTACGATGTGCTCCTGGCCGATGAACTCATCCAGGGTCCTGGGACGCATGCGGGCGGCCAGGGGTTCCCTTGGACCTCCCGGACCTTCGGAGCCTGCGGCGCCGAAGGTCCCGCCTGGAACCGGGGCCCCGGCGAAGAGAGGATTATCCTTTTGCACCGGCGTAGTCCATCGAGACTCCTATTCCGCCGTCCACCCCGACCAGGCGCCGGAGGCGAAGCGGTTGGAGTAAAGGGCGTAGCCGTCCGTCCCTTGGGCGGCCAGGCATGCGAAGATCGTGTCTTCGGAGTCCGAGAAATACAAGGACTGGATGGGTTTGCCGTACACCGTGGTGGTATAGTTGCTCGACGGCTGGGAATAGAGGGCGGTTCCCGCGTTGCCCAGCAGGTAGGAGGGAGGAGAAGCCGAGGCGTTCCACTCGTAATAGCCGTAGCCGGCGTCATGCTTGCCAATGATGATGCGCCTTCCCGCGGCGAGGTTTGAGGGATCCACGGGCACCTCAACAGCGGCGCCCAGCCTGACTCCGTCGTTCACCTCCACGGCGGACCATGCGGCGGTCCCAAAGTCGTGGGTGTAGATCTGGCCGTCGTTCGTCGTCGCCGCCAAGTCGCCGTCGGAGAGGATCGCGAGGCCACGGATCGTCTCGGCGCCGGAAGGGGATCCGGAAAGCGCGTCTTCCGCGAGGGCCGCGGCACCCGCGCCCTTGTAGAGCTTAGCGCTGGTGGCCGCCCAGAATTGGGTTCCGTCGTGTACAAGCGCGTGCACCGGGGAGTCCAGATCCGCGAGTCCGCCCACCGCGGCGAAGGCAGAGGCGACGCTGTCGTAGTGGAATAGGCTGTATTTCAAGGTGGACTTGACTTGAACCTGGGCGAACAGGGTCGAACCGGCGAAAAAGAGTCCGGCCAAGGTGTTCGAGCCGCCCGAACCGGCTTGGAGGGCCGTGGATACCAGGGCTGTCCAGGTGGAACCGGAGTCAGAGCTGGAGACGATCTCGAGCAAGGAGGAAGTCGCAAGGTCGCCGGGTGCGGCGTACAAGGTTCCGGTTCCCTGGTCGACGGCGAAGCCAAGCGAAAAATATGAGCTTGAGGGGCTCGCGGAGCCTATGGATAGGACGGCCCAGGATCCCCCCGCCTTGGCTTTCTTGAACACCTTCGCCATGGCGGCGTAATAGTTCGATCCGTCCTCCCCCAGCATCCGGACCGTGGCGTTCTTGAATTGGTCCGTGCCGACTTGCCTGACCTCGGTCTGGATCTCGCTGAACACGCCGAAGGTATTGTCGCAGGAAAAGAGGAGGGCCAAGGCGAGCATCGCGCCCGAGGCTGCCCTCAGGAAGGCCTTCGAACCAAAGGCTGGGCTGGCATTAAGCTTCATTCCTTCCTCCTAGAAGTGGTAGACAGTGCCGACGGAAATCTCGAGGAAATTTCCGTAGCGCGTGAGGCTGCTTTCGGAGCCGAAGTGCAGTTCCGGAACAAGCCACCAATACAGCTGGCCGCCGACGCTCCAGGCTTCGCTCACCTTGACGAAGGCTCCGCCGCCCACCTTGGCGAAAGGAGTGATGACCCCGTTTCCCGAAAGGCGCATGATGTTGAGACCCGCCTCGGCCCCTATGTTGAACTCAAGGCTCTCCACTCCCATCCAGTAGGCGGTCTTGAAGCTCAAGGGAGCCATGAAGAGGGTCCGGCCCCCTACGGTGGTGTTGAACGCCCCGGTCAGGGATCCCCCGATGGAAAAGCGGTTGAGGAGGAAGTACTGGTATCCAAGGCTGAAGGATGCGCCTATGTCCAGGGGCCGGGATTCGGTGGCCGCCGGATCCAAGGGCAGGATGAAAAGGGGTATGCCCGCCCCAAGGGCGAGATTGATGTTCTGGCTGCCCTGGCGGTGCAAGCCGCCGAAGTATTCCGTGCCATCCTGCGGGGCCTGGGCCCACGCCGCCGCGGCCATGGCCGCAAGGATGATCAGGACGGTGAAGGTTCGTTTCATCATTCCTCCAGACTGGTGGACAATACCATGGATAGCCCTCAAGGCTCTATGGGCAAGGAAGGCTTTCTAAGCCCCAAGGGCCTTTTGATCCTCGCGATTATCTCCCAGGAAAGGGAAGACGCCAGGTCGGAATCCGAGAGGCAGCGCAGGAGGATGAGATCCGCGCGCCGAAAGGAAAAACCGTCCGTCCCGGCGGATGTAACAGGGGAGGGAAGAAAAATTTCGCCCAGGGGAAGGAAAAATCCAATCGGCAGGGCCTCCAGGCCCAGATCCTCCGCCTTGGCGGCGGCTTTTAGGAGATGTGCAAGACTGCCGGGGCGCTCGGGCAGCAGCGCCGGTTTCCCCTGGGCTGGGCGGAATAAAAATTCCCCGGGGACGAGGGGGATCAATTCCTTTGCCCATTTCAGGAAGGCCTGGCGGAGCTTGTTCCTGGAAACCGCCGCTCCGGGAGCCCGGCGATGGAAAGAAAGGTAGACAGCGGTGGGCATGCCCATTCCCAGGGAAGGAGGCGCTGACCCAAGGGAGGCGAAAAAGGCTCGCCTGATGTCCCGGACCACATTGCCCGGAGGTTCTACGGCGACTGCGAAAAACTCCATGGGATTCTCTCTCCTCGAGTGGATGAAACCGAGGTTCCATGGTACTATTCGGAACAAGGAAAGGTAAAGGTACAACGCCATGAAGCACAGAGTGGAACGACTGAACAAGTTTCTCAAGGACACCCTCTCGTCCTGGGAGGCTGTGGAATGCATCACCACGGACCCCCGGTCGGAGATTTTCACCTACGATCCCTATTTCGCCCTGGTCATAGACGTGTACCACCGGGGGGAAATCCCCCCTCCCCAGGATAGGCGAAACGCCTTCGGCGATCCCGGAGCCTTCGAGACCGCCACGGGGCGCACCAAGGACAGGTTCTTCCTCGAGGAGATACCCATCAGGATCGAATACAAGGAGATAGAGGCAATGGAGCGCCTGG
The DNA here is from genome assembly GCA_040757435.1 of Spirochaetota bacterium. GTDB lineage: Bacteria > Spirochaetota > Spirochaetia > Treponematales > Rectinemataceae > VKGY01. The sequence goes on along the minus strand of JBFLXC010000170.1, from coordinate 849 downwards.
CGGAGAAACCCCTCCAGCACCTCAAGATCCTCAAGAACTCCGGAACCTACACATTCTACAGATTGCAGAACAACAAGGTGATATACGACAAGTCGGGCTGGATAGAAACCGCCCGCGCCTTGCTCCTGCGGTTTCCTCCCCACGCCTGGGAGGCCCTTCGGGACAGCTTCAGCATGAAGATGGAGCATTACCTCGCCGACATGGGAGCCGCACTTTTCTCGGACGACAGGTTCTTTCTCCTCCTTTCCACCGCGGGCCTCATGCGTTACGCCGCCGCCAGCATTTTCATGGCCAACCGGCAGTTCGAGCCTTCGCACCGGGACATAGAGGAAAAACTGAGGGCCCTGCCGTGCATGCCCGAGGAGTTCTGGACCGCGTGGGAAACCCTCCTCGATCCCGACAAGGACATAGCGCCGCAGCGCAGGTTTGAGCTGGCCAGGATCATGGCGAACGCGGTGTTCTCCGTATCCTGCAACTTCTAGTCACCCCCATGGCCAAGCGCCCCGCCTTGTCCCTGGGAGCCTTGGCAGGCCTGTGCCTCCTTGCCCTGGGATCCTGCTCCAAGGACAGCGTCAAATCCTTTCCTTGGATCTCCTCGGAAGGCGAAAAGCTTGCCTTCCACCAGAAGGCAGGCTTCCCCGAAGGAGAGGAGGGGAGATTCCCTTCATCCCGGGAGGCCAACCGCTTTACCTTGACCGCGCCCACGGTTGTCCCCGAGGGCAGGATGGTGGAAGCGGAGCTGGAGGTCGGGGAACCGGGGGCGGAAGTGGAGTTCCTTCTCGGTTCCACGGCCGCGGGCGGTTCGGCCAAGGAATACCGCCACGCCTTTTCCCTTCCTCCGGGGAGGAT
>JBFLXC010000169.1:0-5533 GCA_040757435.1 Spirochaetota bacterium | reverse complement strand
CCTGGAAGGGTTCGGAGGAACATCTTCCCCCGGCCGTCCTCTGCGCCCATTTCGATGTGGTGCCCGCACCGGACCCTGAATCATGGGCCAATCCGCCTTTCTCGGGCGCAATAGCCGAAGGCTGCGGATGGGGCCGCGGGGCTCAGGATATAAAAGTATTGATGGCTTCGATCCTCGAGGCGGCGGAGCGGCTCCTCGCGGAGGGCTTTTCGCCCCGGAGGACTGTGTATTTCGCCTTCGGCGGCGACGAGGAAGTGGGCGGCCGCAGGGGAGCCAGGGAGATAGCGTCCTTCCTCAAGGCTCGTGGCGTCAGAGCCTCCTTCCTGCTGGATGAGGGGGGCCCCATCGCCCTGAAGATGCTTTCCTTCACCCAGCGCCCCCTCGCCTTGGTGGGTGTGGCGGAAAAGGGGTACATGGACGTCCAGCTCAGGGCGAAGGCCAAGGGGGGGCACGCTTCCATGCCTCCCGCAAAGACCGCCCCGGGGAATCTCGCCCGAGCCTTGGCGGACTTGGAATCCCACCCCTCCCCCGCGAGGATGACTAAGACCATACGGGAGTTCCTTTCCGCTTTGGCGAAGGAAGCCCAACAACCTTATAAGCTGCTCTTCAAAAACCTCTGGCTCACCGCCCCCCTGGTCCTCTCCGCCTTCGCCTCCTCTCCCGCCACGAACGCCCTTATCCGCACGACCCGGGCGATAACCATGCTCCAAGGGAGCCCCAAGGAGAACGTGCTGGCCGACGCGGCCGAGGCGACGGTCAACGTGAGGATCCTGCCGGGAGAGAGCGCCGATTCAGCCTTGGACCGAATCCGCCGCAGGGCGGAGAGGTTCGGAGTATCAGCCGAGATAAAGCATCCGGGCCAGGAAGTTGAGGCTTCGGGAGAATCCTCGGCGGCCGGCGAAGGATTCGCCGCCATCCGCAAGGCCCTGGCCTCTTCCCATCCCGAGGCGGCCTGCCTGCCTTTCCTGTTCTCCGCCGGGACGGACACCAAGCACTACGCCGAGGTGGCCCAGGATTTGTATCGCTTCACCTGCCTGCCCCAGACTTCAGAAGATCTTAAAGGCGTCCATGGGAGGGATGAAAGGGTGCGCATCGTAGACTTGGAGCGCTGCGCCGCCTTCTACGGGACCCTCATGGCGGCCCTTTGAGGCTTCAAGCGTCAGTATTGCCGCCGGGAATCGCAGGTATTACATTATCTCCATGAAAACAAAGTACTTGATGTCCTTCATGGTTCTTCTGGCTCTTGGCTCGGCCGCCTTCGCGGTCGATGTGGACGGAGCGATATCCCCTGGGGAGTACAGTTCGGAGGCCTCCTATGACAAGGGGAATTTCATTCTTCTTTGGCGGATCTCGGGCGACACCCTCTACATGGCCATCGACTCCTCGGCTCCCGGCTGGGTGTCCGTAGGTTTCGAACCCACCAGGGTCATGGCCAACTCGGACATGATATTCGGCATGATTCCAGCCGATGGCCCCGGCCAGGCGGTGGATGCCTGGTCAACAGGCATGTTCGGGCCCCATCCTCCCGATACGAACCAGGGCGGCAAGGATTCGATCCTGAGCTTTGCCGGCAAAAGATCCCAGGGACGCGTTGTGTTCGAGTTCTCGCGGCTTCTGGATACCGGTGACAAGTTCGACAAGGTGGTTCCCAGGACCGGCGAGTTCAAGATCATCTGGGCCTATGGACCCAACCTGCAGTTCACCGCGAAACACAGCAAGGCCGGCAGCGCCACGATAATCATGGACGGCGCCAAATGATAGCCCTCTACGCCCACCTTTCCCTCATGGCGGCGGCCACCCTGTCAATGCTCTCGGCCATCGCCGTCGCCAGGTATTTCAGGAAAAAGAAATGGTGGGTGAAGGTCCATAAAGCCTTGAACGGGGCCAGCCTGGGGCTGGCCCTGGCTGGTTTCGCCGTAGCCTTTTCAATGGTGCAATCCTCGGGGGGGCCGCATTTCCGTGTCTTCCATGGCGTGGTCGGCCTGGCTGTCCTGGTCTTGGCACTTCTCGTTCCGATCCTGGGCTTCGGCATATTCAAGGCCAAGGACAAGAAAAGAGTACCAAGCCTCAAATTGGCCCACCGATGGCTTGGGAGGATAACCGCCCTGGGCATGTCGGGCGCCGTCCTCCTGGGCCTTTCCTTGATAGGGGTGATCTAGACCTGGGACTTCTGGGCTACGCTCTTCGTCCCCAGGTATGCGGCGCGGACCGCTGGATCGACGGCGATCTGCGAGGCGGGTCCTGACTTGACGATCCTGCCCTGTTCGAGGACATAGGCCCTGTCAGCCACCGCCAAGGCCTTGAAGGCGTTCTGCTCCACCAGGAGTATTGTTTTTCCCATGCTTCGTATCTGGCGTATGATGTCGAAGACAGTCTGAACCAAAAGCGGTGCCAGCCCCAGGGAAGGCTCGTCCATGAGCACCAGGTCCCCGTCGGTCATGAGGGCCCTTCCCATGGCCAGCATCTGCTGTTCCCCGCCCGAGAGCGTCCCCGCAACCTGGCCTTCCCTCTCCTTGAGCCGTGGGAACAAGGCGAAAACCTTCTCAAGGTCTTCCCTCACCTTCCCAGGGTCCCTCCGCAGGTAGGCGCCCAGGGTTAGGTTGTCCAGCACCGTGAGGTTGGCGAAGACCAACCTGCCTTCCGGCACATGGCATATTCCGGACTTCACGACCAAGTCGGGCCTGCGGGCCAAGGGTTTCCCCTTGTAGCGCAACTCACCCTTCACCGGCTTGAGGAACCCGGATACCGCGTTGAGCAGGGTGGACTTGCCAGCCCCGTTGGCTCCGATGATGGTGACGATCTCCCCCTCTTCCACGGAGAGGGAGACGCCTTTCAAGGCCCGGATTCCGCCGTAGGAGACGTGCAGGTCCCGTATCTCAAGCATCCGCCTCTCCTTCCGCTGCGCCGAGATAGGCTTCGACGACTTTGGGATTGTTTGAAACTTCATCGGGGCTGCCCTCCGCGAGCTTAACCCCGAAGTTCAGCACAACGATGTGCTCGCACACCCCCATGATGAGGTCCATGTGATGCTCGATCACAAGGATCGAAAGCTTGAAGTCGTCCCTGATCCGTGTGATCATCCGCATGAGTTGTTCAGTCTCGTCGGGATTCATGCCCGCGGCAGGTTCGTCCAGGAGAAGGAGCCGGGGATCCAAGGCCAAGGCCCGCACGATTTCGAGCCTCCGCTGCATGCCATAGGGAAGGTTGTTCGCCGCCAGGTCTCTTCGGTCCGTCAGACCCATGATGGAAAGAAGCTGCTCGGCCTTGGCCAGGAGCGCCTTTTCCTCCCTGCGGTACCTGGGCAGGCGCAGTATCGCCTCGGGGATGGTATAGCCCGCCGCCTGGTGGCAGGCGGTGAGGACATTCTCGAACACCGTGAGGTTCTTGAAGAGCCGAATGTTCTGGAAGGTCCGGGTGATACCCAGGCTGGCTATCTTGTAAGGCGGCAGTCCCGCGATACTGGTCCCTTTGAAAAACACCTCGCCGCCCGTCAGCGAATAGACGCCCGTGACGAGATTGAAGATAGTGGTCTTGCCGGCTCCGTTGGGGCCGATGAGTCCCACTATCGCTCCTTCGGGTACGGCGAAGCTGACATCGTTCACCGCCGCCAGTCCTCCGAAGCGCTTTGTCAGGCGGGAGATCCTAAGGATGTCAGCCATTGCGGACCTCCCCTTCCTGCGCCTTCTTCATCTCCTTCAAGGCCTCCGCCCTGGCCAGCCTCTCGGCCCTCGCCTTCCTCAAGCCCCCGGGACTCAGTTCCATGCCTCCCATGAGCCCCTTGGGACGGGAAATCATGATCAGGATGACAGCCGCGCCGTAGAAGACAAGCCTCCAGATCTCGAAGGCCCTCAGCACTTCAGGCAAGGCGGTGAGGATGAGGGCGCCCAGGACGGACCCGGAGATGGAGCCAAGGCCGCCGAAGATGACGATGATCGTGAGTTCCGTGGACTTGGTGAGGGAGAACATCTTCGGCTGGAGGAAGGTCATGTAATGGGCGAAGAACACTCCCGCGACGCCGGCGTAGACGGCGCTGGTCACCAGGGCGATCATCTTGTATTTGAAGACGTTGATCCCCGAGATTTGGGCGGCAAGTTCCTCCTCCCTCACGGCGATCATGTTCCTGCCGTGCCTGGAGCGGACCAGGTTGGCCAGGACGAGGACAGCCAGGACGTCCACCAGGATGATGGCCGGCAGGGTGGACTTGTAGGGCACCCCGGGCCAGCCGCGGGATCCGCCGAAAACCTGGACATTGTTCAGGACAAGGCGGATGGCCTCGCCGAATCCCAAGGTGGCTATGCAGAAATAGTCTCCCTTGAGGTTCAAGGTGATTCGCCCGATGAAGTAGCTCACTACCCCCGCCCCCAGCCCTCCGGCGATGACGCCGACGAAGAAAGGAAGTCCGAATCCCGCGGGCGTGGTAGTGGGCGATACTGTCATGAGGGCGCCGATGTAGGCGCCGATGGCCATGAAGCCCGCGTGTCCGAAGGAGAAAAGACCCGTGAAACCTGTAAGCAGGCTCAACCCCAGGACGGCTATGAGATTGATGCCCGCCAGCATGAGTATCCCCTGGATATAGTACCAATCCATCCTCTACCCCCTTCCTCTACGCCTTGTCTTCCATGGTCTTGCCCATGATGCCCGAAGGCCGGAAGATAAGCACGCCGATGAGAATGACGAAGGCAATCAAATCCCGGAACTGGGAAGAGAGATACCCCGCGACCAAGGTTTCCAAGATGCCCAATATGACTGAGCCGAGGACGGCGCCCGGAAGGCTTCCCAGCCCGCCGAACACCGCCGCGATGAAGGATTTCGTGGTTATGTTGCCTATCTGGGGATAGACGGTGTATTTCATGCCGAAGAAGACGCCGGCAACGCCGGCCAGGAACCCGCCCAAGCCGAACACCACCAGGATGATCCTGTCCGTGTTGACCCCCATGAGGGCGCAGGCCTTTATGTTGTAGGCCGCTGCCTGGATCGCCTTGCCCATCTTGGTTTTCTCGATGAAGAGGATGAGGGCCAGGAGGCAGAAGGCGGAGATGAAGAACATGAGAAGGTCGAGCCTGCCGATGGCCAGGGGGCCGATCGCTATGGGGCTCCGCTCGAAGATCTGGGGATAGGTGCGGAACGTGGGGCCGATGGTGGCTATGACGATGTTTTCAAGGAGGATCGAGGCGCCCATGGCGGAAATGATGAAATAGAGGAAGGGGGCTTTTCTTTCCCGAAGCGGCTTGTAGGCTACGCGCTCCACCACGATGGCCAGCAAGGTGGTGCCCAAGGTTGCGACCAGGAAGGCCGGGATGAAGGGCAGCTTGAGGAGGGTGAGGGCGAAAAACCCGAAATACGCCCCCAGCATGATCACTCCGCCGTGGGCGAAGTTCGAGAAGTTCATGATGGAATAGACCAGGGAATAGCCTACCGCCATCAAGGCGTACACAGAGCCGATCGAAAGACCGTTGATCAGCTGCTGAAGGAATTGTGCCATGGCCTATCCTTTCAAGCGGGTATGAAAGGCGCCGTCCGGGGTCGGAACCCC
>JBFLXC010000168.1:0-5556 GCA_040757435.1 Spirochaetota bacterium | reverse complement strand
AGCCTGTATTTGGCGCCGAAAAATTCCGTCACGAAGGCATCCGCGGGGCGGGAAAGGAAATCTATAGCCTGCCCAGCCTGGACAAGCCTTCCGCCCTTGAGCAAGGCCAGGATATCCCCAACCCGAACCGCCTCGGCCACGTCGTGGGTCACGAATACCACAGTCTTTTTCAATTCGCCCTGGATCCGCAGGAATTCGGTTTGGAGCGCGTCCCTGGTCTGGATATCCAAGGCGCCGAAGGGTTCGTCCATGAGAAGGACAGGGGGATCCGCGGCCAAGGCCCGGGCGACGCCGACCCGCTGGGCTTCTCCACCCGAAAGCTGGCGGGGATAGCGGTCGGCATACTCCCGGGGAAGCCTGACCAAGGAGAGCAGTTCGGCTGTCCTCGAGGCGATCCGCTCCTTCGGCCAGCCCAGGAGCGAAGGCACGAGGCCGATGTTCTCCCGCACCGAAAGGTGGGGGAAAAGGCCCACGCCCTGCACCACATAGCCCATGCGCCGCCTAAGCTGGATGGGATCCAGGGAGGAAGCATCGGCTCCGTCTATCAGCACCCTTCCACCATCGGGCTCAAGCATGCGGTTGAGATGGCGGAGGAGCGTTGATTTGCCGCTTCCCGAGGGACCTAGCAGCACCGTCGTCTTCCCCGGCGGAATTTCCATGGACACCTTGTCCAAGGCTTGGGTCGAAGCGTAGCGCTTGCTGATGCCTTCCACGCGGATATTCATGCGAAATTCCCTCCAGTCCTGCGGCGGATGCCTTTCTCAGCGATGCCAAGGCTCCGATCCGCCAGGAAGGCCGAACCAGCCACTGCAAGGGAACCCAAGAGCACCAGGTCGGGCGCGGACTGCGCCAGGCCGAGGAATATGAGGCTTCCCAAGCCGCCGCCGCCCACCAAGCCCGCGAGGACGGCGTTGCCCATGTTCTGTGCCAGGGCTGTCCTGAATCCCGCGGCGATGGAACCTAGGGCAAGAGGCAGCTCCACGCGGAAGAATACCTGCCCCGCCTTCATCCCCATCCCCTTCGCCACATCCAGCGCCGCGGGATCCACCATGGCGAAACCGGCCCTTGCGTTGGCGAGGATAGGCAGGAGGGCGTACAGGAAAAGGGCGATCGAAGCGGGCGCCCAGCCTGTGCCGCGGATCCCCAGACCGGGGGCCGCGCGGCCCAAGGCCGCCAAAGGCCCTATGAGGAGACCTATCAGAGCCAGGGTGGGAACCACCTGGGCCATGTTTGCGACGAAGGAAAAGAACCGCTCCGCAAGGGGCATCTTGGATCCGAACTTGGCCAGGGGGACGGCGGCGGCCAGGGCCGCGAGGCTGGGGAACAGGGCGTAGGCTGCGTGCCTGCCCAGCTCCCACCAGAAACTTTGTCGCCTAAGGTCCAGCTCCTTGAATATGGAAAGTTCGCCATAACCCCCGGCCAGGGCTATGGCGGCAGCCAGGGCGGGGATAACGTACGCATTGGCGCTGAGCCTTCGGTTTTGGGGGGCAGGAAGTCCTTTGTGCATGGCGAAGGCCGCGGCGGCGGCGATCCAGAAGCCCGAACCCAAGGCTATGCGGCCGTTCCCAAGGGGGGAGGAAAGGAGAAAGGGAACCAGGGCCGGGAAAATCGCCGCCGCCGTCCCGTAGGCCGCTACAGCCGGGAGGATCGCCCGGTTATTCGCCTCCCCGCCAATACTGCGGGATTTCGGGAACCCCGGCCGGGCGAGGAGGATCATGGCGAGGCAAATGAAAAGCCAGGCGCCCAAATATGCCGGGGAAACCTCCCAGAGCCTCATCCCTACGCCGGAAACGATCCTGTTCGGCCTCAGGCGTATGATAGGGAGAAAGGACAGGGCAAGACCGGCCGCCCCGGCCGCGGCGGCGACCAGGGCCGGATCTCCCTGGTGGCGTGAACTCATTTTCCCAGGAAGCCCTTTTCCCGCAGGTACTCCTTGGCGACATCGGCGGCGGCCTTTCCCCCGAAGGCGATCTGGGCGTTCAGCTTCTGGAGGGTTTGGAGGTCCAGGGACTCGAAGACCGGCGCCAGGGTTTCGGCGATCTTAGGATATTTCTTAAGTTTCGTCTCCAGGACGACGGGCGCGGGGAGGTAGACGGGAGGTATGCTCTTCGGATCCTCCAGGACCAGGAGGTTGAGGTTGTCCAGGGCTCCGTCCGTGCCATAGACAAGGGATACGTTGATGCCGTTGGTGCCCTCGGACAGGGCCTTGAGCATCTCCGCCGTGTTGCCCGAGGAAAGAAGGACGAGCTGGCTCTTGTCCAGCTTGAAACCATAGGCCGCTTCCAAGCCCAGGAGGCCCAGGGGATTGTCCGCGAAGGATTGGGCGCAGATGAGCTTGACCGCCCCTCCCTGGTTGATGTAGGCCGCCAGGCCCGGCAGGTCCTTGATCCCTGTCTTTTCGGCGAATTCCTTCTTCACCGCCAAGGCCTCGGTATTGTTGGCCGGCGCCGGGGTCAGCCACACGATGCCCTTCTTGGCGTCCAGTTCCTTGGTCTTCTCGTAGCCCGCCTTGGGGTCCGACCAGATGGCGGAATCCTGGCCCTCGTGGTAATACTGCCCCGAGCCGGTATAGTCCACCACCAGGTGGACTTCCCCGGCCTCCAAGGCTCGGCGAAGCACGTCGGGAGTGCCGAATTCCGTCTTGTCCACCACGGGAATCTTCTTCGATTCCAGCAGCGCGACGATCATCTTGCCTAGGAGGGCGCCCTCCGAGTCGATCATGGAGGCGACGATGACGGCGTTTTTCGTCTTGTCCACGGCGCAGGATACGCCGGATAAGCCGATTGCCGCGGCGATCAGGAGCGCGAATGCGAGACGTGACCTTGATTTCATGGTTTTCCCCTTTGTCGGGCTTGTCCCTTCGCATTGAGTATACGAGGCGCCGCGCCGGATCGCAAGGTTGGATGCGACTAGAACATCACCATGACAAGGGTCATGAAAATCGGGATCACAACGATGCCTAAGACGGTGGATATGGAAGTTCCCAGCCCGGCGTATTCCGAATCGGCGCCGTAGGCGGCGGCGAGGATGGGCGTCTGGGCGATGACCGGCATCGTGGACTGGAAGAAGAGCACCTGCTTCATCATGAGGGGGAAATCCCTCCCCTTGAGGAGGAGGTAGATTATCAAAGGGGTGATCATGAAGCGTCCGACTATCACAAGGCTGATATCGGCGGTGAAGCGTATCTTTTTCCAATCCACCCTGGAGATCATGATGCCGATGAAGATCATCGAGAGGGGGGTGGTCATGTTTCCGATTATCTTGAAGGTGTTGAGGAGACTCTTGGGCAGGGAAATGCCAGCGAAGATGAGGACAACGGCGACCAACAGCGCCAGCAAGGGGGGGGAAAGAATCCTCTTCAGTCCCGCCAAGGATACGAAGGAAGGCTTGGGCCGCCCCGACACAAGGTGCGCGTCCATGGCTATGCCGTAGCTTCCTATGGTCCATAGCGTCGTTGTGTTCGCGATATAATACAACAGCGAGTAAGGAAGGCTTGCGTCCCCGAAGAGCAGGAGGTTGAGGGGGACGCCGATGAAAACTCCGTTCGAAAGGGTGAACATGCAGGCGAAGACTCCCCTGCGGTCCTTCTGGATATTGAAAATGCGGCCCATGAGGACCGCGGCGGCGAAACTGAGCCAGATCCCCGCGAAGAGCATGGGAAGGCCCAGGAACATGGAGAGCAGGCTTTCCTTGTCGTAGCTGCCCAATAAGTTCGAGACCATGTACGCAGGCAAGGCTATGTTGAGGACCAGGCGGGGAATGAGGGCTCCGGAGCTACCTTCGAACCATCGTTTCTTGGCAAGGACGAATCCGAGGCCGATCATGAAAATTATGGGGAATACACTTTGGAGGACCTTCAGCATGGGAGACATCCTATCAGATAGAGGCACCCTGTTCAACGTTTCGGATATTCCCGCTCTCAGGGCTTCCAGGGCCGGTTGAGCACGCCGTTCTTATCGTATAAAATCAAAGCGGAATTTCCGCCGGTTCCTCCGGCGCCGGAATTTCCATCAAAGGAGCGGATATGAAAAAATTCCTGGACAAGGATTTTCTTTTGGACACCGAGGCGGCGCGAAGGCTTTACCATGAGACCGCCGCCAATCTTCCCATCTTCGATTACCACTGCCATCTCTCCCCGCTGGAGATAGCGGAGAACAAGCCCTTTACCGACATCGCGGACATTTGGCTCCGGGGGGACCATTACAAATGGCGGATCATGCGCACCAACGGGGCCGACGAATCCCTGGTCACCGGGAAGGCCTCCTGGGCGGACAAGTTCGTCGCCTTCGCGGCCGCGCTGGAGCAGTCCCCCGGGAATCCCCTGGTGCATTGGTCCCATCTTGAACTGCAGCGGGCCTATGGCATACACGACGTGCTCACAACCAAGAACGCGCTCGCGATCCGCGACCGGGCGAACGCGGTTATAAAGGAGCGGGGAGATACGCCCCGAAGCCTCCTGAAGCATTTCAACGTCGCGGTAGTCTGCACCACCGACGATCCCGCCGACGACCTGCGCTACCACAAGGCGGTGGCCCAGGACAAGGCCTTCGGCATCGCCGCGGATGCGGCGGGCGAGAAGACGACGAGCATCCTTCCCGCGTTCAGGCCCGACAAGGCGATGAACACCCAAGACCTCGCCGCCTGGAAAGCCTACGTCGCCAAGCTCGGCGCCGCGGCGGATGTGGACATTGGCAGCTTCTCCAGCCTGGCGGAGGCTGTCTCCCGGAGGCACGCGTACTTCCACGCCAACGGATGCAGGCTCTCGGACCACGCGATCCTCGTGCCGCCCTACGCCCCCGCTTCGGACTCCGAACTCAACGCCATCGTTGCGTCCATGCTCTCGGGCAAGGAACCCAGCGCCAGCGACCGCGAGAAATTCGAAACCGCGATGATCCTCCTCTACGCCCGCCTCAACGCCGCGGCGGGATGGACCATGCAGCTGCACATCGCCGCATTGCGGAGCGTCAACGCCAATCTCATGAAGGTCTACGGCCCCGACGGCGGAGCCGACGCCATCTCGGACGCCGAGATCGTCGCCCCCCTGGCCAAGTTCCTCGACCGCCTGGACTCGGAAGGCATGCTGCCCAAGACCATCCTGTATTCCAACGACGACAACAAGCACGTGAGCCTCGCGGTCCTCGCCCAGTGCTACGCCGGATCCTACGGCCAGGGCGGCACGGCGAACGAGCCTGGGAAGATGCAGTACGGAGCCCCATGGTGGTTCAACGACCATCTTGACGGGATGGAGCGGCATCTGATCCAGGTTTCGTCGGTGGGAACCATCGGCCGCTGGGTGGGGATGCTCACCGATTCACGCTCCTTCCTCTCCTATCCGCGCCATGAATACTTCAGGCGGATACTCTGCATGGTGGCGGGACGCTGGGTGGACCAGGGCCTGCTTCCCGACGACGACGCCTACGCCGCGGCCCTCGTGCGCAACGTATCGTGGTTCAACGCGAAGAACTACTTCGGCATGCGCTTGCCCGGCTGGGCGGCCCGGTTGGGCTGAAAGCGAAAAGAGGGGCTGTCCAATAAGTTGGGCAGTCCCTTTTTTAT
>JBFLXC010000167.1:0-5632 GCA_040757435.1 Spirochaetota bacterium | reverse complement strand
GGGGCGAGCGGCCGTCCAGGATGTGCGTCGTCGCCACGCCGAGCTCCAACGCCCGGACGCAGCATTCGACCTTGGGTATCATGCCGCCGGAGACAAGGCCCTGGGAGATCAATGCGGGCACTTCCTTCCGGTCCAGCTCGGAGATCAGGGTGGCCACGTCGGCCATGTCCTTCAAGAGACCGGGCACGTCTGTCAGGAGGATGAGCTTCTCGGCCCCCAAGGCTCCTGCGAGCTCGGCGGCGGCGGTGTCCGCGTTGATGTTGTAGAACCCCGCCTCATCGTCGTCGCGCAACGCGATGGTCGACACCACGGGGATGAATCCGCCCTGCAGGGCCGCGGACACCGCCGAAATGTCGATGGAGGTTATCTCCCCCACCATGCCCAGGTCCTTGCCGTTCTTCTGGTACCGCGTCGCGCGGAACAGCCCTCCGTCCCCACCGCAGAGCCCGAATGCCTTGCCTCCCTGGCGGGCGATGAGGGACACCAGATCCTTGTTCACCTTGCCGGCCAACACCATCTGCACCACGTCCATGGTCTCGTCGTCGGTGTATCGCAGGCCGTCCACGAAGACCCTCTCCTTGCCGATGCGCTTGAGCATCCTATCGATCTCAGGCCCGCCGCCGTGGACCAGGACGGGAAGAATCCCCACCTGCCGCATGAGGATGAGATCCTGGAGCACCGCGCTCCTGACTCCTTCGTTGATCATCGCCGCGCCCCCGTACTTCACGACGACGATTTTCCCCGAGAATTTCTTGAAGTAGGGCATGGCCTGGATAAGGATGTCCGCCCTTACGTTGTCCGCTATCATGATCGCTCCTTGCGAAGAATTTTCCGCCTACCGTCAGGTCCTGTAGTCGCCGTTTATCCTTACATACTCGTAGGAAAGGTCGCAACCCCAGGCTGTCGCCTGGGCGGGACCCTCCTTCAAGTCCACGAAGACCGCCACCTCCTGGTAGCTCAGGATCTTCTTCGCCTTTTCCTCGTTGAAGGGCAGGGGGACTCCGTTCTTGCAGACCTCGATGTATCCCGAGGCGCTCTCGAAGGCCACGTCGACCCTGTTGGGATCGAAGTCGCTCCGGGTATAGCCCAGGGCGCAGAGGATCCGGCCCCAGTTGGCGTCGGCGCCGAAGAAAGCGGTCTTCACGAGGCTCGAGCAGATCACGCCCTTGGCGAGCTGCTCCGCCTTTTCCTCGTCCGCCGCGTTCTCGATGGTGCACTCGATGAGCTTCGTGGCTCCCTCGCCGTCCCTGGCTATCATCTTCGACAGCTGGGTATTGAGCCAGTCCAGGGCGTCGCAGAAGTCCGTATATGCGGGGCCTGAGGCCTCTATCCTGGGATTCCCCGCCTTTCCGTTGGCCAGGACGACCACCATGTCGTTGGTGGAGGTGTCGCCGTCCACGGACACCCTGTTGTAGGTCCTCTTGACCGAGGCGGAAAGGGCCTTCTGCAGCATCTCGTGGGAGATGGCGCAATCCGTGGTGATGAAACCAAGCATGGTGGCCATGTTGGGATGGATCATTCCCGAACCCTTGGCCATGGCGCCTATGACCACCGGGACCCCGTCGATCTCCAGCTCCACCGCCACTTCCTTTTTCACCGTGTCCGTGGTCATGATGGCTTCCCGGGCCGAGATGTTGCCCGTCTTTGAGAGCCCGGCGACCAAGGCGTCCATCCCGGCCTCGATGGGGCTGACGTCCAGGGGCTGGCCGATCACGCCCGTGGAAGCCACCACCACGTCCGTGGCCTTCACCGGAAGCTTAGAGGCCACCAGGGCGGCCATCCTCCGCGCCGCCTGGATCCCCGCCTCGCCGGTGCAGGTGTTCGCGTTGCCCGAATTGACGATAATGGCCTGGGCGGTGCCGTCCGCCAGATGTTCCTTGGTGACCACCAGGGGCTGGCCTATGACCTTGTTGGTGGTGTACACCGCCGCGGCGGCACACGGCACCTCGGAATACACCAGGGCCAGGTCTTTCTTTTCCTTGTTCTTGCGAATGCCGACATGGATGCCCTCGGCCAGGAACCCCTTGGCCGCCGTCACTCCTCCGCGAATCTGCTTCATGGGTAACCTCGCTTATATCAGGTTCCCCGCCTAGAAGGCCGGGGGAACCATGTCTATGCCCGCGGTCTCGGCCAATCCGAGGGCGATGTTCATGTTCTGCACGGCCTGGCCAGCCGCGCCCTTTACCATATTATCGATGGTTGAGACGACAATTCCAGTCTTGCCGTTGGATGAGACGTGGACGGAAATATCGCAGAAGTTCGAAAAGGCCACGTTCCGGTTGCTGGCGAACTGTCCTGCCGGGAGCACCCGCACAAAGGGCTCGGCGGCGTAGAAACGGGCGTAATGCTCCCGAAGCGCCTTGGCGTCCATAGGAGCGGCGAGCCTGAAGTAGATCGTGGACACTATGCCCCGGTTCATGGGCGCGAGGTGGGGGGTGAAGACGCTGGAAACCGGAGCGCCGGCCATCTGCGATAGGTAGCGGTCGATCTCTGGCTGATGCCTGTGGGCCCCCACCTTGTAGGGAGAGATGGCTCCCGCGCATTCGGGGTAATGGGTGGCCTGGCTTGGCTCCCTGCCCGCGCCGGTGACGCCAGAAGCCGAGTCGATGACGATGCTCTCAAGGTCGGCGAGCCTGGCGGAAAGGGCCGGGTACAGGCCCAGCTCCGCCGAGGTGGGGTAGCAGCCGGGGTTTCCGATGAGCTTGGCGCCCCTAATCTTGTCCCGGTTCAGCTCCGGCAGCCCGTACACCGCCTTGGCGTGGAGATCGGGATAGGCGTAGGGCAGGCCGTACCAGGCCTTGAAGGTCTCCTCGTCCTCGCCGAAGCGGAAATCCGCGGACACGTCTATGAACAGGCCGCCCTTTTCAAGCACCGGGCCGGCGGCCTTCTCGGCGTGGCCATGGGGGAGGCAGGAGAAGACGATCTCCGAGCGGTCCAGGACTTCCTGGGCGCTGAGCAAGGCCAGCGCGCCCGCCTTGAAGAGGGAAGGGTAGACCGAATCGAGGTCCTTGCCCTCGAAGCTCACGGAAGAGAGGGCCAGGGACTTCTGTTCCGGATGGGAGAGAAGGATCCTGACGAGTTCGGCGCCGGCATAGCCGGAGGCGCCGAGAATACCGATGCGCAGCATCCGCATCCTCCTGGATACGATGGATTGTCCTCAGCGACCTGGGGACTGGGAAATATGTCTGGGCTTGTGGGGGGCGGCGGTCGACGCCTTACCTACGATAGGGTCTGAAAAGCGGGAGGCGCTTTCCGGCGGCCATCGAGGCGGAGACAGGAAGGTAGAGAGGAAACGAGCGGTTCATAGGCTCCTCCCATATTGGAATAGTCCCCATATATTGTATAAATGCATAAAATTGTCAATCGGTGCGGCATAATTATGCGATAAGTTGGAAAACTTTTTTTCTTGCCCGTTCCGGGACTTGCCCCTATACTGAGTTCGCTCGGTGAAACATCAACGTATGATCAGGGGGCGGTATGGGCATTGAGCTAGGGGTGCTGGCCGCGGCCGCGGCGTCCCTCATGGCGCTTTTCTACGCTTTTTCCAAGGCTCGGGGCATAGGGCGGATACGGGTGGAATCCGCCGCCCTGGCCCAGATTTCTGGGTATATCGAGGAAGGCGCGAAGGCCTTCCTCACCCGGGAGTATCTGGTGATCGCCGTCATCGTTCCCATCGTGGCGGTCCTCTTGGCGGTATTCAATTCCGGGGCCCTCAGGTTCCAGGCGGCGGCCTTCGCCGTGGGCGCCCTATGCTCCGGGCTCGCAGGATGGTTCGGAATGTCCGTGGCGACCAAGGCCAACGCCCGCACCGCCCAGGCGGCGGAGGTGGGCATAGGTCCCGCCCTCTCCCTCGCCTTCGCCGGCGGCTCCGTCATGGGGATGACCGTCGTGGGGCTCGCCCTGATGGGAATTTCCCTGGTCCTTGGATTCATGCTCATGCATTCCGGGAGCGATGTCGGCATCCTGGCTTCCGTGACCTTCCCCGTGCTCTCCGGTTTTTCCCTAGGGGCGTCCACCATCGCGCTCTTCGCCCGGGTGGGCGGGGGCATCTATACCAAGGCGGCCGACGTGGGAGCCGACCTGGTGGGCAAGGTCGAGGCCGGAATCCCCGAGGACGACCACAGGAACCCGGCGGTCATCGCGGACAACGTGGGCGACAACGTCGGCGACGTGGCGGGAATGGGCGCCGACCTCTTCGAATCCTACGCTGGAGCCCTGGTGGGCTGCGCCGTCCTGGGCATCGGCGCCGCCGCCGCCCCGGACGTCAAGACACGCCTCGCCATCTTCCCCCTGGCGGCGGCGGCCGCGGGAGTCCTCGCCTCCCTCGCCGGCACCCTTTTCGTGCGCATGAAGCCTACATCCTCCCCCCAAAGGGCGCTCAACGCCGGATCCTTCGGCGCGGCGGGCATCGCGATCCTGCTAGTCTTCCCCCTGGCCCGCCTCATCCTCGGCCTTGGGCGCTTCGGCGGACCGGAAGGAAATTCCTTCGGCTACCTGGGCATCGCCTTCTCCTGCGTTGCGGGACTCGCAGCCGGAACCGCCATAGGACTCATCACCGAATTTTTCACCGGCACGGACACCGCCCCGGTGAGGAAAATCGCCAAGGCCTGCACCACGGGCCCCGCCACAACCATTATCTCGGGCCTTGGAGTGGGGATGCTCTCCACCATGCCCCCTACCTTGGTCATCGGGGCGGCCATCGCGGCGAGCTTTTCCATGGCCGGGCTCTACGGCGTGGGCATAGCCGGCCTGGGAATGCTGCTCACCCTGGGCATCCAGCTCTCCGTGGACGCCTACGGACCTATAGCGGACAACGCAGGCGGCCTCTCCGTCATGGCCGAGCTCCCGCCTGAGACGCGCAACGTCACCGACTCCCTGGACGCCGTGGGCAACACCACCGCCGCCATAGGAAAAGGCTTCGCCATCGGCTCGGCGGCCCTCACCGCCCTCGTCCTCTTCGTAGCCTTCATAGACGCGGCCGGCGTCGATCCGGCCATGCTCTCCATCACAAACCCCTTCCTGGTGATCGGCCTATTCATCGGCGCCATGATACCCTTCCTTTTCTCGGCCTTCGCCATGGACGCCATAGGAGTGGCCGCCTTCGCCATGATCGAGGAAGTTAGGCGGCAGTTCCGGGCAAAGCCCGGGATCCTGAGGGGCGAGGAAATACCGGACTACCGGTCCTGCGTGGACATCTCGACCAAGTCGGCCCTCAAGAGCATGATCGTCCCGGGCTTCCTTGCCATCCTCTCCCCCGTCGCCGCGGGCCTTCTTGGCGGGCCGGCCCTCTTGGCCGGGCTTCTCGCGGGTTCCACGGTCTCCGGCGTCCTTCTGGCCATCTTCATGTCCAACGCAGGCGGCGCCTGGGACAACGCCAAGAAGCTCATAGAATCAAGGAAGGTGGAAGGCAAGGGTTCTCCCGCCCACATGGCCGCTGTGGTGGGCGACACGGTGGGGGATCCCTTCAAGGATACCGCCGGTCCCTCGCTCAACATCCTCATCAAGCTCATGTCCATCATCGCGTTGGTCCTCGCGCCGACGCTCCGCAATCTTTGGAGGTAAGCATGCCGAACGAAAAGCATTTGTATCTGGTCCTGCACCCCAACCACTCCCTCATCGCGTCACAGTACGA
>JBFLXC010000166.1:0-5640 GCA_040757435.1 Spirochaetota bacterium | reverse complement strand
CTCTACCTGGACTGGAGGGCGAAGAAGGCTGCTAGGACCGAAGGGAGGAACGCCGATGAATGACATCTTAGCCATGCTTCCCTCGATCCTTATGATAGTGGCCCCCATCCTCATCACCGCCGCCGGCGGCATGATCTGCGAAAAATCCGGAGTGGTCAACATCGCCCTGGAAGGGCTCATGGCCGTCGGGGCCTTCACTGCCGCGACGATGCATTATTTCCTGGAATCCACGACCGCCCTTTCCGTGTGGTCGGCGATCCTCGCGGGAGGTTTTGTCGGCATGGGCATCTCCCTCATCCACGCCTTCGCTTCCATCTCCCTCAACGCAGACCAAGTCATATCAGGGACGGGCATAAACCTCCTCGCCACCGGAGGCACCGCGTTCATGGCCCAGATCATATTCAAGATGGAGAGGACCATGCCCTTCCGTCTCGGCATGATGCCCGGATTCCTTGGCATCTATCCCACCGCCTGGATAGCCTTGGTCGCCGTGGCCGCCTCCTGGTTCATCCTTTACAAGCGGCCCTTCGGCATGAGGCTCAGGGCCTGCGGCGAGCATCCCCAGGCCGCGGCTTCGGCTGGGATAGACGTGAGGAAAATGCGTTACCTGGCGGTTCTCATGTCGGGCTTCCTCGCTGGAGTGGCGGGGGGTTGCCTGGTCCTCACCCAGACGATCCAGTACACCATCTATACCATAAACGGAGCGGGCTTCATCGCCCTGGCCGCGGTGTCCTTCGGAAGATGGCTGCCGAAGGGCATCGCCGGAGCCTCCCTGCTGTTCGGGACCGCGGTATCGTTGTCCATCTACATGGTGAACATCCCCGCCCTCCGCGTCCTTCCATCGGAATTTTTCAGCGTCATGCCGTATATCATAACCCTGGTAACCCTAGTCCTTTTCTCAGGCAAGGACTACGCACCCCGCGCCTCAGGCCAGCCGTACGAGCGCAGCTGAGGGAACGCTTCAAAGGAGAGACAATGGACCACCATAGGATGCACGAACGGCATTTGGGCCACTACAGCGAAGGAACCCCCCACAACAGCGCAAAGCGGGGCGAGATAGCCGAGTTCGTCCTGATGCCCGGTGACCCCTTGAGAGCCAAATACATAGCGGAAACACGGCTCGAGGGGGCGAGGCAGTTCACGGCTGTGCGCAACGTGCTCGGCTACACCGGAACCTGGAAGGGAAAGCCGGTCTCCGTCATGGCCTCCGGCATGGGAGCGGCGTCCATGGGCATCTACTCCTTCGAACTCTTTTCCTTCTACGGCGTGGAGAGGATCGTACGCATAGGAACCTGCGGCGGCCTTTCCGCCGCCATCGACGTCGGCGATCTGGTCATAGCCATGACCGCCTCCACGGACTCTAATTACGCCCACCAATACAGGCTCAATGGATCCTTCTCCCCAAGCGCGGACTACGGGCTGCTGGAAGGCGCCGTGGCATCGGCCAGGGCGCGGAAGGTGCCGCATTGGGTGGGAGGAATATTCTCCTCCGATATCTTCTCCCTCTACAGCGCCCTTCCCGAAGAGGAAGGCTGGAAGAAGTGGGCCTCCATGGGCTGCGCCGCCACGGACATGGAATGCTTCGCCCTCTATTGCAACGCCGCGCACCTGGGCAAGAAGGCACTGACCCTCCTTACCTGCTCGGACTCGAACATCTCGAGGAAGGAAATGAGCCCGCAGGAGCGCCAAACCTCCTTGAACGCCATGTTCGACGTAGCCTTGGACCTTGCATGACAAGCAAGGACGGCGGCACGGAGCGGGACCTCATCCTCAAAGCGATGGGAAGCCGCTTCGCATGCAAGAAATACCTGCCCCAAGCACTCGAAGAGTCTGAAATAGAATACATCATGGAGTGCGGCCGCCTGTCCCCCTCCTCCTTCGGCCTCGAACCCTGGACTTTCTGCGCCGTGACGGACAGGAAGCTCCTGGCCAGTCTCGGGGAAGCTTGCTTCGGCCAAGAGGCTGTATCCACCTCCGCCTTGGCCGTCTGCATACTCGTGGAGCGCGAGAAGTCCTTCGAACCCGGCAGCGCCTTTCTCCTTGGCCGCGCCGAAAGATTCCCAGGCGGGTATCCCGTGTTCCTCGCAGACTACGTGGGGTATTACGAGTTCCTGCGTTCCCAGGGCAGGCTTTTGTCCTGGTCCAGGGCGCAGTCCTATATTGCCGCGGCGAACATGATGACGGGAGCGAAGGCGGCGGGGATCGATTCCTGCGCCATAGAGGGGTACGAAGAGGATGAGGTCCTGGAGATCCTGGGCGCCCAGCCGGCCGAAAAGGCGGTGGGCCTCATAGTCGCCTTCGGCAGAGGGGGCGAGGCGCCCAGGGAAAAGATCAGGATGCCTTTGGAGGACCTGGTACTGCGCCTCTAGCCCGCCACCACCCGGCAGATCCTTTTCTTTCCCGCCCTGAGGGTTACGGCTCCTTCCAAGAGCATGGAGGCGTCGACCACGGCCGCTTCGTCGACGACCTTGGCGCCGTTCACGGACGCCCCGCCCTGCTGTATGAGGCGCCGCGCCTCGCTCTTGGAGTCAGCGAGCCCCGCCTCGACGAAGAGGTCCAGCACCCCAAGGCCCTTGGCGAGCCTATCCGCCCCGACGGCTATAAAGGGAATCTGTTCCACATCTCCCCCTCCGCCGAAGGCCGCCCTGGCGGCCTTGAGGGCCTTGTCCGCCTCTTCCCTGCCGTGGATGAGGGCGGTGACCTCCCAAGCGAGTTTCTCCTTGGCGGCGTTGATCTGGGCGTCCTTGCCCTTCGCCAAGGCTTTGCACTCCTGGATTGGCAGGAAGGTGAACATCAAAAGGAAACGCTCGACATCCGCGTCCTGGACATTCCTCCAGTACTGGAAGAAGTCGTAGGGGCTGGTCATTTCCGGATCGAGGAACAAGGCGCCCTTCTCTGTCTTTCCCATCTTCTTGCCGTCAGAGGTGGTGACCAAGGGGAAGGTCAGGCCGAAGCACTCCGCTCCCTCGACCCTGCGGATAAGCTCGATACCCGCCACGATGTTCCCCCACTGGTCGTCCCCACCTATCTGGAGCCTGCACCCATGCCTCTTGTAGAGTTGGAGGTAATCGTAGCTCTGGAGGAGTTGATAATTGAATTCGATGAAGGAAAGGCCCGTCTCCATCCTCATTTTGTAGGCTTCGAAGGAAAGCATGCGGTTCACCGAGAAATGGCGGCCGATGTCCCTGAGGAAATCGATGTAGTTCAGGTTCGCCAGCCAATCCTTGTTGTTCGCCGAATACAGGGACCTGCCGTCGAAAGCGAGGAATCTGTCCAGTTGCTTGAGGAACCGGGCGGCGTTGGCGTCGATCTCCTCGTAGCTGATGATTTGGCGCATGGTTGTCTTGCCGGAGGGATCGCCGATCCGGGCCGTTCCCCCGCCCATGAGGACGATGGCGTTGTTGCCGGCTTCGTGGAGGTGGCGGATCGCGAAATAGGGGACCATGTGCCCGATGTGGAGCGAAGGGCCCGTGGGATCGCAGCCTTCGTACAGCGTGACGGGACCCTGGTCCATGAGGGCTGATAGACCCTCGAGGTCGGTGCATTGCTGGATGAATCCCCGCTCTTTAAGTACTTCAAGTGCCCTGTTCATGGTTACTCCTGGTTTCGATGGCGAAGTATAGCGATTCGTCAGCCTCCGGCTCAATATCCCCAGTAAGAAATCGAGGCGGGACGCAGTTTTTTATCGTATTTTTCCCGCGGCCATGATATTATCGGAGTCTAGGCGAAACATGAGAGATTCAGGCAATCCGAAAGGTTCGGTAAAGGAGAGTAACATGGCAGTGAAAGGTTCCGCGATGACGAAGGCTCAGTTGGTGGCCGCCCTGGCTGAGAAGACGGGATGGACCAAGAACGATGTCAAGGTATTTCTGGAAGCCTATGCCGACATCGCCTACAAAGAGGTGAAGAAGAACAAGAAGATCACCCTTCCAGGCTTCGGCATCCTCAAGCTCTCTAAGCGCAAGGCGAGGGTCGGCCGCAATCCCGCCACCGGCGAATCCATAAAGATTCCGGCCAAGACCGCGGTCAAGTTCACCGTCGCGAAAGCGTGCAAGGACGGAGTCCTGGGCACCAAGTGAATAAGGCGGCGGCGGGAGCCAGGGGCTGGTCCTCCCTCCGGCCGCCACGTTCGGCATTTTTCGCCTTAGGTCCTCGAATAGCTTTTTATTTTATTCCTCAGATACGCCGGGAGTTCGCTTCGTAGGACTCTTTCCTGGAGCATGGAATCCCTGTCGCGCACCGTGACGGTCCCGTCTTCCTTGGTCTGGTAGTCGATGGTGACGCAGAACGGGGTGCCCACCTCATCCTGTCTTCTGTAACGCCGGCCGATCGCCCCGGATTGGTCGTAGTCGGTGGAGTAGTCTTCCTTCAACTCTTCCCTAATATCCTTCGCGAGTTCGGCCAAGCCGTCCTTCTTCATCAAGGGGAGGACAGCAACGGTGATGGGCGCCAGGATGGGATGGAAGCGCATGACAGTCCGCCAATCGTCGTCGTTCCCCTTGTCAGCGACCTTCTGCTCCTCGTAGGCGTCGCAGAGGACCATGAGCAACTGCCTGGTGAGGCCGGCCGAAGTCTCGATGATGTAGGGAATGAAGCGGGCGTTGCCGTTGTCCTGGTCGATGTACTGCAGATCCTTGCCGGAGTATTCCTGATGCCTTGTGAGGTCGAAGTCGGTACGGTTGTGGACTCCCTCCAGTTCCTTGAAGCCCATGGGGAACTCGTATTCTATGTCGAATGCGTCCTTGGCGTAGTGGGCAAGCTCGTCCGGGCCGTGGCGGTGCCAGCGGAGCTTATCCATCCTCACGCCCAGCTTCTTGTAGTAGGCCCAGCGCTGCTCCCTCCAGTAGTCGAAGAATTTCTCGTCCTCTCCCGGCTTGACGAAATACTGCATCTCCATCTGCTCGAATTCGCAGGTTCGGAAGATGAAGTTCTTGGTAACGATTTCGTTGCGGAAGGCCTTGCCTATCTGGGCGATGCCGAAGGGAATCTTCATGCGGTTGGACTGGGCGATGTTCTTGTAGTTCACATAGATGCCCTGTGCGGTTTCGGGGCGAAGATAGATGAGGCCCGAGCCGTCGTCCACAGGTCCTATGTTGGTCTTGAACATGAGGTTGAACTTCCGGGTGTCGGTCAGCTCCCCGCCGCATTCCGGGCACTCTTTCCTTGCGAGCTTCTCCTGGTCGATCTGGTCGGCCCTGAACCTGGTCTTGCACTTCTTGCAGTCGACCAGAGGATCGGTGAAGTTTTCCACGTGGCCCGAGGCCTCCCATACCCTTGGGTGCATGAGGATAGCCGCGTCGAGTCCCACGATGTCGTCGTGGAGCTGGGTCATTTCCTTCCACCAG
Source organism: Spirochaetota bacterium (assembly GCA_040757435.1). Lineage (GTDB taxonomy): Bacteria > Spirochaetota > Spirochaetia > Treponematales > Rectinemataceae > VKGY01. The sequence goes on along the minus strand of JBFLXC010000166.1, from coordinate 295 downwards.
AACCGGGCGATCCGGTTCTTAAGCTCAACACCCATGGGACCGTAGTCCCATGCGCCGCCTTGGCCACCGTAGATTTCCGAGGACTGGAAAACGAAGCCCCGGCGCTTGGCCAGGGAGACAATCTTTTCCATGCTGAGGTTTGTATCGGGCATGAAAGCCCCTCCTTGGGATGCGAGCCCTGATTTCACACCACCGATGGCAACGGCGGCGCGCCAGATAGGCATGGCCCGGCCGCAGGCTCGGGTGCGGCCGGGCGCCCTCCGGTACGAAACGCGCCGGCCCGGTTGGGGGCCGG
>JBFLXC010000165.1:0-5732 GCA_040757435.1 Spirochaetota bacterium | reverse complement strand
GTCGAGCTCAAGTACCCCGGGCTTTCGCCCTGGGAGATCTGGCTTTCGGAGGCCCAGGAGCGGATGGTCCTCGCTGTTCCGCCCAACGCGTTGCCCGATTTTATTGCGTTGTGCGAGTCCAATGACGTCGGATGGTGGGACTTGGGCTCCTTCACCGGAGACGGAAGACTCGTTGTGCGATTCGATGGGGAGAAGGTCCTCGACCTGAGCTGCGGATTTTTGCACAAGGGGATGCCCGGCAGAAGGCTCAAGGCGGTAAAGCCTGCGGAGCCGGAGCGATCCGGATCGGAACCTGACGGCGCGATCGGCACATCAGGCGGCGCCCCGGTTCCGGCGGGGAAGGGAATAGGGGATATCCTGGCCAAGGTCATGGCCTATCCGGCCGTGGCTTCCAAGGAATGGGCCATACGGAGATACGACCACGAGGTCCAGGGCGCCACGGTGCGGGGTCCTTTCTCGGGGCGCATGCAGAAAGGCCCATCCGACGCCGCTGTACTCCAGCCCCTGGAGGTGAGGTCGGGTAAGGGAATATCGATTTCCAACGGCTTCAACCCGCGCTACGGCGAGGCGGACGCGTACAACGCCGCCTATTCCGCCCTGGACGAGGCGGTCCGCAACGCCGTCGCTTCGGGGGCGGATCCCGACAGGATAGCCGTGACCGACAATTTCTGCTGGGGCGACCCCAGGAATCCCGCCAACCTCTGGACACTCCTCAAGGCCGCCAAGGCATGCAGGGACGCGGCCGTTGCCCACAGGACCCCCTTCATCTCGGGAAAGGACTCCTTCAACAATGAATTCGAGGATAGGGAAGGGAAGCGGATTTCCATTCCTCCCTCCCTTCTCATCTCCGCCGTGGGCGTGGTGCCCAAGGCTCAAGATTCCCTAGGATCCGCCTTCCAGGGCGAAGGATCCCGCATTTACCTAGTGGGGGATTTCGACCCCGAGCTCTCCGCCTCGGTATATGGGGAGCTGGCCTTTCCTGGAAAGGGGATGGCCGGAAAGGGGCCGCGGCCGTCCGCGGCCGCGCCGACGGTCTACAGGGCCCTGCACGGCGCGATCCGCCAAGGCCTGGTGCTTTCCTGCCACGACATCTCCGACGGGGGGCTGGCGGCCGCGGCGGCTGAAATGTGCCTTGGAGGGGGCAGGGGCGCGGATATTTCCCTGGATGCCCTCCGGGCGGCGGCCGGCGGCGGGAAACGCGGCTTGGATTCCGCGGCCCTCCTGTTCGCCGAGACGAACGGATGCCTCCTCGCCGAGGTGGCCGAGGATAAGGCCGTGGCGTTCGAAGCGGCGATGGCCGGCTGTCCGCACCTGTCCGTCGGCTTTGTGTCGCGCGGCACGAGGCTGAGGATCTTCCGGGAATCCGGAGAATTAGAGGCGGTGGATCTGGAAAAGCTCATGAAGGCGTATATGTCGGAGACCGAAAAGATCATGGCCGAAGGCTCCGAGTCCGGGCCTGCGGGAGGTGAGGCGTGAGAAAGCCCAAAGCCATCGTGCTCCATGCCGCGGGCACCAACCGGGATGCGGACGCGCGCCATGCCCTGGAGGCCGCCGGGGCTGATCCCCGGATCGTCCATGTCAACGAACTGAAGCGGAGGCGGAGTCTCCTCGAGGATGCGAAGATCCTCGTCATACCCGGCGGATTCTCTTATGCCGACGCGTTGGGCGCCGGAGCCCTCTTCGCCTTGGACATCGCTTCCTTCTTCAAGGAAGAGGTGGGGAGATTCGTTTCGCAGGGCAAGGCCGTCCTGGGCATCTGCAACGGCTTCCAAACCCTGGTGAAGTCCGGGATCCTTCCCGGCCTGGACCCGCAGGCGCGTTGGGCGACGCTGACAGGCAACGAGAGGGGCTCCTTCGAGTGCCGATGGGTCGACTTGAAGGCGCAGGCAAGCCCTTGCGTGTGGACGAAGGGCGTGGATTCCATCCTTTCCTGCCCGGTGGCCCACGGCGAGGGAAGGTTCGCGGTTTCGGAGCCCCAGCGGCTCGCCCAGCTGGAATCCTTGGGATTGATCGCCCTCCGCTACGCCGACGAATCGGGGAATCCCGCCCGGGGAAGGTATCCCGCCAACCCGAACGGCTCGCCCCAGGACATCGCGGGAATATGCAATCCCGAGGGCAACGTCCTGGGCCTAATGCCCCATCCGGAGAACAACATCCATCCCGGGCGGCCCGCCTGGGGCGGAGGAAGAAGCGGATCAGGACTTTCCCTTTTCATAGCCGGCGTCCGCTACGCCGAAGAATTGTGATCATCCAACCTGGATATTGGGAGGAGGTGCGACATGGTGGACTACGGTAAGGTTGTGGAAACCCTGCCCAAGGCCTTCGCGGGCTTGGGCGGGGAAATCCCGGGGAAGACCTCGGGAAAGGTCAGGGACTGGTACTCCCTGGGGACGGGCGAAAGGCTCATGATCACCACGGACAGGATCTCCGCCTTCGACAGGGTCCTGGGCGCCGTCCCCTGGAAAGGCCAGGTGCTGAACCAGCTTTCCGCCTTCTGGAACGAGGCGACGGCGGACATAGTCCCGAACCATCTGGTCTCCGTCCCCGATCCGAATGTCTCCATAGTCAGGGAGACAAGGCCCTTGCCCGTGGAAGTGATCGTCCGCGGCTACATCACAGGCGTCACCTCCACCTCTCTGTGGCGCAGGTACTCCGAGGGCGACAGGAACATCTACGGCTACGATTTTCCCGAGGGGCTGGAAAAGAACAGGCCCTTGCCAGAACCTATGATAACGCCCACCACCAAGGCCGAGGCAGGGGCGCACGACGAGCGCCTGACCTGCGCCGAAGTCGTATCCAAGGGCTTCGTGGACAAGAATACCTGGGAAGCGACGATGGAGATCGCCCTGGCCCTTTTCCGCCGCGGCTCGGAGCTGGCCAAGAAGGCTGGAGTGATCCTTGTGGACACCAAGTACGAGTTCGGCTTGGACAACCAAGGAAGGATCGTCCTCATCGACGAAATCCACACACCCGACTCTTCCAGGTTCTGGAAGCTGGAAAGCTACGAATCCAGGCTCGCCGCCGGCAAGGAGCCCGAGATCTTCGACAAGGAGTTCGTCCGCATGAAGTACGTCGAGGCGGGCTATCGCGGCGACGGTCCCATCCCCGTCCTGGCGGACTCCGTGTGGGCCGAAGCCTCCCTTCTCTACCAGGCGGCCTACGAGATGTTGACCGGGCGGCGGTTCCAGGCCGGACGGTATCCGGTGGGAGATAGGATCATGGAAAACCTCAAGGCCGCGGGAGTGAAACTATGAACGGAAACCTAGCTGTCCTTCTCATGGGCTCCAAAGTGGATTTGGAGCATGCGAAGAAAATCACCGCCTGGCTCGACCATTTCGGCATAGCCCACGAGACCAGGATCGCCTCGGCGCACAAGACGCCTGAAAAAGTGCTGGAGATACTGGCGGACAACGAAAAGCGTGGCCTGGACATCGTCTACATCGGGATCGCCGGGCTTTCGAACGCCTTGTCCGGCATGGTCGAGTTCTCCACCGCCTTCCCCGTGGTCTCCTGTCCGCCGCCCAACGACTCCTTCGCCGGAGCGGATATTTTTTCATCCCTGAGGATGCCGCCGGGGGTCGCGGCGGCAACGGTCCTGGATCCGCGCAACGCGGCCCTCTTCGCGGCCAAGATCTTCGCCCTGAAGGACAAGGACATGAAGGAGAGGGTGAGGGAGTATCAGAAGGAGCAGCGGGACAAGATCGAGGCGGACGACGCGGAGCTCCAGAGGCGGGACGGCGAATGAACGCGAGGCAGGAAGAGGAGGCGCAAAGCGGGGCGAGGGAGGCCTGCGGTGTCACCGCCGTGTATTCCCCCGCCGGCGAAGCCTCGCGGATAGCCTACTACAGCCTCTTCGCGCTTCAGCACCGGGGACAGGAGTCCGCCGGCATGGCGGGCAAGGCAGGCGGTTCCATCCAGCTCAGGAAGCGGGCCGGCCTTGTATCCCAAGCCTTCTCCGAGGCTGACATCGAAGCCCTGCAGGGAGGCACCGCCATAGGCCATACCCGGTACTCCACCACAGGCTCGTCCAACATCCGGAACGCCCAGCCCTTCCTGATCGACACGATGCACGGGCCCGTCGCCCTGGCGCACAACGGCAACATCGTCAACGCGGGGGAGCTGAGGAAGAAACTCCTCAAGCGGGGGGTGGGCCTCACCTCAGCCAGCGATACGGAGCTCATGCTCATGACCCTCGCAGGATCCGAGGGCGGAACCTGGGCCGAAAGGATCCGTTCCGCCATGGCTTCCTGGATAGGCGCGTATTCCTTCGTCGTCCTCACCTTGGACGGGATTTACGCCGCCCGGGATCCCTGGGGCTTTCGGCCCCTCTCCACCGGCTTCACCGCCGAAGGGGCTTTCGTCGCGGCCTCGGAGAGCTGCGCCCTCTCGACCCTGGGCTGCCGCGGGATACAGGAAGTGGGGCGGGGGGAGATAGTCTCCTGCGACAACCAGGGGAAGGTGGCCCGAGTCTCCGCAGGCCCCTTTCCCAAGGATCTGCGGTCCGCTTCATGCATCTTCGAATTCGTGTATTTTTCCCGGCCCGACAGCGAGTGGAACGGTCTCTCGGTCCACGATGTGCGCCGTTCCTTCGGAATCGAATTGGCGAAGCACTCGCCGGCCCTCGCGGACGTGGTGATTCCCGTTCCCGATTCCTCAATTTCCGCCGCCATTGGCTTCGCCTTCGAATCGGGGATTCCCTACGGAGAGGCCTTCGTGAAGAACCGCTACATAGGCCGGACATTCATAGAGCCCACCGATTCGCTTCGAAAGCGGGGCGTGTCCCTCAAGTTCAACGTGCTGCGCAAGACCGTGGAGGGCAAGCGGGTGGTGGTGGTGGACGACTCCATCGTGCGGGGCAACACCATAAGTCCCTTGGTGGCCCTGCTCCGCGCCGCCGGAGCCAGGGAAGTGCACGTGAGGGTGGCGAGCCCCCCGGTGCGCCACTCTTGCATGATGGGCGTGGACATGGGCAGGCCCGAGGACTTGGTGGCCAACCGGGTGCCGGAATCCGCGATCGCCGCCTGGAGCGGCGCCGATTCCCTGGAGTACCTGTCCATGGATTCAATGGGTAGGGCGATAGGCGATTTGGGCTTGTATTGCGCCGCATGTTTCAACGGCGCCTATCCCGTCGACGCCGAGGAAACGGCGGACAAGAACAGGTTTGAATTCTGATGGAGGATGCCATGCGGATACTAGTCGTCGGGGCAGGCGCCAGGGAGCACGCCATGGCGTGGAAGCTCGCCCAGTCCCCTGCCGTGAAGGCGCTTTACTGCGCCCCGGGAAACGCCGGGACGGCAGCTGTGGCAGCCAACGTGGACATCAGGGCCGACGATATCGAAGGAATCGCGGAATTCGCCCGCAGGGAAGGCATCGACCTGGTCGCGGCGGGCCCTGAGATTCCTCTTGCCCTGGGACTCGCCGACAGGATCGCCGCCCTTCCGGGCCCGAAAAGGGTCCTTTGCTTCGGTCCATCCAAGGCCGCGGCGCGGATCGAGTCCTCGAAAAGCTACGCGAAGGCGCTCATGGAGAAAGCGGGGGTACCCACGGCGAGGTATGCGGTCTTTTCCGCGATCGAAGCCGCCTTGGACTTCGTCCGGTCCGCCCCCTGGCCCTTTGTCATAAAAGCCTCGGGGCTCGCGGCGGGGAAGGGAGTCTTTCTCCCCGAGACGGCCGCCGAAGCCGAGGCCATCCTCTCCAGCCTCCTCTCCGCAAGGACCTTGGGTGAAGCGGGC
>JBFLXC010000164.1:0-5759 GCA_040757435.1 Spirochaetota bacterium | reverse complement strand
GAAGACCTTGGTGACTTTCGCCGCCGCGTCGTCCAGCACGGCCTTTACGTCCTGCTTCTTGAGGATCAGGGAGTTGAAGGCCGTTCCTATCGTATCCAGGTACTCCTCGTTCTTGGAGATGAGGGGGAAGGTCAGCTCGGGAACTTCCGCCGCAAGGCCTGCCGAGAAGGCGGCGAGCCAGTCGGCCGGGTACTTGGCCGCCAGGGAGGGATGGGTGAGGACCGAGGACCTGGCCGAGATTCCCGCCTCCATGGCGAGCTTGACGCAGACTTCGGGGCTGGTGACCCAGGCAAGGAACATGAAGGCCGCGTCCTTCTTCTTGGAGGCAGTGCTCATGCTGATGGCCCAGGCGCCGCCCGTAGGCTTTGATCCCGCGGGGCCTGCGGGCAGCGGGGCGTAGCCTACCTTTCCCGCCACCAGCGACTTGGTCTTGTCCTCGAACTGGGACATGAAGACGCTCATGTCCAGGTACATGGGGGCCTTGCCCTGCTGGAAGTCGGAGACGCACTCGTACCAGGTGTAGTTGCCCACGCCGGCTGGTCCGAACTCCCTTGCCATGGTGGTGTACATGTCGACGGCCTTGATGCCTTCGGGAGAATTGAAGACCGCCTTGTTGTACTTGACCGGGTCGTCGGCGATCTTGCCGCCGTAGGACCAGATGAGGCCCGTGGTGTTGCTGACGGTGTGGATCTTCTGGCCGCGCAGGAGGATGCCCGCGGGATAGTCCTTCTTGAGGAGCTTCGCGGTCTCGAAGAGTTCGTCGAAGGTGGCGGGGACCTTGAGGTTCCTTTCCTTGAAGATGTCCTTCCTATAGTAGAGGATCTGCTTCTCCCCCGACACGGGGATGGCGTAGGTGCTTCCGCCCACGGTGAATGCCTTGCGGAAGGAGGGGCTCAGGTCGGCGAACTTGTAGGCCGCCTTGTCCACCAGGTCCTTTCTATCGAACCAGGGGTCCAGGTTCTCGATCCAGCCAGCCTGGGCGGCCTGGGTGGCTATGGAGTCCATCATGACGATGTCGAAGGCCCCTGCGCCGGAGGACAGGTCCACCAGCCGCTTGTTCATGAATTCGTCCTGGGCGTACTCGTCTATGACGATCTTGATGCCTGTCTTGGCGGTGAATTCGTCGATCACTTTCCGGATCGTCGTCGTATAGACATGTTTGTTCATGCCCAGGTACAGGGACGTTCCGGCGTATTTCCGCCACTGCACCTGATCTCCTCCCGCTTGTCCGACGACAGGAGCAAGGATGACCAGGCAGCACACGAAGGCAACCAGCGCTTTCCTCATAAAATACCTCCTCGGGATTTAATCGATGCAGGTTCAGGATAGGTTGACTAATTTGGGAAGTCAATGCGGGGTCAGACTCTACCAATTGAATACGACAGGATGACGATGATCTGCAGGATATACAGGATTATCCTGTCGATCCTGGAATCCTGTCTGGAAGTCAATTCGCGGGGGTCTGACCCCGGATTGAGTTGACAGCAAAAAAGGAGCCTCTTATACTAACAGTAAGTTAGCTAGGATGGCGACAATGAACTATATCGAGGTAGCCCAAGGGGTGAACCCAAAATTTCAAAACAAGATCAACCAATCTGTAGTATTCAACTACCTTAAGGCAAAAGGACCAGCCCACAAGTCCAGCATAGCCGAGGAACTGGGCTTGAGCATCCCAGCGATCTCAAGAGCCGTGGACAGCCTCGCTGCCGCAGGATACCTCAAGGCCTTGGACAATCAAAAATCCAAGGCCGGTCGCAGCGTATCTTTTTATCAAGTATCAGTATCGCAAGGATTTGTCATAGGAATTGACCTTCTCAAGCACAGCTTGGCAGTGGAGAGTCTCGGGGCGGATAAAAGCCTCTGGAACCACCGCTTCGTCCAGGATGATAGTCCGCTCCCGGTTCTTTTGGCCAGGGAAATTGAAAAAGCGATATCCCTACTTCCCGAAGGAATGGGGAAAAGGAACTTAAAAGCCATCGGCATAGGGTCGCCCGGCATAGTGGATGAAAAAACGGGAGAAATTAAAACCGCTCTTTTCCATAAGGAATACGAAGGACTCAATCTTCGGAAACCCTTGGAAAAAACGTTCAAACGTCCCGTATATATCGACAATGTAGTGAACCTCTCCGCCTTCGCCGAATTTCAATCACGGAAGGACCAGAACCTAGGCAACCTTCTTTGCCTGGACATAGGATTCGAGATCGGCGCTGGGCTTGTGATAGAAGGAAAGCTGTATAGAGGCGCCAACTCGGCCGCTGGAGAAATTGGCTTCCTGACTGACATACCAGACAAAAACGCCCCCATCGAACAGCGCTACGCCAGAACGCACAGCTTCGTATGGCTTTGCGCCCAAGCAAAGGAACGACTTGGCTGGGATTCCGACTACCTGGACTACAAGAAAAAGGACCAAAACCTGGAAATCCCCAAACGCCTCTTTGAAGAAGCGCAGAATGGGAACAAGGAAGCCAAGGCGATAGTCGATGCCTACCTGAACAGACTCTCCGCCCTCATCAATAACGTCCAATCCGTCCTGGACGCGGATACGATAGTAATGGGAGGCGACCTCTGCGACATGCCCGGTATAAAAAACCGTCTTCCAAAAGTGCAGGCTTATAAAGCATTGGAACTACAATATTCCCAATACGGAAACCAAACCGCCCTGAGGGGCGCATGCCGGTGGGCGGCGGAAACCTACTTGGCCAACGAATTCCCCTACGTCATGCATTAAAGGAGAAAATTTGCAATCGTCGATTGCAAGAAATATCAAAAGGAGGCAAAAAATGGCAAGGAAGACATTCCTAATCGCCGCCATCGCGCTCATCGCCATGGGGACGGCTTTCGCCGCTGGACCCGGCGCAGGCGACCCCTGGGTGGACGCGATGAAGAAAACCTACGGAGGAACCACGATAACCGTCGCCGGCACGGGTCACACATCAACCGACTCGATGAGAGCGATGGTTAAGGATTTCACTGCGGCAACCGGGATAAAAGTCCAGTGGGACATCATGGAGGAAGGCTATCTGAGACAAAAGCTCCTTATGGAACATCAGTCCAAGACAGGAGTCTACGACGTCCTCATGATCGATGCCTTCAATTTGGCGGAATACTCGCCCTCAGGCGTGGCCGTACCCTTGAAGAACTTCCTTGATAACAAAACCCTAACGCCGAGCTGGTTCGACTACAACGACCTCTCCGCCGCCTTCAGAAACGGTGTAGGAGCCTATAAGGATACAGTCTATTCCGTACCCATCGCTGGCGAAACCAGGTTCCTCGGTTATAGGAAAGACCTCTTCGACAAGTATGGGAAAAAGCCCCCGAAGACTCTCCAGGAGATGCTTGACTTGGCCAAATTCTTCAATGGAAAAGAACCCGGCCTCTACGGCATAGCCATGAGAGCCCAACGCGGCATCCATTTCGCCTCGGGCTGGATGACCCTCATGTATTCACTGGGCGGCGAATTCCTCGACCAGAAGACCTGGAAACCCACATGCAATACCCCCGGAACCATATCTTCCCTGAAGTACTACATCGAACTCCTTAAGCAGGCGCCTCCGGACGTAGGCGTATACACGCACGAGGAAGCCATCTCCGCCTTCATGGCCGGGAAGACCGCCATGTGGCTGGATGCCACCGCCATCGCGCCATGGATAATGGACCCGAAAAAATCCACAGTATCGAACAAAGTAGCCTTCGCTCCGCCCCCCGCCGGCCCTGCCGGCGACTATGGCGTCATGGCCGGATGGGGAATCGGGATCTCCGCCGATTCTGAGTTGAAGAAACAGCAAGCCGCATGGGCCTTCATCGTATGGATGACCAGCAAGGCCAATGCCCGCCAGTATGTCCTGGGCGGAGGTACTCCCATGCGTCAGTCCTTGGGGACAGACCAGGAAATCCTCAAGGTTCACCCATATCTCCCGGCTATGCTGGAAGCCCTCGTATCGGCAGACAATCTTGTTAAGACCGGAAGATCATGGATACCGCCCCATCCCAAGGCCATCAAGGTATTGGAAATCGGAGGCGACTTCGGCGCCCGGGCCTTCGCCGGCGAGATGACAGCCGAAGAAGCGATGAAGCAAGCACAAGCGGCTTGTGAGCGAGCGATGGCAGAATAATCCTAAAAAGTAGGCAGACCATACGGGCGGCTCCCGGGACCCAAGGGGCGAGGGAGCCGCCCGACCTATATCCCGGAGGTTCCGTGCGAAAAAACTATGAGCCGGCTCTTTTCATAGCGCCGGCGATGATAGCGCTCCTGGCGGTGGTAATCTTTCCCACCCTCTTTCTGTATTACGTAAGCTTGACCAATTATTCTCTTTCTTCCGGTTGGGATACCAGGAAATTCGTCGGCCTTCAAAACTACCTGTTTCTTCTTTTCCAAGATCCTCTTTTTTGGAAATCCCTCGGGCTCACGATTATGTTCGTAGCGTCGACCGTAAGCGTGGAACTCGCCCTCGGGATGCTTGTGGCCCTTGGTTTGGGACGTCTCAAGGTATCAAGGCGGCTAGCTCTGTCGATAATCATCATACCTATGGTATGCACTCCATCGATAATAGGACTGATGTGGAAGCTCATCCTCAATACCGAATATGGAGTGGCGAATTTTCTTCTCGGCTTGATAGGCTTGGGTAAAGTGAACTGGTTGGGATCATCCTCGGCCTTCATGTCCATTGTCCTGGTAGACATCTGGCAATGGACTCCTTTCATGGTCCTCATGCTCCACGCAGCCCTCCAGTCCCTTCCCCTGGAGCCTTTCGAGGCTGCCCGCATGGATGGAGCGAACGGAAGGCAGATATTCTTCGGCATCACTCTTCCCATGATATCCCGACTTGTCCTGGTTGCCTTGATTTTGAGGCTCATAGACTCCATCAAAGTATTCGACATAATCTACTCCCTCACCCAAGGAGGACCCGGAACAGCCACGGAACTCCTTTCCCTTCGAATCTTCCGTATCGGCTTCCTGCATTCCAACATGGTGGGCAAGGCATCCGCATACGCGGTCATAATGATCCTCGCGCTTTCTCCCCTCTTCTCCCGTCTGTCGGGGCTTCTTAGGAGGAGTACATCATGAGATTTCGTACCCTGGCCGGCAGGTTGGTTGTCGGCACCTTTATTGGGGCTTTCGCCATCCTCTGCCTATTCCCCTTCTTCTGGATGATCATGGCATCCTTCAAGGAAAGGGTAGATGTGATAAATCCCGCGGTGTGGCGGTTCAAGCCGATACTGGACAACTACATCGATGTATTCACCAAGAGGAACCTGCCGAGGAATCTCTTGAATTCCATTCTAATAGTCTCGGCAACCGTATCGGCATCTGTGCTCCTTGGCACTATGGCGGCTTACGGTTTTGCCCGATTTGAGTTCAAGCGCAAGGAAAGCTTGGCCTTCTGGATATTATCCTTGAGGATGCTCCCCCCCATGGCAGTGGTAATCTCTTTTTTCATCCTAGGTCGCCTTTTGCGGCTTCTCGACAAGCCCCTTTATTTGAGCGCCATCTACCTGAGCTTCAATATCCCGTTTTCGATTTGGATGATGCGAGGCTACATCGAAGACATACCCAAGGAATTGGAGGAATCAGCCTGGCTCGATGGATGTTCCAGGATGCGCGGACTCTTTTCCGTGGTGCTTCCCTTGGTCTCCCCAGGCTTGGTGGCCACGGCGATTTTTTGCGTCATCCAATCGTGGAATGAATTTACCCTGGCATTTTTCCAAACTAGATTCCGGGCCAAGACAGTCCCAACGATAGTCACCGAGTTCCTGTCGGT
>JBFLXC010000163.1:0-5775 GCA_040757435.1 Spirochaetota bacterium | reverse complement strand
CCATGCAGGAAATCTTCATAGGATTCACGTCGATCACGTGGAAAATGCTGCTGATGTACGCGATTGGAGGGGGCTTGATATTCCTTGCGATCACGAAGGGATACGAGCCCATGCTGCTCTTGCCCATAGGCTTCGGGGCGATATTGGTGAACCTGCCCTTGGCGGTTGCCTGGGAGCACGAGGGGCACGCGGGGTTTCTCAAGATTCTGTACGACGGGGGCATAGCGAACGAGCTGTTTCCGGTGCTGATCTTCATCGCGATCGGGGCGATGATCGACTTCGGGCCTCTGTTCAAGAATCCGCTGATGATTTTCTTCGGGGCGGCGGCGCAGTTCGGGATCTTCGCGACCATGATCGTGGCGACGCTGTTGGGCTTCGACCTGAAGACGGCGGCGAGCATAGGGATCATCGGGGCGGCGGACGGGCCGACGGCGATCTACGTGGCGAACAAGTTCGCCAAGGACTTCCTGGGGCCCATATCGGTGGCGGCGTACTCCTACATGTCCCTGGTGCCCATGATCCAGCCGCCGGTGATCCGTGCGCTGACGACAAGGAAGGAGCGGACGATCCACATGAGCCTGCACGAGTCGAATGCGCCCAAGTGGCTGAAGGTGCTCTTTCCCATCGTGGTGACCATGACCGCGGGGATCGTGGCGCCCATCTCGGTGCCCCTTGTGGGTTCCCTGATGTTCGGCAACCTGATCCGGGAGTCGGGGGTCTTGGAGCGGCTTTCGCAGACGGCGCAGAACGAGCTTGCCTACCTGGTGACCCTGCTTCTGGGGATCACCATCGGGGCGAGCATGAACGCCGAGAAGTTCCTGAACGTGCAGACCCTCCTCATATTGGCCATGGGGCTCCTGGCCTTTGTGTTCGACACGGTGGGGGGTGTGCTCTTCGCGAAGCTGGTGAATCTGTTTTTGCCCAGGGACAAGAAGATCAATCCCATGATCGGGGCCTGCGGGATCTCGGCATTCCCCATGTCGGCCCGGGTGATCCAGAAGCTGGCGAACGAGGAGGAGAAGGGGAACATCATCCTGATGCAGGCGATCAGCGCCAATGTGTCGGGGCAGTTGGGTTCCATCATCGCCGGAGGCCTTGTGCTGGCCCTGGTGCCGCTTCTGGCGGGATAAGGGGGAGAGGATGAACGGTATCATCGACAGCCTGCGCTATTCGTCAACGACGGTCCAGGCCCTGGGCGTCACCGCCGGCGGCCTTCTGGGGGTATTCCTCACCCTGGGATTCTTCTACCTTCTGATCTACCTGGCCGACAGGACGGCCAAGAAGGACCGGTAAGTCGCGCTATCCTGGCCTCCTGATATCCTGTCTGCATTAGTTTTTAATAGCGACAGGATACCAGGATCGGCGGGATTTACAGGATTCCCTACCTGCGGGGCTCGAAGACCCGCAGGAGGGCCTTCATGGTTCCCTCGACCTTCTGTTCCAAGTCGTAGCGCCCCTCGTGGATGCACCAGTCGTAGACTACTCCCCTGGCCATGATGAAAAGATAATCCACCGCGTCCTCGGGAATCATATCCCTTGAAAGCTGTCCCCGCTCCTGGCCCCGGGCTATGATCTTCTTGAGCAGCTCCTGCATGAAGCGGCCCTTCTTGATGAAAATCTTGTTCTTCGTATTGTAGAGCTGGGTGATGTTGGCGAAGCCTCTGTTGAGATTGTAATGGGCGTAGTATCTGAAGTAGGAGATGATCTGGTCCGCCACAGGGACGCCCGCCCGGTCGGCGTTCTCCAGGGCCGGGGCCACCGTGGATTCGAAGTACTCGTCCGCCTTCTTGAAGATCTCGAAGAACACATCTTCCTTGGATCGGAAGTAATGGTAGAAGGTCCCTATGGAGACCCCGGCCTTGGAGGCGATTTCCTCTATGGTGGTGTTGGCGAAACCCTGCTTCTCCATGAGCGAGACTGCTATGGAATACAACAGCGTCCGGGTCCTGTCGGCCTGCAGCTGTCGTGAGGTAGGCTTGTTCTTTTCCATCTCCGGGGCTCCCTCGTCGACCGACAGAATACAGGGCGATTCCGTTTCAGTCTCCAACGCGTAGTGGTTTCATCCTATGGTTTGGCGGTTAAAAAGTCAAGGCGACATTGTGGTAAGGCCTTAAATAGGCGTCAAATAGACTCTCCCGGAGAGACGCCCAGGGCTTGCCTTAAGGCGCGCATCGAGGCCGCGGCTTCCCCGGGACCGCAGTTTTCCAAAAGCAAGTCCATGGACGGAAATCTTCGGACCAGGGATTCAAGGAAGGCGCCCAGGTCGAAGGCTCCCCGCCCCAAGGCGACGATCGCGCCCTTGCCTCCTTGGCCGCCCGACTCCCTTCCCGAAGGCAGGAAATCCTTGAGGTGGATGGCGGCGATCCGGCTTCCCAGGCGATCGAAGGCCCTTTCGAAAAAGTCGCTCTGAGGCTCTGCGAGGCCTGCGATTGGCATGAGGTTCACGGGATCGAATATTATGCCCAATCCCGGGCTGGGAATGCGGTCCAAAAGCCTCGCTGTCTTTTCAAGGCTGGACAGGACATGGATATCGGCCACAGGTTCCACCCCCACCACAGCCCCCAGGCGTTCCGCCACCCCGGCCAGGCGGGCCAGGGATTCGCAGAGGAGCTCGAAGGAAGCCTCCGAGGCGGCGCCGGGATGCCGGGAAGAATCGGGAGCCGGGGACCCTGTCTCCGTCCCCACGATGCGGCAGCCGAAATCCCCCGCCCTCTTTAGGTGGGCTTCGAAGCGTTGGAGCTGGCGATCCCTCTCCCCAGGGTTGGGATGGACGGGATTGATGTAGCAGCCGAGGACGGATACGGAGACGCCCTTTTCGGCCAAGGCCGAGCGGATGGATGCCGCGGCCCGAGGCTTCAGGTACTCTTCTTCCCCCGGGGGGTCGGGCAAGGCCTTGGAAAGGGCCAGCTGCGTGATGTCCGGACGGAAGGGCCGGAGGGCCGCGGCGAGGTCTTCCGCCGGAAGCCTCCCGAAATCATGGGCCCTGAGCCCTATCCTATACCTTCCCGCGGCCATCGGTTCCTTCTCTTTTTTTAAGCCGGCATGGGCGCATCCGGGCCCAGGGCATCAGGCCCAGCGCACCAGGCCGGGAACCAGCCTTTCCCCAAGGGCGGGGTGGCGCGGAAGGACTCGGACCGAATACCCGATCTGCCCGGTCTTGGAGCCGTTCACCACGGCGCTGTAGTTCCAGACTCCGTCCTGGGGGTCGCCTTCCTGGGCTTCGGGTTCCATCAAGGTCATTTCCGGAGACTCTATCTCGCCCTTGCTCGACAAGGAGCCCCGGTAGCATTCCACCCTGGCCTCCTGGGGAGAGAGGCCCGCCAGCCTCACCTGGGCCTGGACCTTGATCCTGGCCCCCCTGGCCACCACAGGCTCCGCGTCGTCCCGCAGCGAAAGGACGGCCACCCTGTCCCAGAGTGAGCGGGCCTTGGCGAGGTAGGCCGCCAGGGAGCGGCATTCGTCGCAGCCGCCGTTCTCAAGGGCGACGCCCCTGGCCATGGCGGGCTTATAGTATAGGTTATAGTACTCCTCCAGCATGCGGTGGGTGGAAAAATCCCTCCCCACGGATTTTATGGAGGCCCGCATCTTGGCGATCCAGTCCCTTGGCAGGTTGTCCCTGCCGCGGCGGTAGAAGGCCGGGGCGATTTCCCTTTCCAGGAGGTCGTAGAGGGCCTCGCTCTCGATCTTGTCCTGGAGTTCGTCGTCCCTGTACTCCTCCCCGAGCCCGATGGCCCAGCCGTTGTCCGGCCTGTATCCTTCGGCCCACCATCCGTCCAGGACGGAGCAGTTGAGCACTCCGTTCATGCCCGCCTTCATGCCCGAGGTCCCCGAGGCCTCAAGGGGCCGCCTGGGCGTGTTGAGCCATACGTCGGAGCCCGAGGTCATGTACCGGGCGATGTTCATGTCGTAGTCCTCGAGGAAGACGAGGCGCCCCAGCACCTCCTGCTTCCGGGAGAAATGGACGAGTTCGCGGATCAGCTCCTTGCCAGGAATATCATGGGGGTGGGCCTTTCCCGCGAAGATGATCTGCAGGGGCCTATCCTTGTCCGAAAGGAGGCGGATGAGCCGATCGGGATCCCGAAGGAGGAGGTTGCCCCGCTTGTAGGTGGCGAAGCGACGGGCGAAGGAAAGGGTGAGGATGGAGGGGGACAGGGAGTCGCCCATGGTGAGCATGGCGGGGTCGGTGATCCCCAGGCGCTTCATGGATGAGCCGAGCCTGGTGCGGCAGAAGGCCACCAGCCGCTCCCGCCTTCTTTCGTGGGTCCTCCACAGCTCCTCGTCGGACACCCGGTCTATCCTGTCCCAGATGTCCTTGGCTCCCGGCTCCTCGACAAACCGCGGGCCGAGGAATCGATCCAGGAGGCTCAGCATGTCGTGGCTGATCCAAGTCCGGGGATGGACTCCGTTGGTCACATGGCCGATGGGGATTTCCCTCGCCGGGACCTGGGGCCAGAGGTTCTTCCACATCTGGCGGCTCACTTCGCCGTGGAGCCTGGACACGCCGTTGGCGTACGCCGAAAGCTTGAGGGCGAAGACAGTCATGCAGAAGCTCTCGCCCTGGTCGTGGGGGTTCTCGCGCCCCAGGGCCAGGAAGGCCTGCCAATCGATACCGAAGGACCCGAGCCAGGCGCGGAAATACTTTTCCATCAGGTCGACGCCGAAGCGCTCGTTCCCCGCCGGGACTGGCGTGTGGGTGGTGAAAAGGTTGGTGGGTATGAATGCCTGGACAGCCTCCTCGAATCCCAATCCCTTCTCCTGCATGAGCACCCTGATGCGTTCCAAGGCGAGGAAGGCCGAATGGCCTTCGTTCATGTGCGTCGCCGCCGCCTTGATCCCAAGGGCGGAGAGGGCCCGTATGCCTCCCACGCCGAGGAGGATTTCCTGGCGGATCCGCATTTCCTTGTCGCCGCCGTAGAGCGTCGCGGTGATCGCCCTGTCGTAGGGAGAATTTTCCGCGATGTTGGTGTCCAGGAGGTAGAGACTGGAGCGGCCAACCTTGACCTCCCAGATCGCCGCGTGGATTTGGCTGCCCGCCAGGTCCACGGAGATGAGGATGGGTTTGCCGCCCGAGTCCACGCAGCGCTCGACGGGCATGTTGTACCAATCGTTTTCGGGGTAGGACTCCTGCTGGAATCCGTCGGCGTTGAGGTACTGCTTGAAATAGCCTTGGCGGTAGAGAAGTCCCACGCCCACCAGGGGCAGTCCCAGGTCGCTGGAGGTCTTCATATGGTCGCCGGAGAGGATGCCCAGGCCGCCCGAATAGGTGGGAAGGGAGACGTCGATGCCGAACTCCATGGAAAAATAGGCGGTGACGTGGTTCTTGGGGCCTTTGTACCAGGTCTCTCCCTTGGCGTAGCGGTCGAAGCGGTTCTTCACGTCTCCCAAGGCGGCGAGGAAGGAATCGTCCTGGGCGAGCTGGTCGAACCGCTCCTGGCTCACCATGCCCAGCATCTTCACCGGATTCTGGCCCGAAGCCACCCAGGCGTCCTGGTCGATCCTTATGAAGAGGGAAATGGCGTCGAAGTTCCATGAGAGCCAGAGATTGCGGGCTATGGACTCAAGGGCGGCAAGCGGCCCCTCGAGCCTCGGCTTCACAGTATGGGTGATTATCCTCATCCCTCGATCTCCTTGCCCGTTTGGCCTTTGTCGGCCCTGCCGGAGGGCGAAGCCGCCTTCTTGCCGTACTTGCGGCGGTAGAGCTCCATGCGCTCTTCCATGGACATGCTGTAGGGATTGGCCGTCTCCTGGTGCGCCTCGGGGCGGGGAGCCCTGTTG
>JBFLXC010000162.1:0-5794 GCA_040757435.1 Spirochaetota bacterium | reverse complement strand
CTGGGATCCCGATCCCGCTAAGGTCCAATCTTTCGTCAAGGCATTTCCGGGCTCCTTCGCGGCCTCGTCCGAGCTCGAAGTCTTGGAATCCGCTTCGGTGGATATGGTGGCGGCGGCGCCCATACCTTGGGAGCGCGGCGCGCTGGGACTGCGGGCCATGGCCTGCGGGAAGGACTATTTCTGCGACAAGCCGCCCCTCACCACCCGGCAGGACGTGGCCAAGGCGCGCCGCGCCGTCGCCGAGACGGGGCGGAAGTTTTCGGTCTACTACAGCGAGCGGCTCCACGTGGAGGCGGCGGTATACGCGGAAAAGCTGGTTTCCGAAGGCGCGATCGGCAAGGTCATCCAAATAATCGGCACAGGCCCCCATAGGATCAGCCTGGATACCAGGCCCGGGTGGTTCTTCGACAAGAAGAAATACGGAGGCATCCTTGTGGATCTGGGCTGCCACCACATCGAGCAGATCCTTTTCTTCGCCGGCGCGAAGAACGCCGAGATCACCGCGGCCCGGGCCCTATCCTACAAATACACCCAATATCCGGACTTCGAGGACTTCGGCGACGCCTCCCTGGTCACGGACAACGGAGTCTCGGCATACCTGACCGTGCATTGGTTCACCCCCGACGGCCTGGGCGCCTGGGGCGACGGGCGGACCTTCATCCAAGGCACGGACGGCTACCTGGAGCTGAGGAAGTACATCGACGTGGCCGCCGATCCAGAAGGAGACCACGTGATCCTTGTGAACCACGAGGGGGAGTACCATTACAAGGTCGCGGGGACCTGCGGCTTCCCCTTCTTCGGCAGATTGGTGAGGGATTGCCTGGACAGGACCGAAACCTCCATGAGCCAGGAAACAGTGTTCAACGCCATAGAACTTTCAATCATCGCCCAGGAGAAAGCATGGGCTCTCAACAAGACCGGAGGCGTGTAAGTCCGCATCGAAGAAGGCGATCTTGGCGGCTTTCCTTGACATGCGCCGGGATGAACCGTACAAAGGAAGACGATGAAATACGCGGTATGCAACGAACTTTTCGGTTCCCTATCCCTTGAGGAAGGTTGCGCCCTGATTAGGAAGACGGGATTCACGGGGGTGGAGTTCGCCCCCTACACCGCCTTCGGGGACTTCAGCCCCGGAGAATCCGCCCGGGGCCTTACAAGGATGCGAAGCGCCCTGGCAGCCGAAGGGCTTGAGTTCGCCGGCTTCCACTGGCTCATGGCCAAGCCCGAGGGCCTCCACCTGGCCACTAGGGACGAGGCGCTTCGCGTCCGGTCCCGGGACCACCTTGCCCGCCTCCTCGAAGCCGCGGGAAGCCTGGGCGGCGGGCCCATGGTCCTCGGCTCCCCAAGGCAGCGCAAGACCCTTCCCGGCCAAACCAGGGAGGAGACGATGGAACTCCTCGCCAAGACCTTGGGGGAGCTGGGTCCCATAGCCCAGGGCTGCCGTTGCCGCATACTCCTGGAGCAGCTTTCCCCCGACCAGACCGATGTGGTGAACACGCTGGAGGAGGCGGCGGCCTTGGTGGACAGGATCGGATCCCCCGGAGTCGCCAGCATGTTCGACTTCCATAACGCCCAGAGCGAAAAGGAAGGCTGGGACGCCCTCATCAAGCGCTATTATCCCTACTTCGGCCACGTCCATGTGAACGAAGTGGACGGAAGGGCGCCGGGCACCGGAAGCTCGGACTACAGGCCCGCCTTCCGGGCCCTGAAGGACAAAGGATATTCCGGCTGGGTGTCCATGGAAATCTTCGAGATTCCCTCGGATCCCGAAGCCTGCCTGCGGGGTGCCATGAAATTCCTGAGCAAGCTGGATCCGTCGGCATGATGGAAAAGAATCGAACCAAGAGGAGGCACATATGAATTTCGGAATCGTAGGAACGGGGCTCATCGCCGAATTCCACGCCGCCGCGCTGGCGGAGATAAAGGGAGCCAAGATAGTCGCCTGCCTGGACAAGATCCCCGAGAGGGCGGTCCGGTACGCGGAAAAATACGGCTGCACCGCCTACACAGACCTGGGAGCCTTCCTGGCCCACCCAGGCCTGGAGGTGGTCAACATCTGCACTCCCTCGGGTCTCCACATGGACGCCGCAGTCCCCGCCGCCCAGGCGGGCAAGCACTTGATCATAGAAAAGCCCCTGGAGACCACGGGCGCCCGCTGCAGGGCCATCAACGAAGCGGCGGCAAAGGCGGGAGTCGTCCTCTCCGGCATCTTCCCTTCCCGTTTCCACGGCGCGGCGCAGAACCTCAAAGCCGCGGTGGACGCCGGCAGGTTCGGCAAGCTGACCATGGGAAGCGCCTATGTGAAGTGGTGGAGGGACCAGGACTACTACAGCAAGGGCGGCTGGAAGGGCACCAAGGCCCTGGACGGGGGAGGAGCCCTCATCAACCAGTCCATCCACGCCATAGATCTCCTCCTTTGGTTCATGGGTGAGGCCGAGGAAGTGACCGCCTACACGGGCACCATCGGCCACACCGGCATAGAGGTGGAGGACAACGCCGCCGCGGCGGTTCGCTTCGCGAACGGCGCCTTCGGCATAATCCAAGGATCCACCTCCATCTGGCCGGGATTCCTCAAGAAGATCGAAGTATCGGGCCTCGAGGGCTCTGTGGTCCTGGAAGAGGAAAACCTGGCTTTCTGGAAGTTCAAGGCCGAGACGGCCAAGGACGACGAGATCCGCAAGGCCTTCGCAAGCGCCACCTCCTCGGGGGGCGGAGCCTCGGATCCCGCGGCAATAGGCCACCACGGCCACAGGTTGCAGTTTGAGAACGTGATCAAAGCCATCGAATCCGGAACGAAGCCCCTGGTGGACGGACCTGAGGCGACCAGGGCGGTGGACGTCATCGAGGCGATCTACCGGAGCGCCGAGACCGGAAAGCCGGCGAAGGTGGCCAAGGGATGATTCGCCTAAGCGGGTTCGCCGACGAGGCCGCGGAGGATCTGGAGGGCCAGATCGAAGCCACCAAGGCCTTGGGTTGGAAGGGTATCGAAGCCCGCTCCATAGGGGGCAGGAACATCCACGACCTGGACGATGCGGCCTTCGACGCCGCGGCGCGTATGCTCGAGGCGCAGGGCATCGTCGTTAACTGCTTCGGCTCCACCATCGCCAACTGGGGCGTCAGGGCGGACGGGGATTTCGGCCTTGAACTGGCCAAGGTCCGGAGGGCCGTCCCCAGGATGAAACGCCTTGGGGTTTCCATGGTCAGGATCATGAGCTTTTCCATCGACCTTGATCTCCAGGGGAAGCTTCTTGCCGACCAGAAGAGGGAGCTGCGCTTTTCCCGGCTCAGGGAGCTCTGCGGCATCCTCCTAGAGGCGGGGATCACGCCGGTGCATGAGAACTGCCTCAACTACGGGGGAATAAGTTGGGGCCGCACTCTTGAGCTGCTCGAGGCTGTGCCCGGCCTGAAGCTTGTCTTCGACACGGGCAATCCTTGCCTGACCCAGGACTTTGAGAAGCCCTTCCCCTATCCCAACCAGGATGCCTACAAAGCCTGGCAAAAGCTCAAGGGCCATGTCGTCCATATCCACGTCAAGGATGGGTGGAGGGAGCCCGACACGGGAAAGGAGCACTACGTGTACCCCGGCGAAGGTCCCTGCAGGGTAAGGGACATCCTCGCGGACTGCCTCGCCTCTGGCTACGAGGGCTGGATGACAATCGAGCCGCATATGGCCGCGGTGTTCCACGACGCCTCGGTTCACAGTCCCGGGGAAGAGCGGCGCCGGGTGTATATCGAATACGGCCGCCGCTTCGAGGACATGCTTCGCGGCCTGGGCCTTGAGGTTCGGGACGGGGCGGCCTTTAGGAAGGATGAGCTATGAAAGCCTATGTTCCGGCGATCAGGAACGAAGAGGAGCTTGAGGACTTCATGTCCGCTCCGTCGGATAGGGTCGTGGAGAGGATAAAGGCCGTCAAGGGTGACATTGTCGTCCTTGGCGTGGCGGGCAAGGTGGGCGTGACCCTGGCCATGATGCTCGCCAAGGCGGCCAAGAGGGCGGGGACGAAGTCGGCTGTCTATGGGGTTTCGCGGTTTTCGGATCCCAAGGCAAAGGAGAGGCTGGCAACGTTTGGGGTCAGACCCCTCGGAGTTGACCTGCTTGATCCCGCCCAGGTCGCGGCCCTCCCGGACTCGGAGAACGTGTTTTTCCTGGCGGGCAAGAAATTCGGCACCATAGGCGCCCAGGACCTCACCTGGGCTACCAATACCATCGCCCCGGCCAACGCGGCCCAACGCTACAAGGGGGCCAGGATTGTCGCGTACTCCACGGGATGCGTATACGACTTCAAGACCGCAGCCTCGGGCGGAGCCCTCGAATTGGAAGATCCCAATCCCACGGGTGAATACGCCCAGTCCACCCTTGGGCGGGAGCGGGTCTTCGAATACTACTCCCGCAAAGATGGGACGAAGGTCTGCCAATTCCGGCTCAACTACGCCGTGGACCTGCGGTATGGTGTGCTGAGGGACATAGCGGACCGGGTGCTGGAGGGCAAGCCTGTGGATCTCTCCGTGGGCAGCCTCAATTGCATCTGGCAGGGCGATGTGCTGGAAAGGACTATCTTGAGCCTCGACCTCTGCGAATCCCCGGCCCGTGCCATCAACATCACGGGACCCGAGACGGTTTCCATCCGATGGCTCGCCGAGGAGTTCGGCAGAAGGTTCGGCAAGGCGCCTGTCTTCTCGGGGAACGAGAGGGCGGATTCAAAGGCCTATCTGGCCAACGCCGCCGCATCCTTCGCCTTCTTCGGCTATCCATCTTTGAGCCTTTGGACGATGATCGACATGACCGCCGCCTGGGTGGCCTCGGGAGGCCCTAGCCTCGGAAAGCCGACCCATTTCGAGCAGACGGACGGGAAATTCTAGGCCCCGCGGCCCCGGTGGGCCTGGGAAGCATGCAAGGAGAGACGATGAAGATGCATGATTTGCCCGATTTCGTTCGGGATAGGATGAGGGAGGGGACGGTGATTCCCGCCATACCCCTCGCCTTGGACGCAGACAGGAAGTTCGATCCCGTCCATCAGCGCGCCTTGGTCCGGTACTATATGGACGCAGGCGTAGGCGGATTGGCCGTAGGAGTCCACACGACCCAATTCGAAATCAGGGAAGAAAAGCATGGCCTCTTCAAGCCCGTTCTTTCGGAGGTGTCGCGGCTCGTGGACGCCCATGCGGAACGGACGGGGAAGCGAATCATCAAGATAGGAGGAATCTGCGGCCGGACGGAACAGGCGGTTGCGGAGGCTGAGTTCCTGGCCCAGGCGGGATACCACGCCGGGCTCCTGAGTCTTTCGGCTTTCAAGCATGATTCCCTGTCCGCCATACTGGCCCACGTCAGGGAGATAGCGGACCGCATTCCCTTGGTGGGCTTCTACCTCCAGCCTGCGGTGGGCGGACTAGTCTTGCCCTACGAATTCTGGCGGCAGTTCGCGGAAATCGACAACATCCTGGCGATAAAGATCGCCCCCTTCAACCGCTACCGTACCATCGACGTGGTCAGGGCGGTCTGCGACGCGGGCAAGGAAGGACAGATCGCCCTGTATACCGGCAACGACGACAATGTCGTGGTCGACCTCCTCACGGAATTCCGCTTCGCTTCCAACGGCGTGGAGCGGAGGGCGAGGATTGTAGGGGGCCTCCTGGGGCAATGGTGCGTGTGGACCAGGAAGGCGGTTGAGCTCCATGCCGCGGTCCGAGCCGCCCTGGCCCAAGCCGAGGCATCGGGGAGGGCGGTCCTTGGGGCGCAGGGATTCGCGGGCAAGGAGTGGCTCACCCTGGCCCAGGAGGTCACGGATGCCAACGC
>JBFLXC010000161.1:0-5805 GCA_040757435.1 Spirochaetota bacterium | reverse complement strand
CTACTTGACCCTGGTTCCGCTCATCTCCCTGGTGCGCGATACCTTCATCGTCCATCCTTCGGAAATCATGTCCGTAAAGGGCGCCAAGGTGAACGACGTCACCTTGTTCCATTGGCGCAAGGTGTTCCTGGACGGGGAGCGGAGCCTGAGGCTCTTCTACCAGCCCTTCTGGAACACGATGAAGATTTCGCTCTATTCAAGCTTCATCGCAATCATCCTGGGGGGAGTCGTGGCCTGGCTGGTGACCAGGACAAACATCCGCTACAAGCGCTTCATCTCCGTGGTCTTCATCTTCCCCTACATCATGCCCTCCTGGACTCTGGCCATGGCCTGGCTCAACTTCTTCAGGAACAGGCTCATCGGAGGGGCGCCGGGGCTTTTCACCGCCATCACGGGCATAGCGACGCCCAACTGGTTCGCCTATGGGATATTCCCTATCTCGGTTGTCCTGGGGCTCCACTATTCGCCCTTCGCCTACATCCTCATAGGAGGAATCCTGCGGAACATGGATTCCAACCTGGAGGAGGCCGCCATGATCCTCAAGGCCTCCAGGGCCAAGATCATAGCCAAGATCAACTTGCCCATCATCATGCCCGCCATCCTTTCGACCTTTCTCCTGGTCTTTTCCTCCTCCATGAGCGCCTTCGCCGTTCCGGCCTTCCTGGGAACCCCCGTCCGCTTCCAGGTCCTCACCACCCAGCTGTACAGGACCTTGAACGGCCTCAATCCCGGCTATGGCTACATCATGGCGGTGGTGATGATCCTCATAGGGACGGGAATCCTGGCGGTGAACCAGTGGTTCGTGGGCAAGCGAAAGTCCTTCACCACCATCACCGGCAAGAGCTCCAACTCCTCCCTGGTCAATCTAAAGGGGGCCAAGACACCAATCTCCCTCATCCTGGTCGTCCTCATAGTCGCCGTGGCCATCCTCCCCCTGGTCACCTTCGCCATAGAGTCCTTCATCATGGCTCCGGGGGATTACTCCCTCAAGAATTTCACCACCCAGTTCTGGATCGGCGAGGGCAGCGAGGATGTGGGAGGCGGCGAACCGGGAATCCTAAGGAACAAGTACCTGTACCTGGCGCTTTGGAATTCCATCCGCCTTTCGGTGATAACCGCCCTCTTCGCCGGCACCATAGGGGGCTTGGCGGGCTACGCCATCGTGCGGGGCCGCGGAACGAAGCTCGCCGCGGCGGTAAACAACCTGGCCTTCTTCCCCTACCTCCTGCCGTCCATGGCCTTCGGCGCCATTTACCTTTCCATGTTCTCCAAGCAGAATTTCATAATTCCCTCCCTGTACGGATCCTTCGCCTTGCTGGTCCTGGTGGGAACGGTGAAATACCTCCCCTTCGCTTCCCGGGCGGGGATAAACGCCATGCTCCAGCTCTCCAACGAGATCGAGGAGGCGGGGATAATCATGGGGATTCCCTGGAGAAAGCGCATGGCGAGGATCATATTCCCCATACAGAAGGCCAGCTTCCTCTCCGGATACCTCCTGCCCTTCATCTCCTGCATGAGGGAGCTCGCCCTCTTCGTCCTCCTCATAACGCCGGCCAACAGGGTCATCACCACCCTTCTGTTCCAGTACAACGAAAAGGGCTGGAACCAGTACGCCAACGCCATCAACCTCCTCATCGTAGGCATCGTCCTCGTTTTCAACACCGCGATAAACCGGATCACCGGCGCGTCAATCGACAAAGGAATCGGAACCTGATATGCCCCAGATAGTGCTCGACCATGTGACCAAGAGATTCGGGAAATCCATAGCCGTGGACAACCTGTCCATAACCATAGGCGACGGGGATTTCGTAACCCTCCTTGGCCCCTCGGGTTGCGGAAAGACCACCACCTTGCGGATGATCGCCGGACTGGAAACTCCCACCGAGGGGGAGATCTACATCGACGGGACCCTGGTCTTCTCCTCCTCGAAGGGAATAGACATCGCGCCGGACAAGCGGGACGTGGGGTTCCTTTTCCAAAACTACGCCCTTTGGCCCCATATGACGGTGTTCCAGAACATAGCCTTCGGCCTGGAAAACCTGAAATGGCCCAAGGACAAGATCCGCGCCCGGGTGGACGAGCTTTTGGCCATGCTGAAGATCGACCACTACGAAAAGCGCTACCCGAGCGAACTCTCAGGCGGCCAGCAGCAACGCGTGGCCATAGCCAGGACCCTGGCCACGGGGCCCAAGGTCCTCCTCCTGGACGAGCCGCTATCAAACCTGGACGCGAAGCTCAGGACCGAGATGAGGGCTGAGCTCAAGCGCCTCCATGTGGAGACGGATTCGACCTTCGTCTACGTAACCCACGACCAGCTGGAAGCCATGACCCTCTCCACCAACATCTGCCTCATGAAGGACGGGCTTCTCCAACAATACGAAGCCCCTATGTCGGTGTACGGAAGGCCGGCCAACACCTTCGTGGCGGACTTCGTGGGCAGTCCGACCATCAATTTCATCGAAGCCGCGGGAGACAACGTCAACCTGGACCAGATCAAGGTCGAGGCCGCGGGCCTGCGCCTCCTCTTCACCCCCGTATCAGGGAGCGTGACCTTGAGGCCCGGCCACAAGATCATCCTGGGCGTGCGGCCTGAGCATGTGGGTATAGGCGCACAAGGGGCGGCGGGGGCTTCGGGCAAGATCTATTCCACCCTGCCTTCGGGCATGGAGACAATCGTCAAGGTCAGGGTAGGCAGCCAGATCTTCACCTCCGTGGTGTTCGGATCCGTCGACTATGAAATCGACTCCGAGGTGTCGGTGGACTTCATCGAGGATAGGTGCATCCTCTTCGACGGGGAGACGGGGAAGCGCCTGGCCCTGGGAGAGTTGAGGATAGTCTGACCGATACCCCTTGAAAAGGAAGGCTGGATGGGCAGGAGAAAAATCCTCGTCGTTGACGACGAGCCGCACATAGTGGAATTCCTCGCCATGAGCCTCAGGCAGCAGCAGTATGATTCGGTCGCGGCCTTCGACGGCCGGGAGGCCCTGCGGAGCGCCGCCTCGGAAGCTCCCGACCTGATCCTCTTGGATTCCATGCTGCCGGGCATGAGCGGGATCGAGACCTGCAGGCTCCTCAAGCAGGACCCCGCCACCTCGGGGATACCCGTCATATTCCTAACCGCGAAGAGCGAGGAGAGCGACAAGGTCCTGGGCCTCAGCATAGGAGCCGACGACTACATCACCAAGCCCTTCGGCATCAGGGAGCTCTTCGCCAGGATCGAAGCGGTGTTGCGCCGCAATCCCCCAAGCCCACCCACGGGACAATCCGCGCGCGAATCATATAAGCCGGAAGAGCCGCCCCTGCGGCTCAGGGACCTAACGATAGACATCGCCTCCTACAAGGTCCTCCAGGACGGGGAAGGAGTGGACCTGTCGCCCACGGAGTTCAATCTGCTCGCCCTCCTCGCCAAGCGGGCTCCCCGCGTGGTATCGCGGACGGAAATCCGGGAGGCCCTTGGCCTGGGGGGCGGGGACGGGGGGAGCCGCTGCCTGGATGTGCATCTTCGGAACCTTCGGAAGAAGCTGAAGCATGGGGATGCCTATATCGAAACCATCCGCGGGCTGGGTCTCAGGGCCCGGGGATAGGATGGCCGAGGAGCAATCCTGCGAATCCCTCCGGCGCCAGTTGGAGGAAATGACTCTCCGCAACAACGAGCGCAACAACTACATCAACTCGATCTTTTCCGCCATGGAGGACGGCTTCGTCCTCACCGACCCTTCCGGCGCGGTGGTCTTCTTCAACAAGAGCGCCGAAAACCTCCTTGGCATCGACGCTTCCTTCCTCTTCGAAGGCGCCCGGCGCGGTAACCCGGCGATGGAAAAAATCCTCGCCGAGGGAAAGGAAGCCCAGGCCGGGGGAGAGGCCAAGAGCTTCGAGCTTAGGAACCATGAAGGCCTGGACCTGCAAGTCAGCCTCTCCAGGGTGACCAGCAAATACGGGGACAAGGAACCGATAGGAGTCCTGGCCATAGTCAAGGATGTCACCGAAAGGAAGAAGGTCGAGACGATCCGCAAGGAGTTCGTGGCCAACGTGTCCCATGAGTTCAGGACCCCCCTCACCCTCATCTCCGGATTCATCGAAATGCTCAAGATGTACGGCGACTTGCCCGAGGAGGACAGGAAGCGGAGCCTGGAGATCCTCGAGATAGAGACGGGAAGGCTGAAAAAGCTCATCTCCGAGCTCCTTCTGCTTTCCAAGATGGAAAACCGCGTGGGGCTCGAGGGTGAAGCCGCCATCGACCTGCCCAAAGTCCTGGGGCAGGTGGCGAAGGTGATGGGTCCCTTGGCTGAGAAAAAGCGCCAGAAAATCACCCTGAGCCTCGGCTCCTTCAGCCAGCCTCCCCGCCTCAGGGGGGACGAGAACTGGCTGTTCCATGCCTTCAGGAATCTCCTGGACAACGCCATCAAGTATTCCGGCGAAGGGACGGAGATTGAAATCGCCGCGGGGGAATCCGCCTCCGAGGCGAGGATAGAGTTCAAGGACCAGGGGCCGGGGATAGCGGCGGATAACCTGGAACGCATCTTCGAGCGCTTCTACCGCGTCGACGGCTCGCGGAGCTCGAGGACCGGGGGATCGGGCCTAGGCCTTGCCATCGTGAAGGACATCGTGGCGATCTTTCGCGGCCGGGTGGAGGTTGAGAGCGAGGTCGGGAGGGGCTCGACCTTCAGGATTTCGCTTCCCTTGGGAAATACCGAATAAATTCCTGAAAATTTCCTCTGGACGCTTGCGCCCGCCATTGAGCCTTGTTACTATGCGCAGTTACAATGGCGGAAGATTATTTGGATAAATATGCAGACGGCGAGTATAATTATCGGCCAGGCTCCTGCGGGCTCTACGATCCAGGGCATGAGAGGGACGCCTGCGGCCTGGCAATAGTCGCGGATTTGAAGGCTGGCGCCAGCCACTCGGTAGTGCGCGACGCCCTGGAAGCCTTGAGGAACCTGGAGCATCGCGGCGCCGTGGGGGGAGACAGGAAGACCGGGGATGGGGCCGGCCTGCTCTGCCGGATACCCGCGGGCTTTTTTAGCCGGGAAATGGGCCTGGGAGTCGAGACAGTCCGGCGCTGCGGCATCGGCATGTTCTTCCTTCCCTCATGGCCGGACAGCTTTTCCAAAGCCAAGGCTTTGATCGGGGATGTCGCGGCGCAAGAAGGGTTTTCCATGGCGGGTTGGAGGGAGGTTCCCGTCCGCCCCCAGGTATTGGGCCAGAAGGCGGCCAGGTCCATGCCCCGGATTTGCCAGGCGGCCTTCCTTCCCCGGGGGTTGGAGGTCGGAGCGCCTCCGGAAGGAACTTTTCCGGACGGATCCCTCCCGGATGGAGAAGCCTTGGAGCGGAAACTCTATGTCCTTCGCCGCCGCATGGAAAACGGCGCCCGCTCCCTGGGCTTCGACATGGACCGGTTCTATGTTCCATCCCTCTCCTCCCGCACCATCGTCTACAAGGGCATGTTCGTAGCCTCCCAGTTCGCCGCCTTTTATCCGGACTTGGAGGATCCGGAGTTCAAAAGCTCCTTCGCCATCGTCCACCAGCGCTACAGCACAAATACCTTTCCATCCTGGCCCCTGGCCCAGCCATTCCGCATGATATCCCACAACGGCGAGATCAATACGCTCCGCAAGAACGTGAACGCCATGAAGGCCCGACAGGCCACCATGTCCAGCGCCGTCTTCGGCGCCGACTTCCCCAAGCTTTTCCCCGTGGTGGAGGAGGGCGGCTCGGACTCTGCCATGTTCGACAACGTGTTCGAATTGCTGACCAAGGCGGGCAGGAGGCCGGAGCATGCCTTCATGATGATGGTTCCCGAGC